>NZ_JAMFLC010000001.1:0-525302 GCF_023501985.1 Nocardia sputi | reverse complement strand
GCGGGGCGCCGCCCCGGGTACGGGCTCCCCCCACGTTCGCACGCCCCCCGCCCCCCGCGGGGCGCGCCGCGATTCACTGCGTCCGGCTTCCGTGCGCACCTTCGGTCCCGGTGCTGGGCCGAGCGCAGTGACTTGTGCGACAAACCGCATGGACGGAAGCGCTGGAGGTGCCGATGAGCGAACGCGGTGGAACCGTTCGGTGAACGCTCGGTGTGACAGTCGTCTCGTTCACCCAACCGGCATCGTCGCGACACTTCGAGGTTGCTGCGGCGCATTCTCGGACTGGCTTCATCGTGGATATGACTATTTCGTCCGTGCTGACAGCCTCGGCTCGACCGACGGAGTCCGGCGAGGAACGGTCGCGCTACTCGCTGGTGGTCTCCTCCGATCTCGACCACCGTGTCGCCGCGCAGCGCCTGCGCTACAACGTGTTCGCCAACGAGCCGGGCTTCCGGATCCCGGACGACGGCACCGGTTTGGACGCCGACCGTTTCGATGAGCACTGCGATCACCTGCTGGTGCGCGACGACGCCAGCGGGGAGTTCGTGGGCTGCTACCGGATGCTGCCGCCGGACAAGGTCGCCGCCGCGGGCGGGTACTACACGGCCACGGAATTCGATCTCGCGCAACTGGATCCGGAGGGCATGCGGATCGTGGAGATGGGCCGCGCCTGCGTGGTCCCCGACCACCGCAACGGCTCGGTGCTCACTCTCATGTGGGCGGGCATCCTGCACTACATCCAGCTCACCGGTTACGAATGGGTGATGGGCTGCGTGTCGGTGCCGATGCAGGACACCCCGGCCGATCCGCCCGGAGTGAACGTGCGCGGCGTGCGCGACATGCTGCTCGGCCGCCACGCCTCCGATCCGGAACGCCGGGTGCACCCGTACAACCCGGTTGTCGTCGACGGCAAGCCGCTGGACGAACTGACGCCGCCGCCGCGGCCGAAGCTGCCGCCGCTGGTGCGGGGCTACCTGCGGCTGGGCGCGGAGATCTGCGGCGAGCCCGCTCATGATCCCGCCTTCGCGGTCGCGGACTTCGTCGTGCTGCTCGGGCTGGACACCATCAACACCCGGTACCTCGACCGACTACGCGATGCCGCCGCGACCCTCGACGGGGGACGGTGAGGACCGTGGTCTTCGACGCGCCGCCCGCCATGTCCTCCGCGCACGCATGGATGCCGTTGAGCCCCTGTGGGCCCGGCTGTCTGGATTCGATCGACGAAGTCGGCCTGGCACGTGTGGCCGCCCGGCTGGCCGGGGTCGCCGGATTGCTGCTGAGCTTCCCGGTCGCGAACGCGGTGACGCCTCGCGGCAAGCGTGTGCCACTGCAGCGCGGTTACGCGCGCCTATTGCTCGGTTGCCTGGGCATGCGGCTGCGCGTAGTCGACAACCGGGTGGCCGCGGACGAGCGCGGTGTCGTCGATGAGGGCGACGCCGCGCTCCCTCCCGCCGGATTCGGAGCAGCGGACGGCGGCGTATTGGTCGTGAGCGGACACATCGGCTGGACCGATATCGTCGCGCTGGCCTCGGTGCAGCCGCTCGGGTTCGTGGCGCGCGCGGACATGGTGGACTGGCCGCTGATCGGCAACCTCGCCAAGCGGATGCGGGTGATCCCGATCGAGCGCGAGAGTCTGCGTCAGCTGCCCGATGTGGTGGCCGAGGTGGGGGCGCGGCTGGCCGCGGGCGAGCGGGTCGGCGTCTTCCCCGAAGGCACCACCTGGTGTGGCCGCGCCTACGGCACGATGCGTCCCGCGTTGTTCCAAGCTGCCGTGGACACCGGAACTCCGGTGCAGCCGGTTCGGTTGCGGTACCTGGACCGGCACGGCGTGCCCTGTACGGTGCCCGGGTTCGTCGGCGTCGACACCTTCGGCTCGTCCGCGCGACGGGTGCTGCGGTCGCGCGGGATGATCGCCGAAGTGGTGCTGGAGCCGGTACAGCAGCCCGGCACGGACCGGCGCGAGCTGGCCCGCCGCTGCGAGGCCGCCGTCCGCGACAGCGTCGTGTCGCGCCACGGTGCGCTGGAAGCCATGGAGTGGATCGAGGCGGGGCACACCCGGGTGCAGGACCCGTCGGTTGCGGCCGATGCGCCGGAAGTGGTTCGCAGGCCGCGCCGCCGCCCGGCCTTGCTGGGCCGCCGGGGTGCGGCCGCCGCGCGTTAGGAAGGGCGCAGCGCGTGGGTCCGGAGTCGCTGCCGCCGGAGTCCCGTGCTCATCCGCGAATCAGAACCGCGCGCCGCCCGTCCACACGAATCCGGAGCGAACCGCAGGCGGCTCGCTCCGGGAAACGTGAATCGACTCAGAAACCGCTGCCCGTGGGTGGCCGGAACCCGTGGTGCCAACCGTGCCTGCCGTGATCCCAGTCGTCGTGGCGTCCCCGATCCCAGTCGTTGTGCCGCCCGTGGTTCCACCTGTCGTGGCGGTGCCAGTTGCTGTGGTCGTGCCGGTTGCGGTGGTCGTGGCCGTGGCCGTGGCGGTGGCCGGGACGGCCGTGGGCCGGCTCGATCTGCTCGGCCGGCTCGAGCACGATCGGACTGGCCAGCGCCGGCACCGCGACGGCGGTGATCGGCATCAGGGCGAGTATGGACGCGGCCGCGGCGCGTGCCAGCACACGTCGAGTACGTCCATGGGGGCGTGGTTCCATCGGAACTTCCTCACATATCGATTCGTCCGGTAGTCGACCGCTCGGCGCACCGGCCCTGGATCCGCTCCGTGATCGGGCCGGGCAGCGATCAACACGTCATTTAACGTACCGCTATTTAGCGGTACATTCAATAGGGGAATACCCTGAGATTCGCGCCCCGACGGGGGTATTCGACGGCGCGGCGGCCCGGGAACGCATCCCTCACCGGCGCGCGAGCAGGGGGGAATAACCGGCTGACGGTGACGGCTATCCTTAACTGGTCATGAAGTCGGCTTTTTCGGGTCCGGTCAACGGTGCTGCGCCCCACACGGTCTACCTCGATCACGCGGCCACCACACCGATGCTGCCCGCGGCCATCGAGGCGATGACGGCTGCCCTGCGCACCACGGGCAACGCGTCGTCGCTGCACGGCTCCGGCCGCGCCGCCCGGCGGCTGCTGGAGGAGGCCCGCGAGTCGATCGCCGCCGACCTGGGCGCCCGGCCCTCGGAGGTCATCTTCACCTCCGGTGGCACCGAGAGCGACAACCTGGCGGTGAAGGGCATCTTCTGGGCGCGCCGCGACGAAGATCCGCGCCGGAACCGGATCATCGCCAGTTCGGTCGAGCACCACGCGGTGATCGACGCGGTGGAGTGGCTGGAGCGGCGCGAGGGCGCTGAGGTCACCTGGCTTCCGGTGGACGCCGAGGGCGTGGTCGCGCCCGCCACGCTGCGGGCCGCGCTCGCCGCGCATCCCGACGAGGTCGCGCTGATCACCGTCATGTGGGCGAACAACGAGGTCGGCGCCGTCCAGCCGGTCGGCGAACTCGCCGCGCTGGCTCAGGAATTCGGCGTGCCGATGCACAGCGACGCGGTGCAGGCGGCGGCCCAGTTGCCCATGGATTTCGCGAAGACTGGTCTTTCCGCGGCGAGCTTCGCCGGGCACAAGGTCGGCGGCCCGCACGGTGTCGGGGTGCTGCTGCTCGGCAGGCAGGTGCCGTGCGTGCCGCTGCTGCACGGCGGTGGGCACGAGCGCGACCTGCGATCGGGAACCTCCGACACGGCGGCGGCCATCGGGCTGGCGGCGGCACTGCGCCAGGCCGCGGCCGAACTGCCCGCGCGGACCGCCGAGCTGGTCGCGTTGCGGGAAGCGCTGATCGACGGCATCCGCGCGACGGCGCCCGAGGCGGTGCTCAACGGACCGGTCGGCGAGCGGCGCCTGCCCGGCAACGTGCACGTCACCTTCCCCGGTTGCGAAGGGGATTCGCTGCTTATGCTGCTGGACGCGGCGGGGATCGAGTGCTCGACCGGTTCGGCGTGCACCGCCGGCGTGGCCACGCCCAGTCACGTGCTGATCGCCATGGGCGTCGAGCCGTGGCAGGCGCGTGGATCGCTGCGGTTCTCGCTGGGACACACCTCGACGCGCGCCGATGTCGAGGCGTTGCTGGAAGTATTGCCGCAGGTGGTCGAGCGGGCCAAGGCCGCGGGTCTGGCCGGTGCGAAAGGAGGTGTCTGATGCGGGTACTCGCCGCGATGAGCGGTGGTGTGGATTCGGCCGTGGCGGCGGCGCGTGCTGTCGATGCCGGTCACGAGGTGGTCGGCGTCCATCTGGCGCTGTCGGCGACGCCGGGCACGCTGCGCACCGGGTCGCGCGGCTGCTGCTCGAAGGAGGACGCCGGTGACGCCCGGCGCGCCGCCGACGTGCTCGGCATCCCGTTCTACGTCTGGGATTTCGCCGACCGGTTCAAGGAAGACGTCATCGATGATTTCGTCGCGGCCTACGCGGCGGGCGAAACGCCGAATCCGTGCCTGCGCTGCAACGAGAAGATCAAGTTCTCCGCGCTGGCCGACCGAGCGGTGGCGCTCGGCTTCGACGCGGTGGTCACAGGCCACTACGCGCGGCTCGAGGACGGCGTGCTGCGCCGTGCCGTCGACGCCGACAAAGACCAGTCCTACGTGCTCGCGGTGCTGACCGCGCAGCAGCTTTCGCGCGCGATATTCCCGGTGGGCGACACGCCGAAGCCGCGGATCCGCGCCGAGGCCGCCGAGCGCGGCCTCGCCGTGGCGAACAAGCCCGACAGCCACGACATCTGTTTCATCCCCTCCGGTGACACCCGCGCCTTCCTCGGCGCGAAGATCGGCATCCGGCCCGGCGCGGTCGTCGACGCCGAGGGCCAGGTGCTCGCGCGGCACGAAGGTGTGCACGGATTCACCATCGGGCAGCGCAAGGGACTCGGGTTGCCGGGCCCCGCCGCCGACGGCAAGCCGCGCTACGTCACCGGCATCGACCCCGATTCCGGCACCGTCCACGTCGGTTCGGCCGACGACCTGCAGGTTCGAACCGTCGAGGCGGAGCGTGCGATCTGGACCTCGGGCTCCGCACCCGTCGGCCCGATCGAATGCGTTGCGCAGGTCCGCGCGCACGGCGGCACCGCGCCCGCGGTCGCCGAAGCGGTGGGCGACGGACTGATCGTGCGGCTGCGTGAGCCGCTGACCGGCGTCGCACGCGGCCAGGCCGTGGTGCTCTACCGGCCGGATCCCGAGGGTGACGAGGTGATCGGCAGCGGCACCATCTCCGGTACCGCACGGGATCAGGTGGCGAGTGAAGCGGAGGCCGAGGCGGCCCGGTGATCCGGACCGCCCCGCGTGGTGTGGCCTGCGACGCTGTCCGGTGTAGCCGCTGAGGACGGCGGAGTCCTGTAATGGCGGAATCGAACGGACGGAGTACGGGTGTACGAGACCGGCATGGATGACGTGGCGCAGGAGACCGGGACGGATGTGGCAACCGAGCCGGTTCGCGTTCCGGGCGGCATCGCCACCGGAGTCGGCTCCTGGCCGGGAGCCGATCCCCGCGAGGCCGCCGCGACTGTCGTCGGGGAACTGGGCGAGCTGCCACATCTGGTGGAGCTGCCCGGGCGCGGCGCGGGCGCGGATTCGATCGGCCGTGCGTCCGCGCTGCTGGTCGACCTGCGCTTCGACACCACGCCGAGGGGTTACCGGCTCGCGCCACGCCCGGGTTCGGTGTCCCGGCGGGCCCATGACCTACTGCGCGCCGATCTGGACGCGCTCGAGGAAGCATGGGAGAACGCCGGTTCGTCCGGCAGCGGACGGACGGTGAAGGTGCAATCGGCGGGCCCGCTGACCTTGGCCGCGCAAGTCGAACTACCCGGTGGGCATCGCGTGCTCACCGATCCCGGTGCGGTGCGCGACCTGTCGGAATCCCTCGCCGAGGGACTGGCGCAGCACGTCGCCGAGGTGCGCAAGCGGCTCGGCGCGCAAGTCGTCCTGCAACTGGACGAACCGTCGCTGACCGCGGTCCTGAACGGCTCGCTTGGCGGCGTGAGCGTGCTGAACACCGTGCGCGCCTTGCCCGAGCCCGAAGCGCTGGCCGTGCTGGACACGGTGATCGCCGCCCAGTCCGCGCCGGTCCTGGTGCACAGCTGCGCCGAGCCGCCCGCGCTCGGCCTGCTGCGCCGCAGTGCCACCGCGGGAATCGGCTTCGATCTGAGCACCATCGGCACCGGGCAACTCGACGAGGTGGGCGAGGCCCTGGAGGCGGGCAAACAACTGGTGCTCGGTCTCGTCCCGACCGAGGTACCGGCCGCAGCGGTCACCTGGCGAACGTTCGCCGAGCCGGGAGTGCGGCTGATCGATCGGCTCGGCTTCAGCCGCCGGACGCTGGCGCGACGGGTGGCGGTCAGTCCGGCATGCGGTCTGGGGGGTGTCTCGCTGGAGTGGAGTCGACGGGCATTGCGCTTGGCCACGGAGATCGCGCGCGCGTATGCCGAGGAGCCGGAAGAGCTTTCGTTCTCCTGACGTTCGCCGATGGGGATCGCATCGTGGCGGTGCCGGGCTCGGGTCCACCTTGCCTCAACCAGGGAAACAGACCGGTCGGAATCCGTACGATTGAGTGCGGCGACGTGCGCGAACATCCCGATGCGCTGTCGGTGGCCTCCGCTAATGTGCGATGCGTGAGTGACAGCGACAGCGCGGCGGCCCCGGCGACGGCAGAGCAGCGGGTTGAGTGGCAGCGACTCGCGGACGAGGTGCGTGAGCATCAGTTCCGCTACTACGTCCGGGATGCGCCGATCATCTCCGACGGCGAGTTCGACACGCTGTTGCGACGGTTGCAGGCCATGGAGGACGAACATCCGGACCTGCGCACGCCGGATTCGCCGACCCAACTCGTCGGCGGCGGTTTCGCGACCGATTTCACCGCGGTCGACCACCTCGAGCGGATGCTGTCGCTGGACAATGTGTTCGACGTCGACGAGCTACGCGCCTGGGCCGCCCGGGTGGAGGCGGAGACCGGGCCGGACCTGCATTACCTGTGTGAGGTGAAGATCGACGGCGTCGCCCTGAACCTGGTCTACCAGAACGGGCGGCTGGTCCGTGGCGCCACCCGCGGTGACGGACGCACCGGCGAGGACGTGACGCTCAACGCGCGCACCATCGACGACATCCCCGGCGAGCTGACCCCCAGCGACGAGTTCCCCATCCCCGCCCTGCTGGAGGTCCGCGGCGAGGTGTACTTCCGGCTGGAGGACTTCGAGACGCTCAACGCCGCCATCGTGGCCGAGGGCAAGCCGCCCTACGCCAACCCGCGCAACACCGCGGCTGGTTCGCTGCGTCAGAAGGACCCGTCGGTCACCGCGCGGCGCAGGCTGCGCATGATCTGCCACGGCTTCGGTCGCATGGAGGGCTACACACCGACCTCGCAGTACGAGGCGTACCGCGCACTCGCCGCGTGGGGCCTGCCGGTGTCCGAGCACAGCAGGCGGGTGCAGGGCATCGACGCGGTGATCGAACGGGTGACCTACTGGGGCGAGCACCGGCACGACATCGAGCACGAGATCGACGGCCAGGTGATCAAGGTGGACGAGACCGCGCTGCAGCGCCGCCTCGGATCCACCTCGCGCGCTCCCCGCTGGGCGATCGCCTACAAGTATCCGCCCGAGGAAGCGACAACCAAGCTGCTGAACATTCAGGTGAACGTCGGCCGCACCGGCCGCGTGACGCCGTTCGCGGTGATGGAGCCGGTGTCCGTCGCGGGATCCACGGTCGCGATGGCCACTCTGCACAACGCCTCCGAGGTCAAGCGCAAGGGCGTGCTGATCGGCGACACGGTCACCATCCGCAAGGCCGGCGACGTCATCCCCGAGGTGCTGGGCCCGGTGGTGGACGCCCGCCCCGAGGACGCGCGCGAATTCGTCATGCCGACGCACTGCCCCGAGTGCGGCACCGAATTACGTCCGGAGAAGGAAGGCGATGCGGATATCCGCTGCCCGAATCAGCAGTTCTGCCCGGCGCAGTTGCGTGAGCGCGTCTACCACGTGGCCGGCCGTGGCGCCTTCGACATCGAGGCCCTCGGGTACGAAGGCGCGATCGATCTGCTGAAGTCCGGCGTCATCACCGACGAGGGTGATCTGTTCGACCTGGACGAGGCGGCGCTGCTCACCACCTCGTTGTACGCCAACAAGAACGGCAGCCTGTCCGCCAACGGCAAGCGGCTGCTGGAGAATCTGGCCGCCGTCAAGGACCGTCCGCTGTGGCGGGTGCTCGTCGGCTTGTCCATCCGGCACGTCGGTCCCACCGCGGCTCGGGCGCTGGCCGCCGAATTCGGCAGCCTGGACCGCATCGAGCAGGCGTCGGTGGAGGAACTGGCCGCCGCCGACGGCGTGGGCCCGACCATCGCCGCCGCGGTGGCGGAGTGGTTCACCGTCGACTGGCATCGGGCCGTGGTGGCGAAGTGGCGGGCCGCCGGTGTGCGGATGGAGGACGAACGCGACGAATCCATCGAGCGCAACCTCGAGGGCCTGTCCATCGTGGTGACCGGTTCGCTGCAAACCTTCACCCGCGACGGCGCCAAGGAGGCGATCCTGGCGCGTGGCGGCAAGGCCGCGAGTTCGGTCTCGAAGAAGACCGCGTTCGTGGTGGTCGGGGACGCGCCGGGATCCAAGGCCGCCAAAGCCGACGAACTCGGGGTACCGATTCTCGACGAGGAGGGATTCCGGCGGCTGCTGGCCAGCGGGCCCGAAGCAGTCGCGCCGGAGACGGTCGCGGAGGACGCCGAAGCCGAGGAGTGACCGGCGCGTCAGCCGATGCGGCTGCGCGCTCGCTCGGGCGCCGATCGGACCGGGATGCGAGTGGTCGGCACAGCGCGTCGTGCTGATCGGTTGAAACGGGCGGCCGCCATCGCGCCCCGGCGCTCCCTCGCGTCGCTCTGATCGCAGCGCGGAATGCTCAGCGGGGCAGAACCGTTCGCCGAGCGTCTGGTGCTGGGCCCATACAGCAGCCGTGGAGACCGGCTATCGGTGGCACGAGTCCGGCGACAGCGCTCCGGTGTTCGGGCCGCCGACTCAGTTGACCGTAACTGTGGCGCCCAGTTGACCCGCGATGTCGAACCGCCCGCAACGCCCGGAACTCAGTTCGAGTTTCTGCGTCGTCAGCTTGCCGCGGCGGTTCTTGAACGTCGCCTCGGCGGACACGTCCGCGCTCGGCGTCGAGCACACCTTCGACACCACGCCGGGCGGGTCGTAACTGACCGTCCCTGCGCCCTGGCAGGTGTTCGTGCTGTCGGCCAGGAACACGCGTGCGGTGCCCTCCGGACACGGCGCGTCCGCCACCGCTTCCGGCGCCACGACCAGCGTGCCCAGCGCCAGCGCGGCGGCGACCGAGCTGCCAACCACAAGACGACGAATCGTCGGCCCCATCGATACCCTCATCCCATCGAACATTCCGGCAGTACGCCGTGGAAACGACCGCGGCGTGCAGGCATGCTAACCCGCTATCACCGGAGTTGTCCCGACGACCGACCTCGACCCGTGCGGGTACAGCAAGTCGTCCACGGCGAGTTCGGCGTCCGCGTAGCCCACGGGAATGTGGTCGCCGGACCGGTACCTGGTCCGGGAGCGATAGCCCTGGGCAGTCGGCTCGGTGTGTTCGTAAATCACGTCTTTGGTGACGACCCAATAGACCGGATACCCAGCGCGGCTGTAGAGATCTGCTTTGCGATTGAGATCCTGTAGCACCGTTTCGTCGGAGACTTCGACGACGAGCAGTACGTCGGAAGCTGCCCAGACGGACAACTTCGTGCCGATCATGTCGACCGGTTCGGCGTCCGACCGAAGTGCCCAGCAGTCGGGATCGGGCAGGGAGTCACCGGTGGGCAGCGTCGCCGTGGTCACTTCCACGCCGGCATGCGGGAGCCGACCGACGATCCGGCCCACTGTGAACCCGTGCCAGTCCCCGATTACCACCGGCCATACCTCCCCCTCGACGAGTTCGACGCGATGGTCGAACGCGCCCGCCTCCCACGCGCGCAGGAACTCGCTGCGCGTCCAGCGGTAGGCGATCGCGACTGCCCCCGCCGACGTGCACAGAGCGCGCTCCGCGGTGGTGGTGAGGCGTTCCACGGCGTCCTCGACGTCGAGTCCGCGTCCGGTGATCAGCAGGTCGAGGCTTTCGAAGCTGGTCAGCGCCCACAGGATGTCGGTGGCCCATTCGACCGAGACGTCCTCGCGGAGGACGCCCGCCGCGGCGAGGCGGTTGGCCAGATGGGCGACGCCGCCTCGTCGGTCTTCTTCCATGCGGCGCACCGCCTCCGCGGCCGAGGTCGGATCCAGCCGGTCCATCGCGTGCAGGACTCGATAGATCTCGAGATCGCGCGCCTTCATGCGGCCGGCCGCGGCGATGGCCGCGCGCAGATGAGTGCGGGGATCGTCGGAACCGACGGCGGCGGTCAGCTCCCGGATGCCCGTCCGCTCGGACAGGTCGGAGACGAATGCGTCGAAAAGTCCTGCGCGAGAGCCGAAATCGACATAGATCGTCGAGCGGGACACACCTGCGATCCTTGCCACCTTGTCGAGGCTCAGCTGCTCTGTCGGGGCCTCGCGCAACCGCTGCGCCACGGCGTCGAGGATGTTTCGCCGGGTCTGTTCGGCGCCCTCGGCCCGCGCGACTTGGTCGTACTTGCGCTTGCTCATGCGTTTCATCCTTCCATATTTCAGTTGACAGTCTGTCCGACTAAAGCTCACTATTTGACAAGACATACTGTTCGATGAAATGGAGACAAAGGGATGGACCCGTCCGTACGAAGAGCCGGCTACGGTCTGCTCGCCCTCTGGCCGACGGGGCTCGTCCTCGTCATGGCCCACTCCGAGCACTTGATGACCACACCGGTGTTCGTGCTCTCGGACGCGATCTATGTGCTGGGCGCGGTGGTGCTCGTGCGGCGCCTCGCACCGGCCGCGGAGTGTGCCGCGACGACGTTCGTGCTGGCAGGGATCGGCTTGTTCGCTGTCTGCGGGTTCACCGGCGGTCCCACGGCCCGCCACACCTCGTCGATGATGGTGAACACCGCCGCGCTGCTCGTCATGTCCGTGGCGCTGCTGACCGGCGCTGCCGGACTGCTGCTGCGGCATCGGCGCTCTGCTTCGATACACACGGCGGTGCCCGCGGTGGTGCTACTGGCGATCGGCACCTGCGGGTTCTGCATGAACCTCCTGGCTCGCTTCGCGATCGTGCTCACGGGCGCAGACCAGCAGCAACTCATGGTCGAGGAAACACACTGGATGGCCGCGCGATACCTGCGCGGCCTGGAAGGCCCCGCGGACTTCATCGGTTACATGTTGGTCTGGCTGGATCTGGTGCAGATCGGATACATCCTCACCGCGTACCTGGCGGCAGCGGCTCTGGCACGGGTGATGGCAATGGAATCATCGGTGGTTCGGCACGCGGGAGTGGTCCTCACTCGCATCGGCTACGGGCTGGCGGCCACCTTGTCGGCCGGTGCCGTGCTCGCCGTCGTCATGCCGCGGTCGGTCGACGAGGTTCCCGCGACCGTCGCGTTCGTCACCAGCATCCCGTTCATGGCGACGCTGGTTCCCTTCGCTCTCGGCGTGGCGGTGCTGGCCGCCGCCGGTAGCCGTGCTCGACAGACTCAGGAGCTGAAATGAACGTGGTGACAGCGCTTGTCGCGGGTGTGCCGGCGTGCGCCGTGGCCGGTTCCGGGGTGGCGACCCTCGCGCGTCAGCCGAAGCTCGTCGGCATCGTCGCCGCGGTCGGCTTTCCGGTGCGGCGGATGTGGATGCTGGGGGTGGTCGAGCTCGCCGCGGCCTTCGGGTTGGCCTTCGGGCTCTGGTGGCGGCCACTGGCGGTAGCCGCCGCCATCGGGCTGGTCGTCTACTTCTGTGCGGCGATCGGGATGCATCTGCGCATGCGGCAGCGCGATATCGCCGCGCCGGTCGTATTCCTTCTGTTCTCGGTCGTGGTCCTGGCGCTCTCGGCGGTCGGCTTTTGAACGTAGCGTGCGCATCCGCGCGGTACGTTGCCACCTCGGCAGGCACCGCGACTCGCCGCTGCCGGACTGTCGAGCCGAGTGTCGACCACGCCGGAACGGCCTCTACCACTAAGGACATCAAACGTGCTCAACGACAATTTCCCGCGCTCGAACGCCTATCACCCGGACTGGGTGCGGTCGGGCGTCAGCGGTGGAGCCAACCCCCTGTGGCTCACCGAATGGCTGACAGAAGCCCTCGACCTCCGGCCCGGCATGCGGGTGCTGGATCTCGGATGCGGGCGAGGCGCGTCATCGGTGTTTCTGCACCGGGAGTTCGGCGTTCAAGTGTGGGCGGCGGATCTGTGGTTCGGCCCCGACGAACGCGCGGCCCGCTTCCGCGACGCGGGCGTATCGGACGACGTGTTCGCGATCCGCGCCGACGCGCGTGCCTTACCGTTCGCCGGGGAGTTCTTCGACGCCATAGTGAGCATCGATTCGTTCGTCTACTACGGCACCGACGACCTCTATGCCAATTATCTGGCCGCCTACGTCCGGCCCGGCGGGGCGATCGCGATCGCGGGCGCGGGTCTGACGCGTGAGATCGACGGACCGCTTCCCGATCATCTGCGGCCCTGGTGGGAGCCGAGCATGGCTTGCCTGCATTCGGCGTCCTGGTGGCAGCGGCACTGGCGGCGCAGCGGCGTCCTCGACGTCGACACCGCCGACACCATGTCCGAAGGCTGGCTGCGCTGGCTGGACTGGCAGTACGCGGTCGCGCCGGAGAACACGGTCGAGATCCGCGCGCTCGAACAGGACGAGGGCAGGTATCTCGGTTATGTGCGCGCCGTCGCGCATCGCACCGACGCCGCCCTCGACCCGCCGATCACCTCCGTGACCACCACTTATCAGCGGCATCCACTGCTGCGGGCGAGCCGGTAGGAAACGGCGTGCGCGCTCGGCGCGGATCGCGGGTGTCACCGGGCTGATGTCGCCCCACCGCGGCGCAGACGGAAGTATGGCGGCATGCTGCGCAGTTTTCAGGTGACCAACCACAGATCGCTGGCCGACGAGCAGGAGTTGCGGCTCACCAAGGGAAGCGGGCCGGTGGCCGTGCCGGTGACCGCCGTTCACGGCGGCGCCGCGGCGGGCAAGACGAACCTGATCGATGCGCTCGGGCACATGCGCGACGCGGTGCTGCATTCGGTGACCGGGTGGGACCCGTACGCGGGTCCGGTGCGGGCGCCGCATCTCGGATTTCCGGAGCGCCCTTCGGAATTCGTGGCGGCGTTCGTCGCCGAGGGCGTGCCCTACACCTACGGGTTCCGGTTGGACAACGCCGACGTGACCGCCGAATGGCTGCACACCCACCCGCGCTCGCGCAAGCGAATCGTGTTCGAGCGCAGCGGGGAACAGATCAAGGTCGGCCCGATGTTCGAGGCAGCGCGCTACGGGATCACCGCGCTGGCTCCGCTGGTGCGTCCGAACGCCCTGCTGCTCAGCCTCGCGGGCCAGATGTACTCCGACGCGCTCGTGCCCGCGTATCGATGGTTCGAGTCCATGCTCGAGGTGCAGCGCGGTCCGGTCGAACCCGACGCCATCGCCCACCGGGTGGGCAGCCACATCTCCCGGTCACCGGACAACGCGGCCCGGCTGCTGATGTTGTTGCGCACGGCCGAGCTGGGCATCACCGACCTGCTGCTCGCCGAGCACGACCCGATGTACGCCGACTACCTGCGCGAACTGGACGCCGACATCGCCGGCCTCGGCAAGCAGATCGACCTGTGCGCCACCTCGCCGGGCTACGGCGACCAGTTGCTGCGCGAGAGCGGCCTCACCGTCGTGCTGCTCGAGCGGGAGCTGACCA
Source organism: Nocardia sputi (assembly GCF_023501985.1). NCBI lineage: Bacteria > Bacillati > Actinomycetota > Actinomycetes > Mycobacteriales > Nocardiaceae > Nocardia > Nocardia sputi. Next base: position 511,540 of record NZ_JAMFLC010000001.1, on the reverse strand, counting down.
ACCTGAAGGCGGCGCGTGACGCCCTGTACGCGCGGATGGTGGCCCGGCGCGGCGTGGGCCTGCGCTTGGTGCACGACGGCATCGACAACCCGTTCGAGATCGGCGACGAGTCCAGCGCCACCCTCTCGTTGCTGCGGGTCCTGCCCGCCATGCTCGACGCGCTGGACGCGGGCCGCGTCCTCGCGGTCGACGACATCGGCGCGCGCCTGCCCGCCGAGGAGACCGACCGGTTGATCCAGCTGTTCCAGAATCCGGAGACGAATGCCCGTGGCGCGCAATTGATTTTCACCACCGACAACCGGATGCTGATCGATCGGGGCAACGGACGTTCGCAACGCACCCGCTCCTCGGTCTGGCAGGTGCGGCGCACCGATCAGGGCACCAGCGAGCTCGCGCCCGTATGAGGCGCACCTAGCATGGGGGCATGCTGGAGTTCGCCTCGCTGCTGATCCTGACCGCGGTGCTGGTCTCGCTGATCGTCTTCGTGATCCGCGGCAGGCGGGGCTATCAGCCGGCGAACCCGGAGGAGGGGACGCTGTACATCACCGGCGTGAGCCCGCAGCCGGACGCTCCCGGTGAGCAGTACGTGACCATCACGGGGAAGCTGACCGGTCCTTCGGTCCCCGGCAAGGTCGTGTACGGCCGCTTCGTCTGGGACACGAAGTCCTGGCCGGCGACCGGCGATCTGCTCACCGTCGTCTATCCGGCGGGCAAGCCCGACCGCTGGCAGATCTCCCGGCCCGGCTGAGGACGCCACGGCCGATGGCATCATGCCGGATATGGATGTATGTGACACCGAGGTCGTCGTCCGCACGGCGCGGCCGCAGGATTACGAGGCGGTAGGCGAGCTGACCGTGGAGGTCTACGTCGGCGAAGGGTACGTGCGGCCGGACAGCCCGTACGTGCACGAACTGGCCGATACCGCCCGGCGCGCGACCTCCGCCCGGGTCCTCGTCGCCGTCCATGCCGATCGAGTCGTCGGCTCGCTCACCGTCGCGCGTCCCGGCACGCCTTATGCGGAGACCGCGCTGCCGGACGAGTTGGAGTTCAGGATGCTCGCGGTCGCGCGATCGGCACGCGGCCTCGGGGCCGGAACCGCGTTGGTGCGCAGTGTGATCGATATGGCCCGAGCGGAAGGCTTCGCCGCCGTCGCGTTGACGACCATGCCCGCCATGGCCCACGCCCGTCGGATCTACGACCGCTTCGGCTTCCGCCCTGTCCCGAGCCGGGACTGGCACACCACTGTGGGTGACCCGCTGCACGTCCTACGGCTGCCGGTGGACTCGGCGGGAGCGATTCAGGCCGATTGAGTGCGGCCGCGAGGCTGGGATCAGCCGAGAACGGTGGCGACGATTCCCGAGAGATAACCGAGCCGGGCCACCTCGGAGGGCCGGAAGTCGGGGCCGCCCGGGCGGCCGAGCAGCAGCACCTTCCCGGAGTTGCCGAGCGGAGCGGCGGCCAGTTTGGTATCCATGTCGCGCCAGATCTCCGGCACCCAGTCGGCTTCGGGATCGAGCACGGTGGGTTTCTCCAGCGGCATCCACGGCGCCGAACCCGCCTGTGTCTGTGGCGCGCTCGGGCTGCCGACCACCCGGTAGGCTCCCTGCGGCCCGACGTCGATGATCGTGCTCCAGCCGACCCGCAGTACTCGCGGCACGCCGTCCACCAGCACCTGCATCCGGTCGTCGCGGGCGCTGGCCACCTGATCGATGAGCTCGAGTTCGCGGTGGGTGTCGAGCACGCCGGAATACGGGCGGATCGAGTCCACGTGCACGTCGCCGATCGATTCGGCGGCGGTGATGAGAGTATCGGGGAGTGCGCCGGAGGGGACCTCGACGACCAGGTCGTCGACGGCGTACCCCGCGCCGCGCTCGACCACATCCAGCGAGAGGATGTCGGCTCCGACGGAGCCGAGTGCGAGGGCGAGAGCACCCAGGCTTCCCGGTCGATCCGGAAGTTGCACGCGGAGCAGATACGACACGTGCGTTTCCTTTCTTAGAGCGGCCGAGGCTCTGGACGGATACCCGGGTGACGCAATACTTACACCCCTTACGGCCGGTTATCGAGTCGAAGCCCGTCCAGTGACGTACGCCACTCGGCAAATTCGCGCCGCGGCGGCGTGTCGTGCTATCCGGCGACGTCGTGTCGCGGCTGAGCGGGGGTTGCCGGAGACACGCTGGGCGACGGTCGCGCCGCCGTGCCGACGAAGCACGGGTGCCGGGTGGTGACGTGGTCGCCGGTGGCTAGGCTGTGTGCGTTGAGCACAGTTGATAACGAAGCCGAAAGGGGTCCCGCGGTGCCCGCCATCTCCCGTGACGAGGTCGCACACCTCGCCCGGCTGTCCCGGCTCGCGCTGTCCGACGCGGAACTGGATCAGTTCGCCGGACAGCTGGATTCGATCCTGAGCCACGTGCGGACCATCTCCGAGGTCGCCGCCGCCGACGTCCCGGCCACGGCCTCGCCGAATCCGGCGACCAATGTGACCCGGCCCGACGAGGTGGTGCCGGGCCTGACCCCGCGTGAGGCGCTGGCCGCGGCCCCCGCGGTGGACGAACAGCGGTTCATGGTCCCGCAGATCCTGGGAGAAGCCGAATGAGCGCGACGGCCGGGCCGGACCTGACCACGCTGTCGGCGGCCGAGCTGGCCGACAAGATCCACGGCCGCGAACTGTCCTCGGTGGAGGTCACCCAGGCGCACCTGGATCGCATCGCCGAGGTCGACGGCGAGTACCACGCCTTCCTGCACGTCGCGGGAGAGCGGGCGCTCGAGGCCGCGGCCGCGGTGGACGCCGCGATCGGCTCGGGCGCAGAGCCCGCCTCGCCGCTGGCCGGAGTTCCGTTGGCGCTCAAAGACGTTTTCACCACCACGGACATGCCGACCACCTGCGCGTCGAAGATCCTCGAAGGCTGGGTGTCGCCCTACGACGCGACGGTCACCAGGCGGCTGCGCGAAGCGGGCATCCCGATCCTCGGCAAGACCAACATGGACGAGTTCGCCATGGGCTCCTCCACCGAGAACTCCGCCTACGGCCCGACCCGCAACCCGTGGGACGTCACCCGCATCCCGGGCGGCTCGGGCGGCGGTTCGGCGGCCGCGCTGGCTTCGAACCAGGCGCCGCTGGCCATCGGCACCGACACCGGCGGCTCGATCCGCCAGCCCGCGGCCGTCACCGCCACCGTCGGCACCAAGCCCACCTACGGCACGGTGTCGCGCTTCGGCCTGGTCGCCTGCGCGTCGTCGCTGGATCAGGGCGGTCCGTGCGGCCGCACGGTGCTGGACACCGCACTGCTGCACGAGGTGATCGCCGGCTACGACCCGCGCGATTCCACCTCACGGGACGTGCCGGTGCCACCGGTTGTGGCGGCCGCGCGAGCGGGGGCGCAAGGCGATCTGCGCGGGGTCAGAATCGGCGTGGTGAAGGAACTGCACTCCGACAGCTACCAGCCCGGCGTGCTCGCCTCCTTCGACGCCGCCGTGGCGGTGCTGAAGGATCTCGGCGCCGAGGTGGTCGAAGTGTCCTGCCCGCACTTCGAATACGCGCTGTCGTCCTACTACCTGGTGATGCCGTCGGAGGTGTCGTCCAACCTCGCGCGCTTCGATGCCATGCGCTACGGCCTGCGCGTCGCCGACGACGGGCAGCACAGCGCCGAGCAGGTCATGGCGGCCACCCGTGCGGCCGGGTTCGGCCCCGAGGTCAAGCGCCGCATCATGATCGGCACCTACGCGCTGTCGGCGGGCTACTACGACGCCTACTACGGCCAGGCCCTCAAGGTGCGCACGCTCATCGCCCGCGATTTCGACAACGCCTACGAGCAGGTCGACGTACTCGTCTCGCCGACGAGCCCGTTCACTCCGTGGAAGCTGGGCGAGAAGGTCGACGATCCGCTGGCCATGTACCTGTCGGACCTGTGCACCCTGCCGACCAATCTGGCCGGCCACCCCGCCATGTCGGTCCCGTCCGGTCTGAGCGAGGACGACGGCATGCCCGTCGGTCTCCAGATCATGGCTCCCGCCCTCGCCGACGACCGCCTCTACCGGGTGGGCGCGGCCTACGAAGCAGCCCGCGGACCCATCGCCTGACGTTGCTCTCGGAGCCGCTCGGTTCCTCGCACCGGTGACACGGACTGCGCGGAATCGAGCGGTTGCACTGGACGCCGCACCGGCCTACTTCGCGCCTGACCGGGCGGGCTGCCGTCGCTGCCCGGTTCGCTCACGAGGCTCGCAGCGACTCCGCCTGCTTCTGGATGCCGTCGGTCATGCCTTGGAAGCCGCGCCGCAAATTCTTGCCGAGCAGGGCCACGACCACGGGATGCAGCCATCCGCCGAGTTCGAAATGCGACTCGTAGCGGGTGTGGTCGTCTCCGAGCGGCGTCACGGTGTGCGAGCGCAGGCTGCGCAGGGCGCCAGGGGGGACCGGCTTCATCGAGTAGCTGAGTTCGCGGCCGGGTGTGTGCGAGCGAATCCATTCGCGCTGCTTGCGCGGGCGCGAACCGGAGAGGCGCACGAGCATGTCGATCGGCTCGCCGGGCACCAGCGAACTGCTGCACTCCGTGACGAACGGATTCCACTCGCCGTAGCGCGGGAAGTCGGTGATCACCTGCCACACCAGTTCGGCGGGAGCGTCGATGTCGGCGGTGAGGTCGATGACGAAGGTCATGCGGAAATTAGAACATGTTCTATGACGGCTCCGCGCGGGCGCCGCGCCGAACGGCTCAGCAGGAACCCATGGCGGTGCCCTGGTCCGTGCCGTAACGGTGGCCGTGGCCCGGCGGAGCGTTCAATGCGGCGAGCAGGTCGGCGGTGGTCTGCGCGAAGCTGACCACCGGAAGCCATTGGGGGACCGGAGCGTCGACGCGGGTCCCGGCCAGGTCGGGCGCGCGCCACAGCTGGGAGAGCGACCAGTGGATCACCGGGTCGGAGCTGTTGGCCAGCACCGTCGCGCCGCCGCGGTGGACCTGGTTGGCGGGCGGACCGGCCCAGAGGGCCGCGCAGGTCCGGCGGTCCTGCTCGGCGTCGTCGGAAAAGACGGCATTGCCGCCGAGAGCGCCCAGGCTCTGCCCGTACAGGTACAGCTTCGGCTTGTGCGGCAGCCCTCGAACGTGGTCTTCCACGGCGGTGAACAGCGTGCGTGCGGCCGTCACCGCCGCGTCGCGACCGAACACGAACGTCGCCCAGCTCGGGGCATAGGAGTACTGCAGCCCGACCAGCGCCACGTCACCGTCGAAGCGCTGATCGAAACCCGCTACGGCGTTCACGTCGATCCAGCCCGAGCCGGTGGGCACCGTGACCACCAGGTGGGAGCGCGTGAAGCCGCCCGACCGTTCCAGTTCCCGAATCGCCAGCGCGACGCGGCTGTTCAAGTCCGGCGCCGAGGCCACCCCGACGTAGACGCGCACGGCCCGCACCGATGCGCCGCTGACGAACTTCCGTCCCTCGGCGCCCAGCGACGCCCAGCTCACCGCGGATTCCGAGCTACCGGACCCCGTGTGCGAAACCGGGCGCACCAGAGCGGGATCGAGTTCGGCATTGGCCTTCGCGTACACCGATTCCCGCCATCCGACCATCGCGGGCACGCCGACGACATACAGCAGGGCCCCCACGACGGCGGCCAGCGAGATTCCCCGCGCCCAGCCCAGCTTGCCCCATGCCCAAGCGATCGAGCGGGTGGCGCAGGCGAACAACCCGATGATCAACGCCGCCCCGAGCGCCCATCGCACCCAGTAGTCCGTTCCGATCGGCGGTGTGCCCATCGCCGCACGCAGCCGGTTCTGCCAGTGCCCCGCGTTCGCTGCGGCGCCCACCACCGATACCGACGTCGCGATCAGTAGCGGCCACCGCACCCACGCCTGCCGTTGGTCGATGTCGAAATCCCAGCGGCGCAGGAGGATGCGCAGCACGCCTGCCACGCCGAGCGCGAGCGCCGCGAGGAGCCCGGTCAGCACGGCTTGTGCGCTGGGCGTACGTGGCAGCAGTCCCGGGGCCGAGGACGCCAGTGCGCCTGCTCCGACGCCGAGCGTCGTACCGATCCGTGGCGGTGTCACCCGCCACAGGATGACGGCAACCCGGGGACGGCGGTTCATGAAGGCCGTCACGCTCGATGTCATCGTGGCACCGCTGTCGCGTAGGCGTCGTTCGGCAAGCGGTCCGCCAGTGCGGGCTCGCGCCGCCGATTGCGCAGGACGAGAACCGCGGTGAGCCCCGCGATTCCGGCGCCGAGCACGCCGAGCAGCTTCCAGGTCGCCGCCGAATCGGCATGCGCGGTGCCGAGCAGGGGTTCGATTACCGGCGCGCCGTAGTCCTGCCGCCGCGAGTTCAGGTCGACGGCGGTCTTCGCGACCGATGCCATCGCATCGCAGCGGGCGCGGGAGAACGCCTCGACGCGGGTGGCACAGGCTCGGTGCATCTCCCGGTCCAAGGTCGCGTCGAGGGCCTGCCGCGCCCACGGTCCCAGCGGTTCGCCGCGCCGGTCGGCGTAGCGCAGCAGGTCGTAGCCGAGGTCATGGGCCTTGCACGCGGTATCGAACTCGGCGGGCAGCGTCACCGGGGACGAGCAGTCGCCGCGCGGATTGACCACGAGGCCGTCCATCGTGCTCGGCCGGTAGCCGAACGACGCGACGAAGTCCGCCGGGATGGCGCCGAGCACGCCCGCGCCGCCCGCGGCCAGTTCGGCGACGGCGGCGCCGACCTGTGCGCTCTCGATCGGGGCTGCCGCGGCGGCGTGCGGGGCGGGTGCGAGGAATACCGTCGCCGCCACGGTGGTCAACGCCGCCGCGGTGAGCGCCGCGTAGCGTCTCGGGTGTTCTGTGACGGAAAGGGTTGGGGCGGAATGGGTTCGGGCTCCTGCGGCCGAAGCGTACCGGGTCTCGGGCCCGGCGCTGGTCGGTGTCCTCATGGCGACGACGTTAGGGACCTGTCTCCCGCGACCGCCTCACGCCCGGGGAGGTTTCCCGTGCCGTGCCGCCGGGGGAGCCGTCGCGCGGGTCTGGCACCGGGGTATCGGGCCGGAAATCACCCGTGGGTATGAGGCCCCCGCGAGCCGCGAGTTCCTAGTGTCATAGGCATGAACCGAGAAGATCGCGCCTGGACGCGACGGCTGGACGCGCGGACCTGGTTCGACCTCGGCACGGTGCTGCTCGCGCTGATCTGGTACACGGTGGCTTGGCCCACCCTGCATCTGACCCACGCGGTGCCCGCCGCGGCACAGCCGTTCATCGCGGCGCTGGCCGCGTTCCCGGTGCTGCTGGTGCGGATCAACCCGGCGTTGGGCTGGGCCATCTCGGCGGGTTCCGGGCTGGTGATTGCGCTGGCTATCCCACATCAACCGAACAACGACCTGCCGTTCCAGGTCGTGCACGTGCTGAGCCTGCTGGTGCTGCTGTTCGCGGTGGCGCTGCGCGCGCCGGGACAGATCGTGGCGGTGGCCTGGGGTGCGACGGCGCTGCTGTTCGCGGCCACCATGCCCGGTGAAGGAGAGGCGTTGGCGAGCGCCGCGTGGGGCTGGCCGGTCGCGCTGGCGGCGCTGGTGCTGTTCGGGCTGCTCGTGCGCTGGCTGGCGCTGTCGCGTCGACAGCTGGTGCGCCAGGAAGAGGAGAACGAACTCGAGCGGGCCCGCCGGGCCATCCTGGAGGAGAAGGCGCGCATCGCTCGCGACCTGCACGACGTGGTCGCCCATCACATGTCCCTGGTGGTAGTGCAGGCGCAGACCGCGCCGTACCGGGTCGAGGGGGTCACCCCGGCCGCTCGTGCCGAGTTCGAGTCCATCGGCGCCACGGCGCGCGAAGCGCTCAACGAGATCCGCGGCATGCTGGGCGTCCTGCGTAGCGACGGCCAGTTGCCCGAGCACGCGCCCCAGCCGAAGGCGGCCGATGTCATCGGCCTGTTCGAGGGCGCGCGGCGGGCCGGTGTCCGCATCGAGTGGACCGTCGACGGCTCGCTGGACACGATCCCGGAGACCACCGGCCTCGCCCTCTACCGCATCGCCCAGGAATCGCTGTCCAACGCGTCCCGGCACGCCCCCGGCTCCCCTGTCGAAGTGCGCATCGCGCGCGGTGCGGATCTGCTGCTCAGCGTCGAGAACGAGCCGGGAGCCACCCCTGCCCGGCCGGTCGGCAACGGCGGACACGGCATCGCGGGTATGCAGGCCCGAGCGCTCGCCGTCGGCGGCGAGGTCACGGCGGGCCCGCGCGACGACGGTGGCTTCCACGTCCACGCGCGCTTCCCGCTCACCGCGCCCGACAGCGTCGCGGAACTCGTCGGGGCGGCCGCATCCGTGCCCGCCGAACCGGCACCTCGAGTCCCGAACCCCTGACGGCGCAGGTTCCGCACACGGCGGCCGCGGGAGATACGGGCGCAGCGCGAGCACGCGCTGGGCAATTATGGTGAGCGGGTGTCAATTACCGTGTTGATCGCCGACGACCAGGCGATGGTCCGTCAGGGTTTCGGGGCGCTGCTCGCAGCCCAGCCGGATATCAGCGTTGTGGGCGACGCGGCGGACGGAAAAGTCGCGGTGGCAGAGGCGAAGCGGCTGCGCCCGGATGTCGTGCTGATGGATGTGCGCATGCCGGAGATGAACGGGCTGGACGCGGCCCGCGCCATCCTGGCCGCCGGGTTCGACCCGCCGGTCCGCGTGCTGATGCTCACCACCTTCGACATCGACGACTACGTCTACGAGGCGCTGAGCCTCGGCGCCAGCGGTTTCCTGCTCAAGGACGCGCCCGCCGAGGAATTGGTGCGCGCGGTGCGGGTGGTCGCAGACGGTCAGGCGCTGCTCGCGCCGACGGTCACGCGCAGGCTCATCGCCGACGTCACCCGCCGCCGCAGCGCCGCCCGCGCCAAGCCGGCGCCGCAGCTGTCCGCGCTGACTCCCCGCGAGCGGGAAGTGCTCGAACTGATCGCGAAAGGCATGTCGAACAGCGAGATCGCCGAAAGCCTCTTCGTGGCCGAACAGACCGTGAAAACCCATGTCTCCAAGGTCTTCTCCAAGCTCAATCTGCGCGATCGAGCCCAGGCGGTGGTCTTGGCCTACGAGACCGGCCTGGTCACGCCGGGCTGATCCGGCTCACAGCGGCGCGCAGGAGCCGCCGCGCAGTTCGTCCAGATGACGCCCGAGCAGCTGCGCCATCCGGCTCAGGATGGCGGTGGAGTCCTCGAAGGTACCGGAATCGGCCTGCGCCGCGAGCGCCACGGCGATCATGCCGGACCGGACCGGCACCAGCCCGAACTGGCGGACGGTGTAGACGCCGGTCTCGTCGTCCGGGCCCCAGCCGCCCTTGAAAGCGGTGCCCTCGAGCACGCCCAGACCCCACGCCTGTTCGGGTGTGATCTCCGTCATCAGCTCGGTGACGTGGAACGATTCGGGCAGGCACGGCAGCTGGGAGGCGAAGCGGACCTGATTGGCCAATGTCCATTCGGTGCCGCCGAAGGAGGTGTAGTCCAGTGTGGTGCGCGGGCCCGCCACACCGGTCGTGGCGTCGCCCGCCTCATCGATCACGTCCTGGACCGCCTTGGCCGCTTCCAGCCCGTCGCCGAGCGACTGCCACAGCGCCTCGGCGGCGTCGTTGTCCGACCAGGTGATGGCGGCCTCCACCTCGTGGCGGATCTCCTCCTGGGAATCGTGACGCAGCGCGGCGATCGCGAGCGGCACCTTCATGGTGGACCACGCGATGCCGCTGACCCAGTCGCCGAAGACGGTCATCCGGCCACCGCCCACGGGCATGATGGCCATGCCGACCTGTCCGCCCAGCCGCGGTTGCAACTGGGTGAAGTCCGCGGCCAGCGAGTCGGGAACGGACACCGTGAGGTTCGGCCGCCAGGCTCCCACGGTGTCGACGACCACCGGCGGCGCTTCGGTGGCGGTGCGCTCGCCGGGAAACAGGGCGCACGAGGTCAGTGTGAGCAGCACCACCATCGCCACGGCGCGTAGCCCCGAACGACGCGTCGAAGCGGATCTCGTCGACCTCACCACCGAGTCCTCCCCACCACCAGTGGCGCGTCGCGCTGTTCTTCGGCGGTGCAAAATAGCTCATCGGGCTCGTCCGGTCGGTGACCGGACGAGAGACATCGCCGCGGCACGCGACGGTGTCGCCGGCACGATATCTCGGACATAGTTTTGCGGATCTTCCCGGAGAATTCGAAACCCCGTGGCCACGGGGTCACCCGGTAGGCTCCGTGATCGATAGGAAAGCGCCCGGACGTGATGTCCGGTCGCCGCGGTCACCTGAAGGGGGCGTGTTGCTCGACAGCGGTGCGGTGTTCGCCGGGTTCACCATAGAGAAGCTGCTCGGCCAGGGCGGCATGGGGTCGGTGTATCTCGCCCGTCACCCCAGACTGCCGCGGCAGACCGCGCTCAAGCTGCTCAACCGGGAGCTGTTCACCGACGTGGAGGTCCGCGCCCGGTTCGAGCGGGAGGCGGACCTGGCGGCCCAGTTGGACCATCCGAACATCGTCGCGGTGTACGACCGCGGCGCCGAGGACGAACAACTGTGGATCTCCATGCAGTACGTCGACGGCATCGACGCGGCGACGGTGAATCCGCAGAGCCTGCCGCCGGAGCGCGCCGTGCAGATCATCGAGGGCGTCGCGGCCGCACTGGATTACGCGCACGGGATGGGAGTGCTGCACCGGGACGTCAAGCCCGCGAACATCATGCTGGCCCGCGCGATGGGCGGCCATGGCGAGCGGGTCTTCCTCACCGATTTCGGCATCGCCCGCCTGCGCGAGGATTCCACCCATCTGACCCAGACCGGCATGTTCACCGCGACGCTGGCCTACGCCTCGCCGGAGCAGATGACCGGTGCGCACCTCGATCACCGCTCCGACCAGTACTCGCTGGCCTGCGCGCTGTACTGGTTGCTCACCGGCATCGCCCCATTCGACGCCCCGGCTCCGGCCGACATCATTCGCGGGCATCTCCAGTTGCCGCCGCCCTCCGTCGCGGCCCGCCGCGCCGGTTTGTCACCCGCGCTCGACGCGGTGATCGCCAGGGCCATGGCGAAGCGACCGGACGACCGCTTCGCCTCCTGCGCCGAATTCGCCGCGGCGGCCCGTCGGGCGCTCACCGAGCCCGCCCCGACCGTGGTGGCCGCCCAGTACCAGCCGCAGCCCGCGCCAACCGTCCTCGCGCAACCGGCTCATCCGGCGCCGGAGGCGAGTCCGCCGATCTACGTTCCCGCGGGGGCCGCCCCGAGCTACACGGCGCCGCCGCAGTACAACCCGAACCCAACCGGCGGACAGCACTTTCCCTCGTCCGACAATTACGCGGCGCCCGCTTCCCAGCCGAATTACGCGGCGCCGCCCCCGTATTCCGCACCCCCCGGACCAACGGGTTATCCGTCCCAGCCGCCCGGCTATCCGTCGCAAGGTCGCTCCAATACGGGGCTGATCGTGACGATCGTCCTGGTGATCGTGGCACTGCTCGTCGGAGGCGGCATCGTCGTCGCGAAGGTCGGATTCTCGGACTCCGCGTCGCCGCTCGACCTCGGCACCAAGACGCCCGCGGGGCCGTCCGACGCGGACAAGCTCGCCAAGGCGTTCCCGGAATTGCTGCCGCAGGGGGTCGACACGAAATACGGTGTCGGCTCCGGGCCGGGTTATCGCGGCAAGACCTGCTTCCTCGGTACGGCCAAGCCGGGCAGCAAGGTCTCCAGCGGCAACGGGGTACCCGACTTCCCGAACTGGGCGACGGCCTGGAACTGCTGGGGCACGCCGATCGACGAACCCGACTACGTCCTCATCGGCTTCAAGTCGCCGCAGGACGCCCGAGCCGCGGTACAAGACCTGCCGTCGAACACGGCGGCCACCGAACGCAACGGTGGCACAGCGTATTCGACCTACCGGTGGCAGGAGAAGTCCGGCGGATTGCCGGACGGTTTCCTGGTCGTCGATTTCGACGACGACCCGGCCCGGTCGAGCTACCTGCTGTTCGCCACGGTGACGCTCACCGACAGCATGCCGAGCTCCGGATTCGGCATCACCGCCGCGAAATTCAAGACCTGGTTCGCCGAACTGCCGTTGTGAGCTGGTCGGTTCAGTCGACCGCGAGCGCCTCCACGATGGGCAGCCGGGCCGCCCGCAGCGCGGGCGGGATCGACCCGAGCAGCGCCAGCGCCAGTGCGATCAAGCCGTAGACCAGCAACATCGGGCTCGGCTGGTAGACGACGTCGATGGTCAAGGCATGTCCGATGGCCACCGTGGCCAGGTACTGCACCGCCGCGCCGAGAGCCAAACCCAGTACCGCGCCGACGAGCCCGATGCCCGCGGCTTCGGCCAGCACCGAACGCATCAGGAATCTGCGCCCGCTGCCCATGGCACGCAGCACGCCGAGTTCCCTGCGTCGCTCCAGCACCGAGAGCATCAACGTGTTGAGCAACGCCACCGTGGCGACCAGCACCACGATCCAGAGAATGGCATTGCTCATCGCCATCCCCTGCCGGATGCTCGACGACGCGGCCACCACCGTGTCGGCGCCGGTGTCCACGTTCAACTCCGGCGGCACCACCTGCCGGATCGCCGCGAGGACCGCCGCGCGATCGGCGCCGGGTTCGAAGTCGACGGCGATGACCGTCTCGCCGGGCCGCTCGTACCAGTCGCGCATCAGATTCAAGTCCATCATCACCACGCCCGCGATGGCGGAGAAGTACGGGATCACCTGCAGCACCCGCACGGTGCGCGGGCCGGTCGGCGTCGGCAAGGTCAATTCCGCGCCCGCGCCGACGCCGAGTGAGCGAGCCACGTCGCGGGAGATCGCCACGCCCTCCCCGGCCGACAGCCGGGCGACCGAATCGTCGGTGAGCATGCGCATGCGGGTTTCGCGGGCATCCGGCGGAAACCCCTGCAGCATCACGCGACTGCCGCCGAGCGTGGCGAAGGCCATCTGCGCCGGGCTCAGATGCGCGACGCCGGGCACCGCCGCGAGCTTGCCCGCCAGATCCGCGGGCAGCAGCGGCCCGGTGGGGAATTGCGCCATCGACGCCGGACTGATGTAGGCGTCGTTGCGCGCGAGATCGGTGAAAGTCACGGTGGCCGAGTCGATCATGTTGCTCGACGCGCCGCTCATGCCGACGGTGGCCCCGACGCCGATCATCACCGTCATCGCCGTGGCCCACACGCGACGCGGCGAGCGTTGCAGGGTGGTCGCGCCCAATGCGCCGGGAGCGCGGAACCAGCGTGCGATTCCGGCCGCGGCCCACACGATCGGACCGGTGGCGGCGAAACACAGCAGGATCGCGGCGATGAAAGAGATCGAGATGGCGGTCAGCGAGTAACGGCCGAGATCGCTGCTCGCGATCAGCACCGCGGCCCCGGCCAGCCCGCCGCCGACCGCGACGGCCAGCCAGCGCAGCAGCGGGCTTCCCGCATCGGACCGGCCCGCACCGACCGGAACCAGCGCCTCGATGGGCCGCACCTTGTACACCTGGCGGGCGGCCAGCGCCGCCGCGAGCACACTGGTGAACACGCACGCCACGACGGCGAACGGAATCACGTACCAGGGCACCGAGTATTCGGTGCGCGCCTCCACCGACTGCACGATCGCGGTGGGCAGGGTGCCGATCGCGACACTGCCCATGAAAACCCCCAGCGCCGCGCCCACCGCACCGCCCAGCACCCCGAGCAGCGCGGCCTCGGCCAAGAGGTCACGCACCATCGGGCCGCGTTTGCCGCCGATCGCGCGTAACAGCGACAGCATCGGCCTGCGCTGGGCGATCGCCATGCTCATCGCGTTGTAGATGAGGAACGCCGAGACGATCAGCGCGGCGGCGGAAGCCATGGTGGTGGAGTAACGCACGATCTGCACCGCGCCGCCCGCCTGCGCGGTGCGCAGACTGGGCTCGGCCACCACCGCGCGCCCGTCCACCGCCTCGGTGAGCGCCGCGCGCACCTGCGCCGCGTCGGCGCCCTCGGCGGGAACGATCTGGACGGAATCCAGCCGCCCCACCCGATCGGTGATCTTCTGCGCGAGCCCGAGGGGGGCGGCGATGAGATGTCCGTCGTTGAGTTTCCGGGAAGTCTCCTCGTCGAGGACGCCCGCGACCGTGACGGTCGTACCGCCCAGCGTGAACTGCTCGCCCTCGGCGCGGCCGAGCCCGGTGCCCACCAGTACCCCGTTGGGCACCGAGAGAAGCTTCCCCGTGAACGCGCCCATCGGGGCGGTCAATTCACTGCCCAGCGCCCCGATATTCGCGTCGGCGCCGATCAGCAGCGCGCGGTCGGCGCCGGTGCCGATCTGCGCCCGCAGCATCGGCACCGCCACCGCGACGCCCGGCGTGGTCGCGATCCGCCGCAGCAATTGCTGGTCGAAGCCGGCGTCGGTGATCCCACTGACCTCCAACTGCGCCTTGCCGCCCAAGCCGCGGGTCAGCTTGTCCACCGAGCCGGTGACCGAGCCGGAGATACTGAGCACCGCCACCAGGAGCGACGCCGAGACACCCATCACCACCAGCGACATCAGGGTGCGGCCGCGGTGGGCGAGCAACTCGCCGATATTGAACAGTCGCAGCCGATCCCACGCGGCGCCGATCATGCGGGGGTCTCCATGCTCACGCTTCGCTGCCGCCTGCGGGCCTGACCGCTCACGCGGTGTTGGTTGTTCGCGTGAGCGGGGCCCTGCGGGGTTACGCTTCGCTGCCGCCTGCGGGCCTGACCGCTCACGCGGTGTTGGTTGTTCGCGTGAGCGGGGCCCTGCGGGGTTACGCTTCGCTGCCGCCTGCGGGCCTGACCGCTCACGCGGTGTTGGTTGTTCGCGTGAGCGGGGCCCTGCGGGGTTACGCTTCGCTGCCGCCTCCGGGCCTGACCGCTCACGCGTTGACCGTCCGCTCGACCTTGTCGTTGGACCCGATCCGCCCGTCGCGCAAGGTGATCACGCGGTCGCAGTAGGTCACCGCGCCCATGTCGTGGGTCACCATCACCACCGAACTGCCCGATCCGGCGATCTCCCCGAGCAATTCGAGGATGGCGGCGCCGGTCTTGGAGTCGAGGTTGCCGGTGGGTTCGTCGGCCAGGATCAACGGCGGGTCCATGATCAGCGCCCGCGCCACCGCCACCCGCTGCATCTGCCCACCGGACAGTTCGGCGGGGCGGTGTTCGGCCCGCTGCCCGAGCCCGACCCGGTCGAGCAATTGCAGCGCGCGCGGTCTGGCCCTGCGCAAACCCGTGCCGTCCAGCAGCTTCGGGATCGCCACGTTCTCCCATGCCGACAGCGTGGGCAGCAGGTTGAAGAACTGGAACACGAAACCCACCTGGTGGCGACGGAACGCCGACTGCTGTTCCTCGTCCAGTGCGCCGATCTCCTCGCCCCGGAACCGGATCGAGCCCGCGTCGGGACTGTCCAAGGCGCCGAGCAAGTGCAGCAGAGTACTCTTGCCGGATCCCGAGGGCCCGATGATCGAAGTGAATTCGCCCGGCTCGATACGCAATCCGACGTCATCGAGCGCGCGGACGGCCTGGCCGCCGACCCGATACTCCTTCGTCACGCCCGATAGTTCCAGCATTGCCGGCTCCGCCATCGATGTCCCCCGCTCCGTACCGTCGATCAAAGTTGTTCGTCCCTCGTGGCGCGTTACCGCGCCATGGCCTCCGACGCGAGTTTGCGGCGACGATACTGTGCATCGAGCACCGCGCGCAGCACCGGCTGCTCGGCCGCCAGCTCGAGATAGGCCTCCATCGCCGTCGATCCCTGGTCGAGTTTCGCGGCGTAATGAAGGTTCCATCGGTAGCGCAGCGTGAGCAATAGTCCGTCCACGCCCCCGAACAGTCGATCCAGGTCGGGGAGCCCCTCGAACAGGTCGGGATCGGTCGGGTCGAGCGCCGCACGGGTGAGCACGGTGTGCACGATGTCGGTTCGAGCGTGCTGATCGGTCCAGGACATGGCCATCGCCTTCCTCTGTGAACTACCGCCAACGCTACGGACGCGACCGTCTTGTTGTCGTCGTGCCAGGGACCCGAATGCGTCTCCGCCCACGGTAGGAGTGGCGGCCCGCTTCGGGGACGATGTACCGGCACCCGGACGGCGGCTAGCCTTGGAGAATGGGTTCGACCGGCGTATCCGCAGCACCGCCCAGTACGCCTCGGGCAGGCCGCGTGCGGGCCTCGATGCAGCGCATCCGCCTGCGGTGCGCCGAGTTCGGCCGCGATCCGGTCGCGGCGTTCCGGCGCAGCGTCGAGGAGTTGCCCTACGACTACCCGCCTTCGATCATCATCAGCGTCGACGTCGCGGTGCTCGTCGTGGCGGTCGCGGCGGCCGTGCAGCGGCACAGTTACTTCCCGACCGTGCTTCCGATCATCGCCGTGCTGCTGACGTGTGCCTTCGGTCCGCTGCACGCGTTGCTCGGCGTGCTCCCGCGCCCGCTGCTGCTCGGCGTGCTCGCCATGGCGGCCGAGGCGCTGTTCCTCGCCCAACCGGTCGCGGCCGACTTCGCGCCCTTCGTCCTGGTGGCCGCCGCGGGTGAGATCGCGGCGATCGCGCCGAAGCGGGTGAGTATCCCGGTGACGGTCGCGATGATGCTCCAACTGGTCGCCTTCGACGCGATCGGTCACGTGCCCGAAGGGCTGCCCACATACCTGGTCGGCATCGCGTTCGGCTGGATGGCCGGACTGATGCTGCAATATCAGCGCCGTTTCCTCTACCAGGAACGCGGGTACCAGGACATCCGCGCGGCGCAGGCTGCCGACGAAGAGCGCCACCGGATCGCCCGTGAAGTGCACGACGTGATCGCGCACTCGCTGAGCATCACCCTGTTGCATCTCACCGCCGCCCGGCACGCGCTGCAAACCGATCGCGACGTGGACGAAGCCGTGGAAGCGCTGACCGACGCCGAGCGGCTCGGCAGGCAGGCCATGGCCGACATCCGCCGCACGGTGGGCCTGCTCGACGCGCGCCCCTGGAAACAGGTACCGGAACCCGGCGTGGAGGACATCGAGGACTTGGTCGGCGATTTCGTGCGGGCCGGTCTGGACGTGCGCTACGACCGCCACGGCGACCTCGGGGCGGTGTCCCCCGCGGTCGGGCTCGCGCTGTACCGGATCGGCCAGGAGTCGCTGGCGAACGTCGTCAAGCACGCCCACGGCGCGTCCGCGCGGGTCCGGCTCGCGGTGGACGCGACGATGGTGACCCTGACGGTGGACAACACGCTGCCCGCCGGGCCGCCCGGGCAGCGCGGCGCGGGCATGGGGCTTTCCGGCATGCGGCAGCGCGCCGAACTGCTCGGTGGCCGGATGACGGCGGGCCCGTCCGATCGAGGTTGGTCGGTGCGCGCGGGCATTCCGCTCGCGCCCGGCCGCGGCGGATTCTCTTGTTCGGTGCTCGGCACCGCGGCGACCGGAAGGGAAGGGACGTGAGGGAGCCCCAGCGAGTGAGTCGAGGCAGCGGCACGACGGCGCCGAGCGTCGGCGAGGAGCGGTCGTGAGCGTGCCGTCGCCCGCGAGTGGCGAAGATGCCGTGACCGTACTGGTGGTCGACGACCAGGAACTCGTGCGCGGCGGTCTGCGGCGCATCCTGCGCAGGCGGGACGGCTTCGTGGTCGCCGAGTGCGCCGACGGCGACGAAGTGCCCGCCGCCGTCGCGCAGTCGCGCCCCGATGTGGTGCTGATGGACCTGCGGATGAAACGGGTCGGGGGGATCGACGCGACCAGGATGCTGCGGGCGCGCGAGGGCGCCCCGCCGGTGCTGGTGCTCACCACCTTCGACGACGACCAGTTGCTGTCCGGAGCGCTGCGCGCGGGCGCGGCCGGATTCATCCTCAAGGACTCGCCCGCCGAGGACCTCATCCGCGCGGTGCGGATGATCGCGGGCGGCGGAGCGTGGCTGGATCCCTCGGTGACCGGTCGTGTGCTGTCGGCCTACCGCACGGTACGTCCGGTCCGCACCACCAGCGATGCCCGGCTGTCCGAGCTGACCGCGCGGGAGTACGAGGTGCTCGAACTGATCGGGCGCGGTCGGGTCAACGCGGAAATCGCACGCGAGCTCGGCATCTCGGAAGTGACCGTGAAAAGCCATGTGGGACATATCTTCGGCAAGCTCGATCTACGGGATCGAGCCGCGGCGATCGTGTTCGCGTTTGACCACGGGGTGGTGACACCCGGAGAATCCAATCTTTGACGGGCAGGCTCCGGTCGCGTACCGCGTGATCGTGGTGTGCTGCCCGGGATGCGGAGGATGACGGGTGCAGGAACCTGGGCCGAGAACCGGAACGCGGTTCGGGCCGTACGAACTGCGGTCGTTGCTGGGCAAGGGGGGAATGGGGGAGGTCTACGAGGCATACGACACGGTCAAGGGCCGTGAGGTCGCGGTCAAGCTGCTGTCGGAAGAGCTCGCCGCGGACCCGACCTACCAGGTGCGGTTCCGCCGGGAATCGCAGGCCGCCGCGCGGCTGGCCGAACCGCACGTCATCCCGGTCCACGACTGGGGCGTGATCGACGGTGTGCTGTTCATCGACATGCGGCTGGTCCGGGGCGTCGACCTGCGCACCCTGTTGCGCGGCCGGGGGCCGCTGAGTCCGGCTCGCGCCGTCGGCATCATCGAGCAGATCGCCTCGGCCCTGGACGCCGCGCACGCGAGCAATCTGGTGCACCGTGACGTCAAACCGGCGAACATCCTGGTCACGGACCAGGATTTCGCGTATCTCGCCGATTTCGGGATCGCGCACACCGAAGGCGACAGCGCGGTGACGCTGGTCGGCATGGCCGTCGGCTCCTACATCTACATGGCCCCGGAACGCTTCGACGTCGGACCGGTCACCGGCCGCGCCGACGTGTACTCACTGGCCTGCGTGCTGCACGAATGCCTGACCGGAGCGACGCCGTTCCCTTCGGGCAGCATGAACGTCTTGATCAAGTCGCATCTGTCCGATCCGCCGCCGCGGCCGAGCACTCAGGCACCTGGCGTTCCGGCCGCGTTGGACGAGGTGATCCGGCGCGGCATGGCCAAGGACCCGGCCGACCGCTTCCCGGCCGCGAGCGCACTGGCCGCAGCCGCACGCGCCGCCCTCGCCTCGGCGACGGCCACCGGACCGACGCTGGTCGTGCGCGCGCCCGACCGGACGCCACGCGCGGGCGAGCAAGCCGGTGCGGCGGTCGCACCGGAATCGACGGGCGAGTTGTCCTTGCCCGCGGTGATCCGTCCGAGCGCGCCGACGGTGGTCCGTCCGACGGAGCTCCAGTTCACGCCGCTCCCGTCGGTGGACCCGCCGCCGCAGGGTCCGCGAGCGCCGTACCCGCCCGAGGTGGAGCTGCCCCCGATGCGCCCGTTCCCGGACGCGCATCTGTACCCGGAGACCCAGGCGTACCTCGAGGCCGCGGGACACCAAGACGCGCAGCACTACCCGGCCCCGCCCACGCAGGTGTACCCGCAAGGCATCCAACAGTCCTACCCGTCGCCGGACCTCGTCGGTTCCGCGCAGCCGTACGCCGAACAGCTGGACGACTCCGCGCCGGGTGCTCCCGACTCCACCCGGGCGTACCCGGAACCGGCCGCGGGATGGGCATACGCCGACCTGCCGCCGCAGGCGTACTCCCAGGCACCCGATCAGGCCGAGACGCAACGACATCCCGGAGTCGGGAACTACTCGGAGGACACCAGGCGGTATCCGGAGCACCGACAGCCACCCGGCGCGGCCGCCCCGCCGGACGCGTCCGACCATCTCCCCGCCCCCGAGGCTGCCCCGACCGAATATCTCGCGCCGGTGGGGCAGGACGGCCTCGCGACTCGCACGGACTATCCGCCCCGGGGCGACTACCCCGCGCGCACCGGCTACCCGCTGGGCCGTGACGAGCCGGAGTACGACTACGACGACTACGACGAGTCCGCTTACTCCTCGTCGCGTCCCGGTCGCTCCATAGCGCTGCCCATCATGGCGGCCGTTCTCGCCGTCGTCGCGGTCGCCGTCGTCGGCGCGGTAGCCTGGCAGTCGTTCGGTTCCGGCGCAGTCGAGACGACCTCCGCCGCCGCGCACTCCGAGACGTCCGCGCCGGCCGTGCGTCCCAGCACTCGGGCGCCGAGCAGCACATCGGCCGCGCGCGCGACGTCCACCTCGGTCAAGCCGACTCCGGTCAGCCTGCCCGCTGGTGCGCAGCCGTGCGGCGAGGGACGGGCGGCCTCCGGGTCGTTCACCCAGTCGGCGACGGGCACCGCCGTGACGAGTTGCGCCTTCGCCGAAGAGGTGCGCAGAGCCTATGCCGAACTCGGCACGGCGCAGAACGCGGCACGCGACGCGCCGCGCACGGTCGTCGCGACCAGCCCCGTCACCGGACGGAGCTACACGATGAGTTGCCAACCCGAAGGTCAGATCATCACGTGCAGTGGCGGTGAGAACGCGGTCGTTTACGTCTACTGACGTGCACGACGGCGGGCTACGGCACGGCCGGCGTTCCGCCCGGGACCACTGCCAAGCCCGCCGCTTTCCATGCCCGGAAACCGCCGACGAGGTCGGTCACCCGGCGCAGGCCGAGACCGAGCCCGTCGGCGGCGGCCAGACTCGACGCGTAGCCCTCGTTGCACACGATCACCACCGGGGTGTCCGCGGTGAGGCCGGGTAGCCGGTGTTCGCCGTTCGGATCGAGGCGCCACTCCAGGACGATCCGTTCGACCACGACCGCACCGGGTATCTCGCCCTCGGCGAGCCGATTCGCGTGCGGCCTGATGTCCACGATCAATCCGCCGTCGGACTGCAACGCGGCCGCCTGCTCCGGCGCGACCCGCTGTAGTCGCGCCCTGGCTCGCGCCACCATTTCCTCGGCGCCTGTGCTCATCGTTCACCTACTCCGCTCGCTGATGTCCCCGTGAAATCCGTGAGCGTACGGTATTCGCGAACCGGGCGCAGCGGCGGCGAGTACGCGTGCACCGACGCGGCGGGCCACGGCTTGTCGTTGCGGAGCTGGTGCGCTCGATCGGGCCCGAACGCGACCGTGTCACCGGCTCGCCGTTGCGCCTTCCGTACCTGGCCGCCGAGGTGCAGGTATTCCTCGCGGAGTTCGCCGACGGTCATGGTGAACGCACCGGAAGCGCCGCCGTGGTCGTGCGGTTCGGTGCCTTGACCCGGCGCCCAGGACAGCAGCCACAATTCGACGCCCATGGTCAAGGCGAGGCGGGTCCACCAGCGCTGCTGGGGATCGAAGCGCGCGATGTCCAGCAGCGGCGTCGCCAACTCCGCGGCCACTTCGCTGGTCAGTCTCTGTAGTTGCGCCGGCGACCACAGTGCCCGGTCCGGATGGAGGGCGTCTCGCACCACCGGCAGGTCTATGCCGGGATGGATGTCGCGAGCGTGCTTGAGATTCACCGGAAGAGATGTGGTCACATGTGCTCCTGACGTGTCGGTCGGATGAGCGCTCCGCGGCTGCGCCGCGTGGATTCTGCTGCATCCCGGCACGTTTGCCACCAATCACGATCAGCGCGAACAAAATTCAACCGTCCGCCGCCGGGCCGCGCGATCCCGGCTACCGCCAGGCCCGAGAAGGCCGCCTGCACGCGGCCGTTCTACCCGAACGCGGGCAAGGGCGGGGATTTCGGGAAGACGACGGGCAGCGACACGAGGGCACGGTGGAATGGACCCGGCCGCCAGCCCAGTTCCTCCGGCGCGACCGCGAGCCGTAGCTCGGGCAGGGCATCGAGTAGTTGATCGATGGCGTCCTGCGCGATCAGGTAGGCCATGGATCTGGCGGGGCACGCGTGCGGTCCAGCACCCCACGCGAGATGCGCTCGGTTGTCGGTGTACTCGCCGGTGTGGATGGCCGGGTCGTTGTTGCACGCCGCCATGCTGATCACGACCGGCTGGTGCGCGGGCAACCACACGTCGTCGACCAGGATCGGCTGTTTCGGGTAGCTGAAGCAGTAGTTGGCTCCCGGCGGATCGGTGAACAGCACCTCGTCGAGGGCCTCGCGGGTGGAGAGGCTGCCGCCGAAGATCCCGCTCGCGAACCGGCGGTCGGTGAGCATCAACCGCAGGGTATTGGCGATCAGGTTCTGCTGTGGTTCGATGCCCGCTCCGTACAGGGTGACCAGTTGGTGGATCATCTCCATGTCGTCGAGGCCGGTGGGGTGGCGCAGCAGCCGCGAGGTGATGTCGTCGCCCGGATTCCTTCGCTTCATCTGCACCAGGTCGAACAGCGCGTCGGCGAGCATCGCGTTGCCCTTTTCCGCGTTGACGCCCTCGAAGATGGCGGCCATGCCCATCGCGACTTGCTGCCCGATCTCCGGCGGGCAGCCGAGCATCGAGTTGAGCACCGCGAACGTGAGGGGGAACGCGTACTGGCTGATCAGGTCTGCCGCGCCGTCCTGGCAGAAGGCATTGATCAGCGGGCCCGCGACCCGTTCGGTGGTCGTATGCAATGCGTGCAGATCGACCTCGACGAGGCTGGCGACATTCACTTGGCGGTAGCGCTGATGCTCGAACCCGGTATTGCGCAACGCGTTCGGCCGCCACTCCATCATCGGCAGGATGGGGCAGTCACCCGGAATGCCCTGCTGCCACGTCCGTGGATCGGCGGGAAAGTGCGTCGGGTCGTTGAGAATTCGCAGCGCCGCGTAGTAGCCGATCACCAATGTAGCGGGCACGTTCGGCGCCAGTTCGACCGGCACGAGCGCACCGTACCGGCGGCGCATCTCACGGTAGGCGTGATGCGGGTCGGCGGCGAATGCTTCCGTGTACAACGCGATCCGGGGTTCGTCGGTATCGAGCGGTGAACCGTGCTGCACGGGGCAGCCTTTCGCGCTCTCCGAGGCGGATTGCGGGGATTGTGGCGTGGACAAAGGGCTCGACTCCAGAGGGCAGACTCTTCGATGACGCGGTCGATGCGTGCCGGCACGCGGTCGGCTACGCGCCGGTCAGGTGCGTGTTCACGATGTGCCACGGGATCGTAAGCAGTCCGAACCCGGCCGTGGGGTCGTTTGCGCCGCTTGATCACTGAATGCGGAGCTATCCGCTCCGAGGTCGCGTCGGCTGTGGACCTGCCGCGCACGGGAGTAGTCGCTCGTTCGCCGTGCCTTCCGACGCTGTTGAGCGCGGCGACGGCGGACGAAGCGGCGCGGGCAGCTCGAATCGCCGAGCCTGCCGCCGCTTCGTCCGCGCGGCGCAGTCGGGCATCCTCGTGCGGGGGCGGGGATTCGCTTACTCGCCGAGGTCCGCCGCATACCGTTCGGCCAGCACGGCGACGCGATCGGCAGGCCAGGGGCAGCGGATGTCGCCTTGGGTGGCGGCGAAGAAGAGTTCCAGGTGCACGTGCCAGGCGGCCAGTAAGGTCGGCCGCAGCCGAGCCAGTCGCGCCGGTACGGTCTGGGTGAGTTCCACCCACACGCCGAAGTCGGGATCGGCTTCGAAGGACCAGCGCACCGTGCCGACGACGGTGCCCTCGTGCCGCCACCGGTATTCCATCGATCGGGGCGGATCGACGCCGAGGAGTGCGCCCGCCTCGACATGCTGGTTCGTCGCGCGGGCGGGTGGGGGAGCGCCCACGGCGGGAATCTCGTCCTCGACAAGCAGTGACCAGAGCGTTTCCGGCGGCTGCCACACCAGATCGCGGGCGAACCGCAGCACGTAGCCGTCGGGGACCTCGTCACACATGCCGGTGTCGAGCCCGAAATCCGCGACGTAGCTTTCGATGTCCGTCAGCCAGCTCCTGTCCGGCTCGGTGTGGGCGCCGTCGAGGTCGGCGGCGAGCGCGGACAGGCAGCGGTCCCAACCGACCGCCGACCTGGCGGCGCCGAGCCGTGCTCGCGGTCCTCCGCCGAGGACGTGGGTGAAGATCAGCAATGTCCCGTCGCCGTCGGCCACGAGCTCGAATCGCAGCACGTCCTGGCTCCAGCGGAACATGTAGACCTTGGGCGGGTCGACTTCGAGTACCTCTCCCGCGGAGACGCTGTCGGTGGTCTCGGGTGCGTCGGCGAAGGTGAAGCGCATCGCGGCGCCCGGTCGCAGCTCGGTCGTGACAGCCGCCGGGAACCAGGCGGCCATCTCGGCCGGGTCGCTGATCGCGCGCCACACCTTCTCCGGCGGATGTGCCAGCCTGCGTTCGAAACGCAGGGTCGGGGCGCCGTCGATCGTGTGCAGCCGTGCTCGGGAATCGGTCATGGTCGTCCTTTCTCGTCGGGCATAGCGTCGAGATGGCGTTCCAGGGCGTCGAGGCTGGATTCCCACATCCGACGGTAAGGCGCGAGCCATGCCTCGATCTCGGCCAGCGGTTCCGGTCGCAACCGGTACCAGCGCCGCTGCGCGTCGTGGCGGACCTCCACCAAACCCGCGCCACGCAGAACCTTCAGGTGCTTGGACACGGTGGGCTGGGCCAACCGCAGCTCCGCCACCAAGTCGCCGACCAGTCGCTCCCGCGCGCGCAGCAAGTCGAGAATCTCCCGGCGGCGAGGCTCGGCCAGCGCCTCGAACGTTGATGCCATATTGGCAATATAGCCGAAATGGAATATACGTGCCAGTGTTCTGGCGGAAGGACTCACGGAACGAGGGTCAGAGGCAGGGCCAGGACCGTAGTGCGATGTCCACGGTGCGGCGCAAGTGGGGCGATCTCGCGCCCGCGGCCGCCTGGACCGCGATCCCGTCGGAGATCGTCATGAGGTAGCGGGCCAGGTCGGCGGGTTTGCTGTCGCGCGGTAGGTCGCCGTCGGCGCGCGCCTGCTCCAGGCGCCGCCGCAGCGCGGCCTCACCGGCCAGGCGGAGCGCCACCGCGCTCTTGCGGCTGTGCTCGGCCTCCGGCCCGCAGGCCTGCGCGCTGCGCACCGAGAGGCAGCCGGGGCTGTCGTGCCCGGTGGTCAGCTGGATCGCCCCCTCGAGGAACGCGGCAGCGACCGCTCGGGCGGTCGGGAGTTCGAGCGCTTCGGCGACGTAACCGCCGGGACCCTCGGCATAGCGGGCGAGCACCCGATCGAACAGTTCGGCCTTGCTGCCGAAGGCGGCGTACAAGCTGGGACGGTTGATGCCCATCGCCGCGGTGAGATCCGACAACGCGGCGCCCTCGTAGCCGTACCGCCAGAACACCTCCAGTGCTCGATCCAGCGCACTGTCGATGTCGAAACTGCGGGGCCGACCTCCCGGCATGGACACCTCCCGGTTTCTTACCTTTCGGTACCTTACTCGGCGATCTCAAGGCGAGCCGTCCGGTTCACCGCCTCCACGAGCCGACCGTCACACACTTCAGTCGGGTTTCCCAGCCGATCGCCCGGTCGGGGGCGTCACACGCGCGTTGTCGTCGCGGCCCGGCCGTCCTCGCGAGGAGCCTCATAACTCGGTGACATCCTGTCGCACGCCGGTTTCCGCTGCTTCGGTGACGGCGTCGAGGAGGCGGCGCTGGCGCAAGCCGACGGTGAAGTCGGGGCGGGCGGCCCTGCCCTCGGTGATGGCGGCGGCGGTCTCGCGGTAGACGCCCGCCACGTGGGCAGTCGGGCCTGTGGGCAGCGTGGGCGGCACCGAGCGATAGTGGTCCGGGACATGGAGCTCCTCGACCGATCCGTCGTTGGAGCGCAAGTGGATTCGCCAGTCGGCCCAGTGCATATACATCCCGGACTGGAGCGGGCCGATGGACAGGGTTCCCTCTGTCCCGCGAATGTGGAGCGCGAATCCGTCCGGGGCGTCGGCATTTCCTCCGTGCACGGTCACCGCGACCGCCGCGCCACTGGCCAGGCGGCCGACCAGTGCCAGTTGCCCGGGCTGCCGGTTCGGGATGCTCCGGCCGGTTCCGAGCACGGTGAGTTCGTCGTGCAGCGTGGCGAGGACGGCGGCTACTTCGGTGAGTTCGCCCGCCAGGTGCTCGAGGACGCCGAGCACGTGCCCCGCCATGATCGTCAGCAGCCCGCTGCCCTTGGCGGGATCGGCGCTCCAGGCCAGTTCGGGCCGAATCGATCCGCCGCCGAACGGATCTCCGGCCGCGACGATGGTGACCGCGGAAACGGCGCCGATGCGGCCCGTGGCGAGCAGGTCCTTGACGTAGTTCACCGATGGCGAGTGGTAGCCCTGCAGGACAACGGTGTGCACGACATCCGCCGCCACCGCCGCGGCGGTGAGCTCGGCGGACTCGGCCGCGCTCGTGCCCATCGGCCATTCGCAGACGACGTGCTTCCCCGCCGCGAGCGCCGCGCGCACCACCGCCGCGTGCCCGGTGGACTTGATCGCCGCCACAACCAGATCCACCTCCGGATGCGCCGCCAGCTCCGCCGCGTCGGTGAACGCGTGCCGCGCCCGGGCGGCTTCGGCCGCGGCCGTGGCCGACGCGCGATTCGTCGTCGCCACGGCCGTGATGCGGAACTCCGGCAATGCCGCCAGCGCGGGCAGGTGGGTCGCGGCGGCCCAGCTTCCAGCGGGATTCGCGCCGACGATGCCGACGCCGATGGGTGCGGTGGTGTGACCGGTCATGAGGGCTCCTAGTTCTGTACCGTTTGGTAGTAAACTAGGCGGTGCGCCGTCGACCGGCAACCGGTAAGGCCACTCGTCGACGGAGGCGTGGGGTTCGAGTGGGTCGGGCATAGTGGGGCTATGAAGTACGTGTTGCTGATCTGTGACGACGAGAAGGTGTCCCCGTCCATGGAGGAGATCGCGGCGGATCCGGCACATCGGGCGTATGCGGCGGAGGTGGATCGACGGGGAGCCGCGCGCGGTGGCGCGCGGCTGCGTCCGGTGGCGGACGCGACCACGGTCCGGGTGCGTGACGGGGAGACCCTGGTGTCGGATGGCCCGTTCGCGGAGACGAAGGACTTCATCGGCGGTATCGACATCCTGGAGTGCGCTGATCTGGACGAGGCGATCGCGCTCGCGGCGCTGCATCCCTACGCGAGCCGGGGCTGTGTCGAGGTCCGCCCCGTGTGGGAATGACGTCGCCGGAGGCGGTTCGTTCCGCGGTCGACGCGGCGTATCGGCAGGAGTGGGGCCAGGTGGTCGCCACGCTGATCGGGCTGACCGGCGACTGGGACCTGGCGGAGGACTGCGCGCAGGACGCGTTCGCCGCGGCGCTGGCGACGTGGGGGCGCGATGGAGTTCCGGTTCGTCCGGGTGCGTGGCTCACCACCACGGCCCGTCACCGGGCGACCGATCGGCTGCGGCGTGACACGACGGGAGCGGCGAAAGTGCGGCAGCTCGCCGTGCTGGCCCGAGATCCGATTTCGCGGCCTGCGGAGGAGATTCCGGACGAGCGGTTGCGACTGATTTTCACGTGCTGCCATCCCGCACTGCCGTTCCCCGCCAGGGTCGCCCTCACGTTACGCACGTTGGCAGGGCTGAGCACGGGCGAGATCGCCAAGGCGCTCCTGACCTCGGAGCCGACGATGGCGCAACGCTTGGTGCGCGCCAAGCGCAAGATCGTCGAGGCCGGGATCCCGTACCGGGTCCCACCGGCGGAGTCGCTGCCGCAGCGGCTGACCGCTGTCCTCGCGGTGCTGTACCTGATCTTCAACGAGGGCTACGACGAACAAGACGGGCGCAGGGCACTGGCCGCTGAGGGCATCCACCTCGCCAGGGTGCTGGTTGGTCTGATGCCGAACGAACCCGAGGCGCACGGTCTGCTGGCCTTGATGTTGCTGCTCGAGGCCCGCCGCGCGAGTCGCACCGAGGGCGGCGTGCTGGTCACGTTGGAGGACCAGGACCGGTCCCGATGGAATCGCGCGATGATCACCGAAGGTGTCGCGGTGCTCGACGAAGCGCTGGAGATGCGGCGTTGCGGGCCGTATCAGGTACAGGCCGCGATCGCCGCATGTCATGCCACCGCACCCGATGCCGCGGCTACCGATTGGCCGCAGATCGCCGCGCTCTATTCCGAGCTCGCGCGGCTGGCGCCGTCTCCCGTGGTAGACCTCAACCGCGCCGTGGCGATCGCGATGGCCGACGGCATCGCCGCCGGACTCGCCCTCGTCGACCAGCTCGCCGAGTCCGGCGAACTGGATGGCTACTACCTGCTGCCCGCGACGCGGGCGGATCTGCTGCGCCGGGCCGGCCGCGTCGCCGAGGCCGCCGATTTCTACGCGCAGGCGTTGGAACTGGCGCCGACCGACGCCGAACGCCGCTACTTGACGGCTCGTCTGCGAAGCCTTTGAACAGCGCTAACCGCGCGTGCATCGAATTTTCTGGGAATTCTTCCGCGTCGATGTCGATCCCGGGCGGCCTCCTTCGTCGGTGGTGCGAAACCACCGAACAGAGAGAGGCAACAACCATGTCGAACACCGAGTACCTGACCGCCGCCACGACCGTCGACCGGACGCCGGAGGAGGTCTTCTCCGCCATCACCAACGTGCGCGGGTGGTGGAGCGAAAACATCATCGGCGACACCGCCGCCGTGCGCGACGAGTTCGTCTTCACCGATGACAGCACTCACGCCGGGGAGGCCGCCCAAGGCAAGAAAGGTATCCGTTTCGCCCGGTTCCAGCTCACCGAGGTCGTGCCGAACCGACGGGTGGTCTGGCACGTCGTGGACTCCTACCTCGACTTCATCGACGACCACGACGAGTGGACCGGCACCGACGTCATCTTCGACCTCACCGCCGCCGCGCGGGGCACGACGCTGCGCTTCAGGCACGAAGGGCTCACCGCGAAGGAATCCGCCTGCTTCGAAGCGTGCTCGCGTGGCTGGACCTTCTACATCACCGAGAGCTTGCCGCAGCTGATCACCACCGGCGCCGGCCGCCCCATTCCGAGCTACAACCGCTGACACCTGGGGTGATACTCCAATGCTATTGACTCAGGCTGGTATGCGGTGAGCTGGTCCGCAATGGCTCTCGCGGTCAGCTGCTTTCGGCGAACTGGGGCGTAACCAATTCATCTAGTACGTTCTCCGGGATAACGAGAAGCAGTTCTCGGGTGAGGCCGGCGCTCAGCAGCGCCGGTTCCGATCCCGGCCGCTCGGCGACATCGGGCGGGTAGGTGGAGGTGGCCATGCTTGTTGACCGCGCCGTCGTCATGTGGCGGGGAGACAAGAATCAGCCGACTCGTGGCCGCGCCCCTGCCGTCGCGGCCGGCGGTCGGCGTGCCGGAGGACGGTGCCCGGACGCCGCTCCGGCATCGCAACCCGGCGGAGTTCGCGGAAAGAGTGTGTCGAGAATGTCCACTGGTCGATTTCGCAGAGCTCGAAACGTTCTGGGCTGTGCGGCCCTCGTCGTATCGCTGGTAGCCGGGTGCGGCGCCGACCGCCCCGAGGATCCGGCGACGAGCGAACCCACCATCACCGAGGCCGCGGCGCGCACCGACCAGAAAGGCTTGTCGCTCATCGTGCCGGGCACCCTGGCCGCGAGCTACGCCGAACTGGCCGCGAGCGTGCGCGGCAAGCTCGGCATGGCCATCATGCCGGTCGGCGGCGAGCAGGCGGTCACCTTCGGTGAATGGACCAGCGGCCCGGCCTGGTCGACGATGAAGGTCCCGCTGACCATCGCCGCGCTGCGGCGCAGTCCCGGCGCCACGAGCTACGCCGCGTCGGCGGCGATCACGCAATCCGACAACGCCGCCGCCGACGTGCTCTGGCAGTCGCTGGGCAGCGCGCAGGAGGCGGCGCAGGCCGTGCAGGCGGTGTTGCGCGAAGGCGGGGACAGCAAGACCGTCGTGCCCGCCACGCGCACCCGCTCGGAGCATTCGGCCTTCGGTCAGGCGGACTGGTCGCTGACCGATCAGGTGCGGTTCGCCTCGCGGTTGCCCTGCCTGCCCCAGAGCGACCGCGTGACCGCGTTGATGCAGCAGGTCGTCACGAGTCAGCGCTGGGGTCTCGGCGAGTTCAGCGGCGCCGAATTCAAGGGCGGCTGGGGCCCGGACCCCTCGGGCGCCTACCTGGTGCGGCAGTTCGGGATCATCAGCATCCCCTCGGGGCAGATCGCGATCGCGGTCGCGGTGCAGCCGGATTCCGGGGCGTTCAGCGACGGCATGAACGTTCTGGACAGGCTCGCCACGGTCGTCTCCCAGCATCTCGACGAGCTGGCCGGGGGGCGCTGCCAGGCCGCATGAGGTCATCTGTCCAGGTCAGTGTTACGCGCCGTTCACGGGGGTGGGGCTGCCGAGATCGGACAAGAGGGGCAAGATAGCGGCCATGCGCATCGGAGTTCTGACCGGAGGCGGAGACTGCCCAGGACTGAACGCGGTCATCCGCGCCGTCGTTCGCACCGCGAACGGCCGCTACGGAGACGCGATCGTCGGCTTCGAGGACGGGTGGCGCGGCCTATTGGAGGACCGAAAGATCCAGATCCGCAACGACGACCGCACCGACCGGATCCTGACCAAAGGCGGCACCATCCTCGGTACCGCCCGCACCAACCCCGACGTGCTGCGCGCCGGATTGGGCCGGATCAAACAGACCCTCGACGACAACGGCATCGAAGCGCTCATCCCGATCGGCGGCGAGGGCACCCTCACGGCCGCGAGCTGGTTGTCCGACGAAGGCGTCCCGGTGGTCGGCGTCCCGAAGACCATCGACAACGACATCGACTGCACCGACGTCACTTTCGGTCACGACACCGCGCTGAGCATCGCCACCGAGGCGATCGACCGGCTGCACACCACCGCCGAGTCGCACCAGCGCGTCATGCTCATCGAGGTCATGGGCCGTCACGCGGGCTGGATCGCGATCAGCGCGGGCATGGCGGCGGGCGCGCACCTGACTCTGGTGCCGGAGGTCCCGTTCGAGGTGGACGAGGTGTGCGCCATGATCAAACGGCGTTTCCAGCGCGGCGACAAGCACTTCATCTGCGTCGTCGCCGAGGGGTCGCACCCGGCGCCGGATTCCGGATTCACCTTGCGCGAGGGTGGTATCGACGAGTTCGGCCACGAGCGTTTCACCGGCGTCGCCCAGCAGCTCGGTGTGGAGATCGAGCGGCGCATCGGCAAAGAGGTACGCACCACCGTGCTCGGTCATGTGCAGCGCGGCGGCAGCCCCACGCCCTACGACCGGGTGCTGGCCACCCGCTTCGGCCTGCACGCCGCGGAGGCGGTGCACGCGGGCAAGTTCGGTCAGATGGTCGCGCTGCACGGCACCTCCATCGACCTGGTTCCCCTGTCGGAAGCCACCAAGCAGCTCAAGCGGGTGCCTACGGAGCGCTACCGCGAAGCGGAGGCGTTCTTCGGCTGAGTGCGGTGCCGGAGCGCGACAGTCTGGACAAGCACGTCGCCTCGGATGGCATCATGGCGTCGTGATCAGGACTGTCAGCCATCGTTGGACCGGATCGCTGACCAGTGAACGCAGGCGCACCAGCGACTGAAACCGTTTCTGTGTCTGCGGTCCGCGCCGTTGCCCCGCTACGCTTGCCCGCATGGCCGAGTTCCACCTGAACGATCTGCCCGATGCCACCGTCGCCGTATTGCGCCGCCGGGCGCGTTCGGCCGAGCTACCGCTGCCGGACTACATCGGGCGCGAACTGGTCGCGCTTGCGCGGCGGCGCACCGCCGATGACACGATCGTCGAATTCCTGGAATCGGAAGGACGCGACCTGGCACCGGAGATCGGCGAAGACGCCGTGGCGCTCGTCCGGAGTTACGACCTGCCCATCGAGGCGCTCGGCGTTCTCGGCCGCCGAGCTCGCTCCGCCGGAGTCCCGCTGGGGGAGTACGTGCGTCGGGAACTGGTCCGGCTCGCTCGGCAGACGACCGTCGAGGACGCGCTGCTGGAGTTCGGCGAGGTGCAGGAACGGGAGCCGGGCCTGCGGCTGGACATGGCGGAGATCGCCGCGGCGGTGCGGTACGCGCGCGGCGAATAGCTCAGGTCGAGCCGGACTGTCGGTACTGTGAACCGCATGCGCAGTGGGCGACTGATCGCGTTGGCTCTGTTCATGATCGCGGCATTGATGGCCGGGTGCTCGGAGTCGAATCCGCCCGAGCCGACCACCGGTGATTGGCACGGCGACATCGAGGTCCCCGGACAGCCGCTGCAGGTCGGGGTCAGTTTCCGCGACGACGGCACGGCCACCATCGACATCCCGCTGCAAGGTGTGATGGACGCCCAGCTGAAGGATGTCAGCTCCGATCGCAACGGTGTGACCTTCGCGATCCCCGACATCCCGGGCGACCCGGTGTTCCGCGGCAAGTACGAATCCGGAACCGACCGGATCACCGGCGATTTCACGCAGGCGGGCCAGAGCTTCCGGCTGGCGCTGAGCCGAGGCGAAGTCGAACCGCCCGCGCGCCCGCAGGAACCGAAGCCGCCGTTCCCGTACAAGACCGAGGACGTCACCTACCGCAACGGCGACATCACCATCACGGGCACATTGACCGAACCACAGGATTCCGGCCCGTTCCCTGCCATCTTGATGATCAGCGGAAGCGGTCCGCAGGACCGCAACGAGGAACTCATGGGCCACAAGCCGTTCCTGCTGCTGGCCGACACCTTCACCCGCGCGGGCTACGCCGTGCTGCGCACCGACGATCGCGGCGTCGGCGGCACGAGCGGCAAGCTGGACGAGGCGAACTACACCGACCTGGCCGCAGACGCGGCCGCGGGCGTCGGCTTCCTGCGTGCCCGCACCGAGATCGACCCGGCCCGGGTCGGGCTCTTCGGCCACAGCGAAGGCGGCTATCTCGCTCCGCTGGTCGCCACGCGTCCGGACAGCGGCGTCGCGTTCGCCGTCCTGATGGCCGGGCCCGGCGTCCCCGGTTCGGACGTGCTCATCGAGCAGACCCGCCTGATCGCCACCGCGAACGGCACCCCGCCCGACCAGGTGGACGCCCGGGTGCGCGACACCACCGAGCTGGCCGCGCTGTTGAAAGCAGGGGACCTCGACGGCGCCAGGCAGCTGGCCATCCGGCAGAACCAAGCCCTGCCCGCCGAACAGCGCGTGCCGGACGACCAAGCGGCCGCGCAGATCACGCCGTATCTGGCCGCCCTGGTCGCCTACGATCCCGCGCCCGCCCTTTCCGCCCTGCGCGTCCCGGTGCTCGCCTTCTTCGGCGACAAAGACCTCCAGGTCCCCGCCGCGCAGAGCGCGCAGCCGATGCGCGAGCACCTCGCCGCCGACCCCGATGCGACCGTCCACGTCTTCCCGGGTCTCAATCACCTGATGCAGCCCACCGAGACCGGCCGTCCCAGCGAATACAGCACCATCGAAACGACCGTCGCTCCCGAGGTGCTCGACTACGTCACCGGCTGGCTGCGGCAGCGGGTCCCGCCGAAATAGCGCGTCGGCCACGACGCGAGAGCCGCTGCGCTGCGGCGGGAGCGCTTACCTAAACTGATGGCCATGAGCGCACCCACGGTCGACCTGATGGATTACTCGGATGTCATCGCCCGGTTCGAGCCGGTGCTCGGCATGGAGGTCCACGTCGAGCTGTCCACCGCGACGAAGATGTTCTGCGGTTGCCCGACCGAGTTCGGCGCCGAGCCGAACACCCAGGTCTGCCCGGTGTGCCTCGGTCTGCCCGGTTCGCTTCCGGTGGTCAACCAGAAGGCCGTCGAGTCCGCGATCCGGATCGGGCTGGCGCTCAACTGCTCGATCACACCGTGGGGCCGCTTCGCGCGCAAGAACTACTTCTACCCCGATCAGCCGAAGAACTACCAGATCAGCCAGTACGACGAGCCGATAGCCACGAACGGGCACCTGGACGTGGTGCTCGACGACGGCAGCATCTTCCGCGTGGACATCGAGCGCGCGCACATGGAGGAGGACACCGGCAAGTCGGTGCATGTCGGCGGCGCGACCGGTCGCATCCACGGCGCGAGCCACTCCCTGCTGGACTACAACCGCGCCGGCGTGCCGCTGATCGAGATCGTCACCAAGCCGATCACCGGCGCGGGTGAGCGGGCCCCGGAAGTCGCGCGGGCCTACGTCACGGCGCTGCGGGATCTGCTGAAGTCGCTCGGGGTCTCCGACGTGAAGATGGAGCAGGGTTCGCTGCGCTGTGACGCGAACGTCTCCTTGATGCCTGTCGGCGCGACAGAATTCGGCACCCGCACGGAGACCAAGAACGTCAACTCGCTGCGCAGCGTCGAGGTCGCGGTGCGCTACGAGATGCGCAGGCAGGGCGCGGTGCTCGCGAGCGGCGGCACGGTCGTGCAGGAGACCAGGCACTTCCACGAGGCCGACGGCAGCACCTCGCCGGGACGCCGCAAGGAGACCGCCGAGGACTACCGCTACTTCCCCGAGCCCGACCTCGAGCCCGTCGCCCCCGACGCGGAATGGGTCGAGCAGTTGCGCGGCACCATCCCCGAGTACCCCTGGCTGCGCCGCGCGCGCATCCAGACCGACTGGGGCCTGTCCGACGAGGTGATGCGCGACCTGGTCAACGCGGGCGCGCTGGATCTGATCATCGCCACCGTCGACGCGGGCGCCCCGGCCAACGAGGCGCGCTCGTGGTGGGTCGCCTACCTCACCGAGAAGGCCAAGGAGCGCGAGGTCCCGCTGGACGAGCTGCCGATCACCCCCGCCCAGGTCGCCGAGGTGATCAAGCTGGTCGACGCGAAGACGATCAACAACAAGGTGGCCAAGCAGGTCGTCGACCACGTGCTGGCGGGCGAGGGCGATCCGGCGCAGATCGTCGAGGCCAAGGGCCTGGGCATGGTCAGCGACGACAGCGCCTTGCAGTCCGAGGTGGAGAAGGCGCTGGCCGCCAACCCCGACATCGCCGACAAGATCCGCTCCGGCAAGGTCCAGGCCGCGGGCAAGATCGTCGGCGACGTCATGAAGGCCACTCGCGGCCAGGCCGACGCGGCCCGGGTCCGCGAACTCGTGCTCGCCGCCTGTAGCTAGCGGCCGAACCGGCTGTTCGAGGTCGGTCGATCGCGACGGCGCTGTAGGGCGTGGTGGGCGTCGGCGGCGTGGTGAAGCGGGCGTTCGGCAGGTACAGGTGCTCGCCGAACGCCGCGACGGTCGTCGGTATGTCGAAACGCGGGTCGGTGACGCGCCGTACGACCGTGCCTGTCGCGCCGGTGGGATCGAGTGCGATCACGGCGATCGCGTTGGACCGGTTCTGGACGACCAGCAGCGTGCTGCCGCGTAAGAGCAGGCCGTCACCGTTGGGCAGCTGCTCGGCGCCGAGGTCGACCTGCCGCGTCACGCCCGTCGCCGGCTCGACGTGGAACAGCCTGCCGGTTGCCGACTGCATGACGATCAGCCCCGTGCCGTCGGGCGTGCGCACGATCCCATTGGCGTTGATCGCTCCGGGCTCGTAACGGATAGCGCCGGTCAGCTCTCGTCGCATCACCGCCGCGACCGGCGGCAGCGCGGCGTCGTGGCCGAGGGGCAGGTGGTAGAGCACCGGCGTGCGCGAGTCGGTGAACCACGCACCCGCGGGCGTGAGAACCACGTCGTTGACGAACGTGTCCGGCGGCGTCGCGAGCCGGTAGCTGGCCAGCACCTCGCCCGTGCGGGTGTCCACGACGCGAGCGTCACCGCCGGTGCCGCCCGCGACGAACAGCCGACCGCGATGGTCGATCTGGAGCCCGAGCGCCGGTGTACCCGGCCCGGGGCTCAGGATGGCGCCCTGCCCGGTCACCAGGCTGGCGCGGTAGATGGAGCCGTCCGCCCGCGAGCCGAAGTAGGCCACCGGCAGCGACCCGATCGCGATACCCTCCGGCTGGAACCCTGCGGGGAGGTCGATCGCGGCGTGGAGCACCGGACGGTGCGCAGCCGGTCGATCCGCGGGTATCAGCGCCGCGACGCCGACGCAGGCGAGCGCGGTCGAGATACCGAGGACTCGCTTCATCCGTTCCTCCGTCATGGCAATCGGGTCCGTCGGTATGGTCTTGCGATCGACACACCAAGTGAGTCGGTCCCGATCGTGCGTGCTCAGTAGCCGACGGTGAAATATCTGCTCTCGCTGGGATTCTCGAGCTCGTCGAGAACGGCCACGGCGAGATCTTCGACCGAGATCCTGGACGTGCCGTCGGCGCGGGTGACGAGGGTGGTGGCACCGCGCCGGTAGCCACCGGTGCGCGCTCCGGGTTCGAGGAGGGCGGGAGGGCTGAGATAGATCCAGTCGGCCGGGTGTGCTCGGCAGGTCTCCCACTGCGCGAGGCTGGCGGCGGCGATCGGGCGGATGGCTTCCGGCACGTACTCCGGGCTGTCGAGAACGAGCCGGTCGGGATGCCCTGGGGCCCGAAGCGGGGCCGCTCCGCCGACGACGAGAATGCGCGTCCGGGTAGCCGTGGCCGCGTCCAGCAGCGCCTTGGTCGTCGCCGTGACGGTGTCTTCGTGCCCGGGAGCCGGACGGGTAGCGGCCACGATCGCGTCGGCGCCGTCGAGCAGTTCGCTCATCCGGACGGGGTCGTTCGCGTCGCCTTCGACGGCCCTCACTCCGGAAGGCAGGCCGGTCGGCCGCTGTTTGCGGAATACGGCGATGAGTTCATGACCTCGGCTCGCGGCTTCGGTGACGACGCGTGAGCCGACCATGCCGGTGGCTCCGACGACGGCGATCTTCATCGAGGTGTCCTTTCAGGTGTGGGGGTCGTGGTGGAGGTGGATGAGCGCGTGGGCGCGGGAAGCTGCCCCGCGACGATCGCGGCGAGGGCGAGCCCGAATCCCACGAGTTGGATCGGACCGAGGGTCTGGCCGAGCAGGATGGCGCCGAGGACGGCGGCGACCAGCGGCGAGAGCAGGACGAGCACCGCGACCGAGGTGATGGGCAGGGCGCCGATGCCGCGGAACCAGAGGACATAGGCGATCAGTCCGCCGACCAGGCCCAACCAGAGGTAGCCCAGAGCAGCGGGCGGGTCGATCGGGGGAGGCGGCCCCTCGACCAGGAACGTGAGGGGTAGCAGAAACAGGCCCCCCGCGGTGAGTTGCCAGCCCGCGAAAGCGGTGGGACCGGCCTCGGCCGGCCGTCCCCACCGTTTGGTGAGCGTCAGGCCGAGTGCCATCGAGGCCGCGGCGGCGAGGCCCGCCACGACACCGAGGGGGTCGAGCGCCGCGTCCGGCCCGATCACCACCAAGCCGACGCCGACCACGCCTATCGCGCCCCAGCCGATCCGCCACGCCGAGGGGTTCTCGTGCAGGACTGCCACGGCCAGGACGGCTACGACGAGCGGCTGCGCCGCCGCCAGGGTCGCGGCCACGCCGCCCGGTAGGCGTTCGGCGGCGAGGAACAGCAGCGGGAACAGCAGCCCGATGTTGAGCACGCCCAGCACCGCGGCCTTCCACCACCAAGTCCCGTGCGGCAACCTCCGTGTGAGCGCCAGTGCGATCAGACCGGCGGGCAACGCGCGCAGAAGTCCTGCGAACAGCGGGTGCCCCGGTGGCAGGAGTTCGGTGGTGACGACATATGTCGTGCCCCACGACACGGGAGCGAGGGCCGTCAGGACGGCGCGAGACATATGTCCCAGCGGCGCGTCACCGTTTCGGCCACCGGAAACAATCTGTGCAGCTGGGCTTTTCACACATGCAGTCTCGCCGGGTAGGCATCAATGAGTCCAACACATGTTTGTCACTTCATCAATCGCGATTCACGATTGATCTATGGAACTCCAGCAGATGCGCTACGTCGTCGCCGTCGCCGAGACCAACAGCTTCACCCGGGCGGCCGAACGATGTCTGGTCGTCCAGTCCGCCCTCAGTCACCAGATCGCGCGCTTGGAACGGGAACTGGGCGCGAGACTGTTCGAGCGCACCAGCCGCCGGGTGCGCCTGACACCGGCCGGCGCCGCGTTCCTCCCGGCCGCCCGCCAGTGCCTGGACGCCGCCGAGCGCGCGGCCGCCGAGGTCGCCGCGGCGGTGGGAGAGGTTCGCGGACGGCTCGCCGTGGGCCTCATCCCCACCGTCGCCGCTGTCGATGTCCCGGATGCGTTGCGTGAGTTCCGCCTGCGGCACCCGCACGTGCGCATCAGCCTGCGGGTGGGCGCGAGCGAGGAACTGGTCGAGAAGGTCGAGCAAGGAGCCCTCGACGTGGCCTTCCTCGGCCTGCCGACCACCGCGCGACCCCGAGGTGTCGCCGCCCAGGAACTCGCTCGCGACCGGCTGGTCGCCGTGGTCGCGCCGGACCATCCCCTCGCCGGCGAGCCGACGATCGATCTTCGCAGGTTGTCCACCGAGGTCTTCGTGGACCTGCCGGCCGGGACAGCCGGACGCCTCCAATCCGACCAAGCCTTCTCGGCCGCCGGTCTCGACCGGGACGTCGCCTTCGAAGTGACCAGCGCGGACTACATCGCTCGCCTCGTCAGACCCGGCCTGGCCGTGGCCATGCTCCCCTCCGCCTTCGCGCCACAGCTAGAGGGCGTAGTCACCATCGAAGTAGCCGACGCACCGGCTCGCGTCGAATACGTCATCTGGAACCGCACCCGCACACCCGCGGCAACTGCCTTCCTCGCCATTCTCGGCATCCCCGCACAAGATCGACCCGACTCCTGAGACGCCCCGCTGGATCTGCCACATGGCCAGCTGGTCCGGAGCTCGTGCAGCCAGGGGACCGCAAGCGACCGCGAATACGCCGCGCGAAGGCGCGGATCGAATACCGCTCAGTCCGTTCCGCCGCCTCCGGCCTGGGGCGGCGGGATGCGTACGACGCGGTCGTCGAAGGGTCCCGGCTGGCCGTCGGTCTTGTTCACCGTGGTCACCCAGACGGTTCCGTCGGCGCCGACCGCCGCGCCACCGAGCTGGCCGTATCTGTCCTGCGCCAACAGGGTCGGGGCCGCGGTGACCGCGTGGGTGTTCGGGTCGGCGGCGGCGATGGCGAGGGCTTTCGCGCGGGTCAGCGAGATGGCGACGCCGTCGGGGGCCGCCGCGCAGCCCGCGACGCCGGGCCGGTCCGGCCAGGTCCACATGGTGGTGACCACGCCGTCGCCGCCGAGCCGCTGCAACCGGTCCTCGGCGGCGGTGCGGTCGGTGATCCAGATGCTGTCTTTGCTGTCGCGGCACACGTCGCCGGCGGTGCCTATGCCCGAGACGGCGATCTCCGGCGCGGGCGTACGGCCGGGCACCGGCGAGTTCACGCGCAGCAACTTGCCCGCGAGCGAGCTCGCCGACGCGGCCGCGCCGGGGTTGCCCGCGTCGCCGGTCAGCACGAGCATCTGGTCGGGTGAGACGAAGTCGATCGCGCCCCGGTTCCCGCTGTCGCCTTTCGGGATCCCGGTGAGCACGTCCTTCGGTGAGCCGCCCTCGCCGATGCGGACCACCCGGTTGTCGCTCGCTGTGGTGATGTAGGCGTACATCAGGCCGTCTTCGCGGTAGGTGGGCGACAGCGCGATATCGCTGAGGCCGCCGTCGCCGGAGCCGTCCACGTCCAGTCGCGCGATCTCGACCGGCGGCTGCTCCGGGACCACCTTCATGATGCGGCCGGTCCTGCGCTCGGCGACCAGCGCGCCGTCGGCCAGGGTGACCAGGCCGCCGGTGGTGTCCAGGCACGTGGCCACGACCGCCGGGTCCGGGTCGATGCACGGGCCGCTGGGGCGGGTGGTGGAGGTGGGTGACTGGTTCGGTTTCTTCGGGTCGATGTCGGCTCCGCGCAGGGTCGGTTCCGGGGTGAACGGGCTGGACGCCGAATCGTCGAACCGGGCGCACCCGACCAGCAGGGCGGAACCGAGCGCCAAGCTCGCCGCGACGCGGCCCACGACAACCAAACTCATAGTTCAGACGTTACGGAAATACCGTCGCCCGCGCCCCCTCCGGGTGGGGTGTCGCGCGCACACTGACACGCCACGCCGTTACTCGCCCGCTATAGCGCGGTGCCGCATAGGGTATTGGCCGTGACCGACAAGCCGAAAGACACGCCCGAATCCAAGGCCGGGAACGCCACGCCCTCCACGGCAGAGCAGTCGGCGGTGTCGTCCACCGGTCGAGGGGTGACCAGCCCGTACGATTCGCCGACCGAGCAGTTCGAGCGGGTGGACACGGCCCAGCGGCCGGGATTGCGCAAGGACGTCCCGCGCACCGAGGAGGAGCTCGGACTCGACCCGGAGGTCCCGAGCACCGCCGAGAGCAAGGCCGCCGGGGGCGCGGCGCCCACCTACGATTACGCCAGCATCCCGCCCGCCCCGGCACCGCCGAACGAGACCGGGCGTCTGCGCCGCCGCACCGGCGAGAACCGCCGGGGAACGCTCGATCTCGGTTTGCTGCTGTTGCGTCTGGTCGTCGGCGCCACCTTCCTCTACCACGGTCTGCAGAAGCTCACCGGCTGGTTCCATGGCCCCGGTCTGGACGGCACGCGCGACATGATGGAGCGCGGCGGCTGGGATCATCCGACGGTGTCCACCATCCTGCTCACCGCGGGCGAGGTCGGCGGTGGTGTCCTGCTGATCCTCGGGCTCGCCACCCCGTTGGCGGCGGGCGCGGTGCTGGCGGTGATCCTGGACGCCTGGGCCTGGAAGCAGGGCATGGCCCCCGGATTCCAGTACAAAGCCGGACCCGGAGCGGTGGAAATGGAGAGCATCCTCGCGGGTGTCGCCACCGTCATCATCCTGACCGGCCCGGGTCGCTTGTCCTTCGACCGCAACCGAGGCTGGGCGATCCGCCCCGCGGCGGGCTCCTTCGTCGTGCTGCTCCTCGCCATCGCGGCCGCGGTCGGGGCCTACTGGTACCTGCACGGCGGCAACCCGCTGACGGGCATCGGTCCCTTCGCCTGAGTTGCCGGACGAAGCGAAAGGCCCCTTCATCCGATCGAGGATGAAGGGGCCGTCGTGTTCGTAACGGAGCTGCTGCCCCGTGAAGACGCGGACCTTACGGCACGTGCCGGACCGCGCCCTTGTCTGCGGAAGTGGCCAGCGCGGCGTAGGCGCGCAGAGCGGTCGTCACCGGACGGTCGCGGTTGACCGGCTGCCAGGGCCGTTCGGAGGCTTCCATCTTCGCGCGGCGCTCGGCCAGGACGGCGTCGTCGACGAGCACCTCGAGGGTGCGGGTGGAAACGTCGATGCGGATCTGATCACCGTTCTCGATCAAGCCGATGACGCCGCCGCTGGCCGCCTCGGGAGAGATGTGCCCGATCGACAGGCCGGAAGTGCCGCCGGAGAACCGGCCGTCGGTGATCAGGGCGCACTGCTTGCCGAGCCCGGAACCCTTCAGGAAGGCGGTCGGGTGCAGCATCTCCTGCATGCCGGGGCCGCCCGCGGGGCCCTCGTAGCGGACCACGATCACGTCGCCGGGCTTGATCTTCTTGCCGAGGATGACCGACACGGCTTCTTCCTGCGACTCCACCACGACCGCCGGGCCCTGGAAGGAGAACAGCTCTTCGTCGATACCTGCGGTCTTGAGCACCGCGCCGTCGGGCGCGATGTTGCCGCGCAGCACGACCAGCCCGCCTTCCTTGGTGTAGGCGTGCTCGAGGTCGCGGATGCAACCGCCTTCGGCGTCGGTGTCCAGCGACGACCAACGGTTGTCGGTGGAGAACGGCTCGGTGGTGCGCACCCCGCCCGGCGCGGCGTGGAACAGTTCGATGGCTTCCCGGGAGGCCTTGCCGGAGCGGATGTCCCAGGTGTCGAGCCACTCGTCGAAGCTCGCGGTGTGCACCGTGGTGACATCGGTCTCCAGCAGCCCGGCGCGGCGCAGCTCGCCCAGGATGGCGGGGATGCCACCGGCGCGGTGCACGTCCTCCATGTGGTAGTCCGAGTTGGGCGACACCTTCGACAGGGTGGGCACCCGGCGGCTGATCTCCTCGATGGAGTGCAGATCGAAGTCGATCTCACCTTCCTGCGCTGCGGCCAGCGTGTGCAGCACGGTGTTGGTCGAGCCGCCCATCGCGACGTCCAACGCCATCGCGTTGCGGAAGGCTTTGACGTCGGCCACGTTCCGCGGCAGCACGGACGCGTCGTCCTCGCGGTACCAGCGGTTGGCGATGTCCACCACCACGGTGCCCGCCCGCTCGAACAGCGCCCGGCGCGCGGCGTGCGTCGCGAGGGTGGAGCCGTTGCCGGGCAGCGAGAGACCGAGCGCTTCGGTGAGGCAGTTCATCGAGTTCGCGGTGAACATGCCCGAGCACGAGCCGCAGGTCGGGCACGCCGACCGCTCGACCTCGGACAGGCCCTCATCCGAGACGGCCTGATTCGCGCTCGCGGAGATCGCGGTGACCAAGTCGGTGGGCGCTTGCGCGACGCCGCCGACGACCACCGCCTTGCCCGCCTCCATCGGCCCGCCGGAGACGAACACCGTCGGAATGTTCAGCCGCATGGCGGCATTCAGCATGCCGGGGGTGATCTTGTCGCAGTTGGAGATGCAGACCAGCGCGTCCGCGGTGTGCGCGTTCACCATGTATTCGACGGAGTCGGCGATGATCTCGCGCGAAGGCAGCGAGTAGAGCATGCCGCCGTGGCCCATGGCGATGCCGTCGTCGACGGCGATGGTGTGGAATTCGCGCGGCACGCCACCGGCGGCGCGCACCGACTCGGCCACGATCTCGCCGACGTTCTTCAGGTGCACGTGGCCGGGCACGAACTGGGTGTAGGAGTTCGCGATGGCGACGATCGGCTTGCCGAAGTCGGTGTCGGTCATGCCGGTGGCGCGCCAGAGTGCGCGTGCGCCTGCGGCATTGCGGCCGATGGTGGTGGTTCGTGAACGAAGCGGTGGCATTTCGATGGTCCTCGGGTCGCGGGGGCTGACGTGCGACGGCGCAGAGCCTGCTCGGCGGAGCACCACGTTACTCCCGGTAGGCGTGTCCGCCCGCCGGTGGTGCGGCCGCGGCGTCCATGGCTGTCAGCCGGGTTCGGTTTGCCGCCCCTGTGTGGTGTCGCGGGCGGCGACGGTGACGCCGGAGGTGCCGGACCGTCGAGGGTGGGGATGCGAAGGAGGATCACTGCTCCGGTGAAATCATCCCATCACCCGACCGCAACAGCTTACGTGGAGGGAATGTTCCACCTCGACGCGATCGCTGAGTTCACTGCGTACCTGCGGGGCATCCACGCGGCCCAGCGGGGCGGCGGGTTCGTCGTCGCCGGTCAGGTGCGGTCGGCCCCGCTCAGGATCCGGAGCCCTGCGCGAGTAATCGCTACGGCGTGTCCTCGCCGGTGGAGTCCTCGGCGGACTTCGCCGTCCCGTTGGTTCGCAGTCCGTCGTTGCCACTCGCGTTCGTGTCCGGTTCCGCGGATCCTGCGGGGCACTCGTCCTCCAGGGACGTGTCCGGCCGCGCGAACGGGTCCGGGATCCGTCCGCCGGAGGCCGCCGCCAGATCGCGCAGCCGGTCGTAGCTCACCGCGGGCAACTTCACCTCGGTGCCGTCGGTCAGGTCGGCGCGCACGTAGCCGCGCTTGGGGATGCGGACCCCTTTCACCTGTGACCAGTCGAGGTGACGCGAACCGAACAGCGTCCGCAGGTCCAGTCCCGCGCGGGAGACCGTGGTCTGGGTCCGCAGCACCCACACCAGCACCACGACGGGGAGCAGCAGCAGCCACCACAGTCCGGCCGGCCAACCGACGAACGGGAAGAACACGCACATCAGCAGGATGAACACGCCCAGGAAGGCCAGCCGTGGGATGCGGATCACACGTGCGTCCGAGACGCCACCCGTATCCGTTGTCGCGGCAGGAGTGTGGGACGATTCAGAAGGTGGCACGGACTGATGCGGTGATGACACACCACCATCCTCGCATCCTGGTGAAGGGCACAAGCATCCGCACTGTCCCACATAATGGGACACAAGGGGTCATCTGTTTGACTCTTCGGTTC
Organism: Nocardia sputi; assembly: GCF_023501985.1. Taxonomy (NCBI): domain Bacteria; kingdom Bacillati; phylum Actinomycetota; class Actinomycetes; order Mycobacteriales; family Nocardiaceae; genus Nocardia; species Nocardia sputi. The sequence continues at coordinate 468,087 of NZ_JAMFLC010000001.1, read as the reverse complement.
ACACCCGCTTAACGTCGTGCGCGTGAATCGAAACGAGTTGCTCGTAATCGGCCGGCGCGTCCAGCGTTGAGCCTGACACACTGAGTCGAATACGTCAGCTCGCGTTGCGACGCGCCACCCTCGATCAGCCCTGTGCTGTCGGGGGCTTTTTTATGTTCGGACTAATGTCCAGCATGGCGAAGCGCAAGACACCGCTGGCACAAATTCCGGGGTCAGAACCACAACCAGTAAGGAACGAAGACGGTGAGCGCACCTACCGCACGGCCCGGGCCCTCGGCCCGAAGGCCAGCGCCTTCGGCGAACCAGCAGGCCACGCCCGCTGCCAACCCGACCTCCGCGGCCAACCGCCGCCCGGTCCCGCCCGAGCGGGTCACCGGCGCGCAGTCGGTCGTCCGGTCGCTCGAGGAGCTCGGCGTCGACACTGTATTCGGCATCCCGGGCGGTGCGATCCTTCCCGTGTACGACCCGCTGTTCGATTCCACCAAGGTGCGCCACGTCCTGGTCCGGCACGAGCAGGGCGCCGGTCACGCGGCCACCGGCTACGCCCAGGCCACCGGCAAGGTCGGTGTGTGCATGGCCACATCCGGTCCCGGCGCGACCAACCTGGTCACCCCGATCGCCGACGCGCAGATGGACTCGGTCCCGATCGTGGCCATCACCGGCCAGGTCGGCCGCAGCCTGATCGGCACCGACGCGTTCCAGGAAGCCGACATCTCCGGCATCACCATGCCGATCACCAAGCACAACTTCCTGATCACCGACGGCATCGACATCCCGCGCATCATCGCGGAGGCGTTCTACCTCGCCTCGTCCGGCCGCCCCGGCGCCGTGCTCGTCGACATCCCCAAGGACGTGCTGCAGGCGCAGACCACCTTCAGCTGGCCGCCGGAGATGCGGCTGCCCGGCTACCGTCCGGTCACCAAGCCGCACGGCAAGCAGGTGCGCGAAGCCGCGCGGATGATCATGGAAGCCAAGGCTCCCGTGCTCTACGTCGGCGGCGGCGTGATCAAAGCGGACGCCTCCGCCGAGCTGCTGCGGCTGGCCGAGCTGACCGGCATCCCCGTGGTCACCACGCTGATGGCGCGCGGCGCGTTCCCCGACAGCCACCGCCTGAACATGGGCATGCCCGGCATGCACGGCACCGTGGGCGCCGTCGCCGCGTTGCAGCGGTCGGACCTGCTGATCACGCTCGGCGCCCGCTTCGACGACCGCGTCACCGGCCAGCTGGACTCCTTCGCGCCCGGCGCCAAGGTGATCCATGCCGACATCGACCCGGCAGAGATCGGCAAGAACCGGCACGCCGACGTCCCGATCGTCGGCGACTGCCGCGAGGTGATCGTCGAGCTCATCGAGACGCTGAAGGCCGATCCCGCCGCGGGCAATTCGCTGCCGCTGCCGTTGACCGACTGGTGGACCTACCTCGACGGCGTGCGCGACGCCTACCCGCTGGGCTGGACACCGCCCGCGGACGGCTCGCTGTCGCCGGAGTTCGTCATCGAGGCGCTGGGCCGGCTGGCCGGACCCGACGCGATCTACTGCGCGGGCGTCGGTCAGCACCAGATGTGGGCCGCGCAGTTCATCAAGTACGAGAAGCCGCGCACCTGGCTCAACTCCGGCGGCCTCGGCACCATGGGCTACGCCGTCCCGGCGGCCATGGGCGCGAAGATGGGCGCGCCGGACAAAGAGGTGTGGGCGGTCGACGGTGACGGCTGCTTCCAGATGACCAACCAGGAGCTGGCCACCTGCGCCGTCGAGGGCGTCCCGATCAAGGTCGCGCTGATCAACAACGGCAACCTCGGCATGGTGCGCCAGTGGCAGACGCTGTTCTACCAGGAGCGTTACTCCAACACCGACCTGGGCACGCACACCCTGCGCATTCCCGACTTCGTGAAGCTCGCCGAAGCCCTCGGCTGCCACGGCATCCGGGTGGAGCGCGAGGAGGACGTCGAGGCCGCCATCCGCGAGGCGCAGTCCATCAACGACCGTCCCGTGGTGATCGACTTCATCGTCGGCAAGGACGCCCAGGTGTGGCCCATGGTCGCGGCGGGCACCAGCAACGACGAGATCATGGCCGCTCGCGGCATCCGCCCGCTGTTCGACGAGGACGAGCAGGCCGCCGAGCCCTCGGTCATCCACGCGGCGATGTCGCACGAACAGAACAAGGTGAACAACGGATGAGCACCACGCATACCCTCAGCGTTCTCGTCGAGGACAAACCGGGCGTGCTGGCACGAGTCGCGGCGCTGTTCTCCCGCCGCGGCTTCAATATCGAATCGCTGGCGGTCGGCGGCACCGAGCTGCCGGAGATCTCGCGCATGACCATCGTCGTCACCGTGGAGGATCTGCCGCTGGAGCAGGTCACCAAGCAGCTCAACAAGCTGGTGAACGTCATCAAGATCGTGGAGCAGGACTCCGACAGCTCGGTGGCCCGCGAACTGATCCTGGTGAAGGTGCGCGCCGACGCCAGCGTGCGGACCCAGGTGATCGAAGCCGTCGGGCTGTTCCGCGCGAAGGTCATCGACGTGTCGCCGGACGCGCTCACCGTCGAGGCGACCGGAACCCGGTCCAAGCTCGACGCGCTGCTGCGGATGCTCGAGCCGTACGGCATCAGGGAGATCGTGCAGTCCGGTGTCGTCGCGGTGGGCCGTGGGCCGAAGTCCATCACCGCCACTCGGTGAGATAGCGAGCGGCACACCGATGGGGCCGACCGTCCGGCGGCGGCCACACGCTAGTCTTTCTGCGATCGACGGTTGGCGTGCCGCCTCCCCGCGTACGCGGGAATGATCCCCTCCCGCTACCGCGGAGGTGATCCGATCCAGAACAACGTAAATCCGCACCGGCGCAAGCACGGTGTGCCCCGCCTCGCGCGGGGATGATCCCGGAAGGAACCACAGTGGCAGTCGAGATGTTCTACGACGACGATGCCGACCTGTCGATCATCCAGGGCCGCAAGGTCGCTGTCATCGGCTACGGCAGCCAGGGGCACGCGCACTCGCTGAGCCTGCGCGACTCGGGCGTCGAGGTCCGCGTCGGCCTGGCCGAGGGTTCGAAGTCGCGTCCGAAGGCCGAGGAGGCGGGCCTGACCGTCGGCACTCCGGCGGAGGTCTCGGCGTGGGCGGACCTCATCATGGTGCTCGCGCCCGACACGGCGCAGGCGTCGATCTTCACCAATGACATCGAGCCGAACCTGAACGACGGCGACGCGCTGTTCTTCGGCCACGGCCTCAACATCCACTTCGGCCTGATCAAGCCGCCGGCCAACGTCACCATCGGCATGGTGGCCCCGAAGGGCCCGGGCCACCTGGTGCGTCGTCAGTTCGTCGACGGCAAGGGCGTTCCGGCGCTGATCGCGATCGATCAGGACCCGAAGGGTGAGGGCCAGGCGCTGGCGCTGTCCTACGCCAAGGGCATCGGTGGCACCCGCGCGGGCGTCATCAAGACCACCTTCAAAGAAGAGACCGAGACCGATCTGTTCGGTGAGCAGGCCGTGCTCTGCGGTGGCACCGAGGAACTGGTCAAGACCGGTTTCGAGGTCATGGTCGAGGCCGGTTACGCGCCGGAGATGGCCTACTTCGAGGTGTTGCACGAGCTGAAGCTGATCGTCGACCTGATGTACGAGGGCGGCATCGCGCGGATGAACTACTCGGTGTCCGACACCGCCGAGTTCGGCGGCTACCTGTCGGGTCCGCGGGTGATCGACGCCGACACCAAGAAGCGCATGCAGGACATCCTCAAGGACATCCAGGACGGCAGCTTCGTCAAGCGCCTGGTCGCCAACGTCGAGGGCGGCAACAAGGAGCTCGAGGCGCTGCGCAAGCAGAACGCCGAGCACCCGATCGAGGTCACCGGCGCCAAGCTGCGCGGCCTGATGAGCTGGGTCGATCGTCCTATCACCGAGACCGCCTGACCTCTCGGCTGATTCGCACGGGTGGCCCGCTCCGGACTCGGAGCGGGCCACCGGCGTCTTCACGGACTTCTAGCTGCTGCCGAACATGCCTGGCGCTTGCTGCCCGAAACCCTGACCGAAGGGGCCGCCGTACTGGTTGTCGCCCCAGTCCAACAGCGGGTTGTTGTTGCAACTCCAATTCTGGAACGGACCGAAGGCGCACCGGTCGTAATACGGGTCGTACCAGGCGTGAGTGACCCCGGGTGTGCCCGGGGTGGCCGAGGCAGGCATCGCCGACACGGTCAACGGGATTGCGGTGATCGCACCGGCGACGGCCACGCGGGCCAGGGTGCGGCGTGCGCTGATTGTGGAGAACAACGTAAATCCTTTCGTTCTACGGTGAGTGTTTCGCTCACCATCCCCCCGTTGCGGGTCTGCCCACGGCCTTACCCCCGCAGACAGGTCTGGATCTACGGTCGCTGCTTCGCGGTCGCGCTCAACGACGGGCAGCGGCTGCTGTTTCACTCTTGCGCACTTGCCGCGAAAGGTCACGGGTGTTCGCGCCTTTGCGGGTGAAATCGAACCGCCGTATTAGGGGCAACCCCTATACGCGTTGCTCGCCGATCGCAGAAGCTTGTGTCTTCCCCTCGACGAGGTGATTGGCGGCGGCGCACTGCGCGGGCCCAGGCTGGTTACTCGCTCGTACCGACGGCAGCGCCTAGGGTTCTCCCGGACAACGGGGTCGAATAGCCGAGAATTCTCTGCCCGAACGGAGGGTGACCCTTGCCCGACTCGCCACACCCGCGCCCTGTCGCGACCGCCCCGAATCCGGCCTCGATCGGTCGGCGTCCCGAGGCGATCCACCGCTTCCTCGTCCAACCCGCCGACGCGGGCATCCTCGGATCGGTCGACGGCGGCAAACTCCTCGAATGGATCGACAAAGTCGCCTACGCTGCGGCGGCCCAGTGGAGCGGTCGTTACTGCGTCACCGCCTACGTCGGGAACATCCATCTCGACCGCCCGATCGCGGTCGGTGAGCTGGTCGAATTGCACGCCAACCTCGTCCACACCGGACGCACCAGCATGCACATCCTCGTGACGGTCTATTCCACCGATCCCACCCGGGTGAAGCAGGTGCAGTCGGCGCAATGCCTGACGATCTTCGTCGCGGTGGACGAGGAGAGGCGCAATGTGAAAGTCCCGCAATGGAATCCGACCACCCTGCTGGAAATGCAGCGGCATCGGCAGGCGCGGGCGAGGGTTTCGGTGCGCAAGCAGATCGAGGAGGCGATGGCCACGCAGCGATACACCTCCGCGGGCACCGCGCCGAGCGCCACGCTGCGCTTCCTCGCAGCCCCTTCGGACATCAACTGGGGCGGCAAGGTGCACGGTGGCCGGACGATGCGCTGGATCGACGAGGCGGCGTACGTGTGCGGCGCCGACTGGGCCGGGCAGCGCGTCCTCACCTCCTACTTCGGCGGCATCCGCTTCTACCGTCCGATCGTGATCGGCCACGTCGTCGAGGTCACCGCGCGCCTGATCCACACCGGCCCGCGCAGCATGCATGTGAGCGTGCACGTGACCTCCACCGATGCCCATTCCGACGAACCGGCGCTGGCGGCGCACGGTCTCGCGGTGGTCGTCGCGGTGGACGACGACGGAAAAGCGCGTGCCGTACGCCAGTGGGAGCCGGTCTCCGAGGAGGATCGCGCCCTCGACACGCACGCCCGGCACCTGATCGACCTGCGCGCGCTGGTCGAGCCGTTCACCATGGCGAGCGCCGTGCCCTCCGACGCCGAACCGAGCCATTTCCGAGCGCCGGGGCCGAGCTGACGTCGAAACCGCCCGGCTAGACTAGTCAGCTGTCCGAAGCGCTCAAGCGGCGCTGCCTCTACCTGCACATCGACTACCCGACGGCGGAACTGGAGCGGCCGATCGTGCGGATGGGGGTTCCCGAGCTGGACGAGGCGCTCGGCGAGCCGGTGGTCCGCGTGGTCGGCGCACTCCGTCAGCTCTCGTTGCGCAAGGCTCCGTCGATCTCCGAGACCGTCGATTGGGCGAAGACGCTGGTCGCCCTCGGTACGCGCAACCTGAGTGGAAGCTCGTTCGCTCGACGCTCGGCGTGCTCTTGAAGTATCAGTCCGACAATCGCCTTGCGATCGAGCGGCTCGGACTGCTCGACTCGGACGGTGAACAGGGGAGCGTGGCGCGATGAAGGTTGTGCTCGATCCTGCGGTCAGTGCCGCGCCGGTCGGCGCGGCACCTCGTGCACCAGGGATTGTCTTCGCCGCATGGAAGCCCGGCCCGCGTCCTGCGGTCGCACCCATGCCAGGTCGCGGCAGAGCATGAGTACGACGGAAGGACGTGCGGGCCAGACGAAGTCTCGCCCGGATTCGATGACCGACCGGCTGGTGGAGTTCGTCGGGTTGCTGCGCGACCACGGCATCAATGCGGGGCCGCGCGAAACCATCGACGCGGCCGAGGCGATGATCGCCCTCGGGCTCGCCGACCGCGATCGCCTGCGCTCCGGTATGGCCGCCTGCCTGCTGCGCCGCAATGGTCAACGCGCCGTATTCGATCAACTCTTCGACCTCTACTTCCTGACCGCGCAGCAGCCACAGCCTGCCGACCCGTCGACACCCGAATCCATCGAGGCGCTACAAGATCGGCTCATCTCCGCACTGGCGCAGGACGATTCGGACTCGGTCGCCGAACTGGCCCGCCAGGCGCTGACCGAACTCGGTGGCTACGGCAGCGTGGGAACCGGCCAGACCTCCGGCCCGGTCACCACCGCGTCCGGCGCCGGCTGGTCCTCCTACCTGACGATAAGCCCTACGCCCGGAAGAACTTATCGAACGCATCGTCGCGGGCATGAACGGCACCTCCCAGCTCGACACCACCGTCCACACCATCGAAGCCAACCGCCGCCTCGCCGCATTCCGCACCGCCGTCCAAACCGAAGCCCGGCTGCGCTCGGCGCAACTGCGCGGCACCGAATACATCGCCCGCCGCGGCGTCGAATCCAGCACCGACCAGATCGATTTCCTGGGCGCCCGCGAACAGGACCTCGCCGAAATGCGTCGCCTGGCCCACCCTTTGGTTCGCGCACTCGCCACCCGCCTCGCTGTCCGCCGCCGCAAAGCCGTGCGCGGCCAGGTCGATCTGCGCCGCACCCTGCGCCGCTCGATGTCCACCGGCGGCGTCCCCATCGACCCGGTTCTGCGCGCCCGCAAACACGGCCGCCCCGACCTGGTCGTCCTCGCCGACCTCTCCGGCTCGGTCACCGGCTTCGCCGAATTCACCCTCCACCTCATCCAGGCCCTGCAGGACCAGTTCAGTAAAGTCCGCAGCTTCGGCTTCGTCGACACCTGCGACAAGATCACCCACTTCTTCACCCCCCGACGAGCCACCCACTCCCGGCACCGCCGCCCGAATCCTCCGCTCCACGAGGGTCGCCCGCTTCGACAGCTCCAATTACGGCGAAGCGTTCCAAGGGTTCCTCGACAACTACGCCGACGCTCTCGGTCCGCGCACCTCGGTCCTGATCCTCGGCGACGGGCGTACGAACCGCACGGACCCGAACCTCGCAGCGGTGCAGACCATTGTCGACCGGGCGAAGCACGCCTACTGGCTGAATCCCGAGCCGTCCTCGTCGTGGTCGACAGGGGACTCGGCGCCCCACGTGTACGCAGAGCAGGTGACGATGCACGAATGCCGCAACGTCCAACAGTTGACCGAGGTCATCGCGCGGCTACTGCCCGCGTAGCGCTCGCTGTGGTGCCGGATTCTGGGCGCACTTACCGGCCTCTGGTGTCGTACGGCCGAATGTGATGAAGTCCGACGACGGAATGTGCCGCAGATCATTGCTCGGAAGGATGCGGTTGGGCATCGTCGTCACTTCGATTTCGGAAAGAACCTGGTTGGAGATGCCTGAACGGCCGACCACAATTTCGCTTACGACCTCACGCTGGACGAGGTGAGACGGCGCAGCGCCGTCGTCGCGGCGCTCGGGGACGACTGGGACCCGGTCGCCGTGCTCGCCGAGGAAGAATTGGCCTACGACATGCTGTACTCGAATCTCGACGACGAGCAGCAGCGGATCTACGAGGAACTCGTCCTGGCCGGGGTCCTGCCGGACCGGACGACGCGCCTTATCGCCGACTGATATCTCCGCCGATCACCACGTCCATCCTTGCGTCGCCATGACATGCTCGGCCAGATCTTCGATCGTCATCATCTCGGGATGACTGTAGTACATCAGCTCGAACTTGCGTTTGCGCCAGTGCGTCGGATCCATGCGGCCTTCATGGCTGGTGCCGCAAGCGATTCGAGCCGCCCGAGATCAAACGGTTCCTTGCCGCGCGCATGGGCATCCGCTTTCACAGCCGCCAGGCGTTCGGAACTCGTCATGGTCTTCTGCCGCCATATCGCTACGGCATAGCGGCGTGCGTCCTCGGTTTCCACCTTGCGCTCCTGCATGTCCGAGTCGTGGTCGACTATGAGCCGACGCCGCCGAAATCGGGGCGGCCCTGGCCGAGCACGCCGCGCTGGATCGTGCCGCCACTGGTCGGAACACGCCGGTCGTGGATCGCGGTTCCGCTCGGGCGCAGGAAGGTCCCGGCGGCCAGGAGCACCGCGGCGCCGACCGCCGGGTAGACCAAGGTGTCGGCGTGCCGGTACCAGAAGGGGGCGTAGCGGTCGTCGGTGGTGTCGCACAAATCATCGATCACTCGGGTGTCCGTCGCCTGGTCGACACAGATCCCGACATAGATCGGCTGCGCGGTATCGGTGGTCGGCGTGGTCGAGGTGATCTGAGAAGTGGTCGTCGCCGGTGGCGGGATAGTGGTGGTCACCGGCGGAGGCGTGCGGACCGGGGGTTTCGAGGTGGTGGTATAGATCGTGGTGACGATCGGGCGAGGAGCGGCGGTGCCACCAGCCCCGCATCCACTCGACACAAGCGCCGGCTACCAGGGCGGGCAAGGTGTACGAGACACGACGCGACGCCATGACTCGCTTCTGCCGGCGATCGCCGCCCGATCCGCCGCTCATGTATTCCCCCTTCGTGGAAACCCCTGTCACGAACCGCCCGATGCTAGCAACGCGTCAGCGCGCGCACGGTCGATCAGTCCTTGGTGAAATGCCAATTGCCAGAATGTTTTCCTCCCCATCAGCCCCGAGGGATCGTTGTTACGCCGAAGTACGCACCGATCCGGTCCCCGTGGACCTACGGAAGAGCGCGCATCAGAACATCGAACAGTGGGGCATCGGGCCAACCAGGTCGAAGCGTACCGACGCGGAACCACCCCCACCGGCGATATTTGTCGTATGCACGGCGATTATCCGGGCGCACCAACAGTGTTGCGCGCTGCTCCGGCCGACCCGCGAGCAATTCATCGTGCAGAGCACGGGCAAATCCTCTGCCGGTGAACTGTTTCCGGACCATGAGCTCGCTGAACGCGAATGTGCGCGAGCCGTTCTCAGCCGTGAACGCCGCGTGGTCGTCGTCATCGAGCCGCAGCCCGTCCCACCACGCGGTCTTGGCGGTGAGCGGCCAACCCCACGCCTGGCCGCAGAGTGCGCCGCCGAGACGGGCGATCACCAACTCGAACGCACCGGCACGCGCGGGATCGGTGTAGGCATCGAACCGGTGCATGAACGCTTCGGGCGATTCGAACTCCTCACCGGACTCGATTGCATCGACATAGGGATCCCGGAAAATACGTTCGACGTCATCGCGCAGTTCGCGGGACTGGGCGGCTGTGTAGTGCTGGAAATCCAGGTCTGACATGGCGGAATGCTCGGAGGTCATACGGCAGTCATCCTTCCTGCCAGCTCATCGAATCGTGTCGAGAATTCTTCGAACCGGCCTTCCGTTGCTACCCGTACTGGGTCGAGCAGACGCAGTGTGCGAGTGGAGGACACGGAGTTCTCCAAGTCGGCGAGAACCGACATGCCCTCCTCCACCGCAGTGCCGATGTCGCCCAGATCAGCGAGCGCCGCCGCAAAACCCGCGCGATAGTTCGCAGAGTTACGGGCACTGGCGCTCTCCACGGCCAAACCAGAGCACAGGTCTGCCGACTTTGCGTGATTTCCTAGCTGGCCGAAGCCGCGGGCTTCATGGCTTCTGATCTCGGTGGCATTGACGAACCGCAACCATGGTGGACAGTCCTCGCGTGACTCATGGTCGAGCGCGAAATCGAGCTCCCGCCAGGCGGTGGCCATGGCCTTACCGAAGGCCGTGCGGTCGCTGAGGATTCCGTACGCCTGCGCCTCGCGGGTCGCGATCAGGGCATGGACTCGCCCCGGTGCGTGGCCGCGTGTGAGCGCTCGAGCTCGGCTGGCGAGAGCGAGGGCGCGATGCGGATTCGCTTCGCCTGTGCGCTGCCGTGACAGCGCCATCTGTGCGGCGTTGAGGCAGACATGCACAGTGAGTTCGTCGTCGCCGGCTTGGCTTGCCAGCGCGAATGCATCGGCGTAGCAACTACGGGCAAGAGAATACATATCGGCGTCATAGGCAAGCCAACCCGCGATAGTCGCGAGTTCTCCTGTGGCACTGGTGAAAGCGCGGCACGCTTGCTCGAAGAAAGCGCAGGTATCCAAGAGGTGTTTCGCTGCCTCGAGTCCTTGAACTGCGTCACTCACAAGGGCAGCGCCACCGACGACTTGCTCGCGACGTCCGAACTCGGCCGCAAGCGCGTCGATCCTGTGCGCGTCGGCGATCCCGATCCGAGCCGGAGCTCGATCACCACCTGCCGCGAAGAATGCGGCACCTAGTAGCATTCCGAATTCGCGTCGCTTCACAATGTCCTCGACTTCCGGCGCGCTATCGTGACCATCCGAGACCAGGCTAGCGCTTGGTATGTCGGCGAAGCGCGGGTGAACAAGCGGCACAGTAGCATCGTGTACGGAGTTGATCTCGGCGCGGAAACGAGCGCGTTGTTCGTCGGTGAGTCGAGCAAGCTCGGTGTCCAACGCTTCAGCTGACTCATTCCGCACCGGCTTCTCGCGGGTTGCCCGCTCCCACTTACTAATCGTCGCCGTTGCGAAGCCCACCCTCTCGGCGAACTGCTCCTGCGTCAGCCGCAGGGCTGCCAAGCGAAGCGCTTTGACCTCCACCTTCGTCCACTTGCTGACGATCATGATCACCCCCTGTTTGCCCCTCCAATGCCTGCTGGCGCAGGCGTATTACTTCTGTGTAAGTCCCGTGTCTGGGATCGCGGGTCTGATCTGGCGAAGCTGAAAGCAGCCCCGCCGCCGGGTTGAGCTCGGGCCTCCACCCACTCCCCGGCGGCGGGTGCCGACCAGTTGAACCAGGCGGAGGGACACCCGAATGAGTTCGCCGAACGACATCAAGGACACGCCGTTGTCGGTGTGCCATTTCTACCGAAATGTGTGTGGTCTGCCCGCTGAGGTAGATCCGCCGCACACGGGCCGTATTGTGATCCGCACCGGGGCCGTCTGCGGATTGATGATGCCGGCATTCATAGGTTCAGAGGTGAAGGCGCGGTTGGAGCGCCACGGCCCGGACACGGGCCCGATTCTGACTCATCCGCGTTCGCAGCGGTGGACATTCCTGGCAGGCGCGGATCTTCCGGACGGGATAGCGCTGTTCGCGGAGATGTCGCGCTTGCAGGTATCCATCATCCATGGCGGAGGAATCATCGGTCTGCCTGGCCCAGGCCAGCGACCAGGTCTGTTCCGTGCATGGGTCCAGCCGCCGCGCGACTCGTTCCGGCCGTCCGGGCGCGCCGTGGTCAATGCGATTCGGGAAAGTGTCGTCCAGCATGCGAGCAAGCGGAGGAGACTGGTCCACCATGCCCGATGACGCGCACGGGTGCGGCCCGGAATGCGAACCATGGATCACCGCAACGCATTGTGGCGTGACGAAGTTCGACCACGCAACGGGTGAATTCCTGGCGGTGCGCTGTCCGTCGAACGCCTGCGCCGATCTCGTTGTGCCGCTTGTCGCAGGCCGGATCGCGCCACATGTCGCCACGACAGGTGCGACCCGCAGTCGGTGCCCATGGACCGGCGTTCGCGTGGTCGACGACCGCGCCCCGGTTCAACGCGACATCGTTGAACCACGCCCGATTGATGCGCTCAGTTCGGACGACAGGTGTTCCGGGGCATGAACTATGACGTCCAAGCTGAGGCGGAAATTGACGTGCTCACGGACGTGCTGGCCACGCTCGACAACGCCGCCGAGACAGCGATCGGCCGCGGACTCGGCGACGCCGCTCGTCTGCGCTTGTTCGCCGTGGTGCTGTACGAGTTGATCGTCAGTGCACGCAGTGTCGCCGGCCCGGACGCCGGACGGTTGTACGCGGCACCGATCCTCGACCCGAATATCGAAGGTCTCGAGGCCGCTGACGAGATCTCACCAATGGACTTGCTGATCTCAGCGCTGTTGCACCTCCAGACACCGCCTTGACCGCTGCCGCGGAGGTCAGTTACCGAACGTCCGTGCAGAGGCTTCGGTTCTTCCGCTACTTGTACTGGGATCGCGCACAAGAACCGCAGGCATCCAGGCATGCAGGACCGGTTCGCGACCGGTTCGCAACGGGTTTGTGATTCAGTGCTGTGATCGATAGTCGTCGTAGCTGACTGGCTCTGATCGGGGCAGATACTGCGCGGCGAATGGATATCCGATCCTTTGGGTACCAGAGCTGTCGGCTCGTCTTCGACAGCGGTACCGTCGCCAGATCAGCGACGTCTCGCGAGGATGCTTGAGTTCTTTGCCCATTCGAAGGTGCTCGGAACGAGGGCGAGGCAGCGCCAGCTCGGAAGCGTGATGCCGCCCACGCCATCTTTGTGGCTGTCCTCAACAGCTAAGTGGCCCGCGCGGCTACCGCCAGTAAGATCATCAGTCATGCTCGAACAGCCGGACGTCCTCACACGCCCGAATGAGGTCGATATGGTCGACCTATTCGCTGGGCCTGGGGGCCTGGATGTGGCTGCGCGATGGTTAGGTCTGAAGGTGTATGGGCTCGAGTGGGATGCGGATGCCTGCATGACGCGAAGGGCTGCGGGCTTCAACCACCGTGTCCACGATGTGCGGGATTTCGGTCCGGCATCGGTGCCTGGAGCCTCGATTCTTGCAGGTGGCCCGCCGTGTCAGACCTTCACCGTGGCGGGCTCCGGCGCGGGTCGTCGTGCTTTGAAGACAGTGCTCGGTTTCGTTGAGCGAATGGGCGCGGGGGAATATGACCTCCGATCCGAACTGGACCGGCTCGACGACGATAGAACCGGACTCGTTCTGGAACCTCTTCGGTGGGCGCTTGAGGCCGGATCAGCTGACAGCCCATACCGAACGATCGTGCTTGAGCAGGTACCAGCGGTGCTGCCGGTGTGGAAAGCCATGGGAGAGGTATTGAAGAAGCGACTCGGATACCGGGTTGCCCACAACGTACTGCACACCGAGATGTTCGGAGTCCCGCAGACACGACGTCGTGCTGTGCTGATCGCCTCGCTAGATATCGACCCCCGCATGCCCGAACCGACGCACAGGATCTATCGAAAGGCCGGCCTTCGGCCCCACGACGACCATCGACTTCCCGTCTGGAAGACCATGGGACAGGCGCTGCCGGCCCGGGACGATGACTTCGAAGTCATCTCCAACTACGGCACCGGAGGAAATCCAAAACTACGCGGTGTCCGCACGTCAGGACAGCCTTCGGCCACCGTGACCGGGAAGATCTCCAGGAACAGAGTCGTCTCGGCAAACGGTGAAAGTCGCTTCAGCGACGCGGAGGCCGGGCGACTGCAGAGTTTCCCTGGGGACTATCCGTGGTCTGGTGGCGCCGTTGCGCAGCAGATCGGAAACGCGGTGCCGCCCATCTTCGGACTGCATGTGTTGTCCGCGGCGCTAGGGCTGCGGGTGACACGGGAACAGGCGGAAGACGTCTTCGAACTCTCGTGGGCATCGGTTCGTCAACGCGATGTGCTCGGAGAGCCGGCGGTACTGGCCGAGGTTCGAGCTGCCGGGCCACATGCGTGCCAGAAGCAGCCGCCGCAGGTGGAGACTACACAGAAACCGACCGGACTCGTTGCTGCTCGTTGATTCGACATGATTCGTTACCAATCGTGACCCCGCGGTCCACGCAGGTAAATCCGCCATGATCGGATCCGGCGCAACCAATCTATGCCGAAAAGTTGTATGCCATCGATTGATTGGGCATATGGTTACCCACAACTGAGGGGTCTCAAGCCTCCTTTCATCGATCTTGTCTTGTGGGAGGGTGGGTGGTCGATTTTCTCGGCAATCGATGCATCGCGGACACATCCCTGCTTCGTGGCGCCCCGCTTCTGCTACGACAGTCAGCGCTTCGTTCTGGCCGGGGGCCCCACCTCGTGCTCACGCGAGTGTCCTACCCGCATCGTTTATCAACGTTACATGGTCGCCGATCTCCTCGTGGTATTGGCAACCCCGTGTCACAGCTATCGATTGAGCTCTGTAACGCTCGGCCATGGTGCACACGATCTGTCGTCGGAGGCCGGACGGAGTAGCCAGATCGCCAGTGGCGCAGCAGGATCGAAGAACCGACAAGGTCGGAAGGACGGCGTTGAATCAGACAGTGGCCAACTCGTGGAGCCCAGATCCTGGCCTGGTCCAGGACATCAGAGACCAGTTCGACCGCGCAATCGCTGCCTACCATGCAAACCCGCATCTGGTCATCGAGCACGCCAATCATGAGGAGTCGATTCGGGTCGGTGGCTACGCGAATCGAACGCTGCTCGAACTCGTGCAGAACGCAGCTGACGCGATGACGGGCGTGGTCGAGGACAGACTGAAGGTGGCAGGCAAGCGGGTGGAGATCGTTCTCGACCTCAAGAACTCAGCCCTATACTGCGCCAACGCGGGTCGACCGTTCTCAAAGGCTGGATTGACCGCGATTGCGCACGCGCACATGAGTGCGAAACGTGGGGATGAGATCGGTCGATTCGGCCTCGGTTTCAAGTCGGTCCTCGCTGTCACTCGTGCCCCTCAAGTCTTCAGTCGGTCGATATCGTTCGAGTTCAACTCGGAGGAAGCAACCGCCGCGATCGCGACTGTACGCTCCGGTGCTACGCGCTACCCGATCCTGCGGACTGCGACCTTGCTGGATGCGCAAAGCCAATTCGCGGCCGACCCGGTGCTTGCCGAACTTGCTCGGTGGGCAACCACCATCGTGAAACTGCCGCAGGCCGTCAACCTCAACAGGCTGCGGGTGGAAATCGAAAAGTTCTCCTCGGAGTTTCTCTTGTTCGTCAGTTCTGTCCGTGAGGTCAAGCTGCGGGTGATCGGTGCGGAGGGCTTCGAGACAGCACATACTTCTCGGGACCTGGGTGGCGGAGTTCTCAAGATCGAACGACCGGACGGCACCGGCGAAGAGTGGATTGTGCAGGACAAGATGCACGAGCCGTCCAAAGCTGCCAGGCAGCAAGTAGGTGAGGCGGTTTCGCGGGAAAGAGTGAAGGTCACCGTCGCTGTTCCGACACGAAGCTCACGTCACCGGGTTGGACGGTTCTGGTCGTACTTCCCGTTGCAGGATGCCACGTCGGCATCCGCCCTGTTCAACGCACCGTGGAGCGTCAACGACGATCGCACAACGTTGTTGAGGAACGCCTACAATCGAGAGATTCTGCAGACGATGAGCGTGATGTTCGCTGAACTCGTCCCGCGTGTCCGCACCCCAGAGGATCCTGCATTACATTTCGACTATCTGCCTGCCCGTGGGCGGGAGGAGAAATCTTTCGGTGATTCCGTGCTGTGTTCAATTATTCCGGAACTCTCGGTCACCATCCCGATGATTCCAGACGCCGATGGTGTCCTCCGCTATCCGGGCGAGCTGCGTCCACTGGACTTGGCGGTGAAACAAGAGCCGGAATTTGCGCAGTGGCATCGCCGATGGAGTGACTCTCCGAATACGAGAGGAGATGTACCGCACTGGCGTTGCTATACCACGCTGCAACGCTTCACTCGATTGCGCACATTGCTAGTTCAAGGAGTTGGATCCGACATCATCGATGACGATAGTCGGGACTTCAAGAAGGCGTTGACACTAGTTCCCAAACGCGGAATGCTGTCCTGGCTTCGCGAGTGGGCCGAGGGAGATGACCTGAATTCTGCGGTCGATGCGTTACGGTTCGCGATCCAGCTCCACCACGTCGATGCGAAGGTGGTACCCACCACCGTCGGGCTTCGCGCCATTTCGGACAGTGCGATGGTCTTCCTGGAAGCCGAGGAAGAATTACAGATCGAGGGCGCAGCATTCGTTTTGCCGGAGTTTCTTCGGCTGAGCGGTGCGCGGGCACTTCTATCGAAGGCAGGATTCCGCAACCTAGATCCGCTCGCTATCCTCAGAGCCAGGGTTGGTCAGCTGTCGGCATCTGCCACCAGCGAGGAACTCACGCGGCTTTGGGATGCTGTCGATTGCGTATCGACGTCAGACGCCATCAAGGAGTTGGCGTCGGGCAGGCGCGGGGTTATCAAGGTCCCAACCCGAGATGGTGGATGGACTTACCCACAGCAGGCTTTCGATCTTGATGCCGACCTCGGCCAACAGTATGCGAGCTTCATGCTCGACCGAAAAAGATGCATGCCGAATGTGGCGCACTCCTTGGGAGTGGTGACCGGACCTCAGAAGAAGTACTTGATCGATGACGAGCCGCTGAAACACGAGTACGAGCAGTGGGTTCTCCGTTCTGTCAACGAGATACTAGGGCCTGGCGATCGGCCGGTCGAGCGGATCAGCCTCTATCCGCGCAACGATATATCCCCGGGGCCGTTCTCGATGTTGTTCATGATGCGCGACGCGGGTGTGCCCGATGCGACTCGGGTGCAGTGGACGTACAGCTTGCTCAGCCACGGCGACGCCGTGTGGGATTGCGAGGATCAGGACTCTGGGCACTCGTACGAGGTAACCTCGCCCGTATTGTGGGCAGCCGAGAAGGCTGGCGTCGTGAAGACATCGCTCGGCATGCGCCGGTTGGACGAGGTGGTTGCTTCGTCACTGGTGAAGTACCAGTTCGTCCTACCATTGTTCGACGGACCGCGGCCGGTTGCCGATCTCCTTGCTCTGGCGGATACTCTTGAGGCGGTCGCACCGGAGATTCTTGCGGCAGGCTTGGCTCACAAGCAGCTTCGACCCGACATAGCCGATGCTGTGCTGGCGGAATTCATCGCGTCGGCGACCCGCATCGTGTACGGCGAAAGTCGGCCCCCGGCAATCCCCGCCCGGGTAGGTCGAGGAATCGAATCAAGGCCGCCGACATCCGTCTTTATCGCGACGACCGACGAGCAGCGGACCTTCCTGGCCGATCGACACCGGCCGTATCTGTATGCGACGGCCGAGCTGGCGGAGGAGCTTGTTGAGGAGGTCGGGTGCCTTCGATTCGAGGATACGTTCGATTTCTCGATGCACTTCGAAGGTCAACAGTCGACCGAGCAGATCCTAGACGTGTTCACAGGGCTGCGGGGTCGTCCTGCGGCTGGAAAGCTCATCACGGCGACCGTCACCCGTGCGATGCGCATCGTCAAGCGGGTGACGACGACTGATGGTGTCGAAGACCAATCCCAAGACTGGCACCTTACGGACTCGGATTTATACGTCCAGTCCGACATTGATGAACGGGAGTTGCTAAGAGTCGTCAATCAGGCATTCCAACTGGGATTGAACAATGCCGAGATGGAAGGGGTTCGACGTGCTGGGGTCGACCACCGGCTCAAGAGGCTGCGTCAGCAGGCGCGCGCGGCTTCGAGTGATGCGGAACGTATCGAGATCTACATCGGTGAGGATGATCTCCGTGACGCATTGCCGAAGGGGCTGTGGAAGGCGCTGGAAGCGCAGCGTTTGGTCAACTCGTCAACTTCGGTGGCTGAACTGTGTTTCACAGTCTACGGCACGGATACGATCAGGACCTTGGCCGAAGCCTTTCGGCGTGAGGGTTTCCCTGATGTGCCGAAGGCATGGACGGGAAGCAGCCCTACGATCTCCTGGCTCCACAAAATGGGGTTCGGGCCCGAATATGCCGGTCGCTCGTCGAGGCGTGAGGAGGCAGAGTTCGTCGTGCCTGGCGCGACGCGACTGACTTCTCTGCACGACTTCCAACGTGAGATCCGGGTGAAGCTTCGTGATGTACTGACCAAGAAGGACGACAAAGGTCGTTGCCTCAAGGCAATGGTCGAATTGCCGACGGGATCAGGAAAGACCCGCGTGGCAACGCAGACTATCCTTGAGCTCTTCCGTGACGATGAGATGCACGGCACCATCCTGTGGATCGCGCAGTCGCAGGAGTTGTGCGAGCAAGCGGTCCAGACTTGGAGCATGGTGTGGCGTGGTCTCGGCGATGAACGTCCGTTGACCATTGCCCGACTTTGGGACAGCAATGAGGTGCACGAGCCCGACACCGAATTCAGTGTTGTCGTAGCGACCGATGCCCAGCTCGACAATGTACTCGGCCGCTCGGATTATCAATGGCTCAGCAAGCCTGCCGCCGTGATCGTGGATGAGGGGCACCGTGCGGGTGATTCCGAACGGTATACCCGAATTCTCGAGTGGTTGGGTGTCGCGGGGCGCGGTCACGATCGTCCGCTCATTGGACTGTCGGCGACTCCGTTCAAGGGCAACTCCGATAGCGCGTCGGAGCGGTTGGCAGCGCGCTTCGGAAATACGATTCTTCGAGCCTTCGAAAGTGACGCCTACCGGCGGCTGGCGGAGAAGCGAATTCTTGCGCGAGTTGAGCACGAGGTGCTCGCCACCGGTCACGCCGTGGAGATGGACCCTGACGAGCTGCGGCATGCTGCTGTGTTCAGGTCCATCAAACCCAGTGTTCTGGACAAGATCGGGCGTGATACCAAGCGCATGGAGATGCTGGTCCAGCACATCATGCGTACCTACAGCGACGGATCGGTGTTGGTTTTCATGCCGAGCATCTTGTCCGCGCAGGTGCTCGCCGCCATTCTGTCGTATCGCGATGTTGTCGCCGAATCCGTAAGCGGCGACACCGGTCGACAGAGAAGACGCGATATCATTCAGCGCTTCAAGGATCGTAAGATCGACGTCTTGACGAATTGCGACCTGTTGGTGCAGGGGTTCGACGCACCCGGTGTCCGCACGCTGTACATCGCCAGGCCTACGTTCAGTCCGAACGCTTATATCCAGATGGCTGGTCGGGGTCTTCGCGGGCCGGAGAACCAGGGAAGCGAGGTGTGTCGGATCGTAGATCTGGAGGACAACTTCGGTGATACGACCGACTTTCTCGGATTCCGCAAGTATGCCGATCTCTGGGAGGAATACCGCATATGATCATCGTCCCCGACCTGGTGGAGATTGACCAAAGCTCCGCGAGCGAGGCGGAGAAGAGGATCGCACGGATTCTCAGGGAAATCGACGGACCCGAGGACTCGGTCGCATTTCATTCCGTAAAGCTACGTTCTCACGCCCACAAGCAACAAGCCGAGGCCGATTTCGTCATACTCTGGAAGGGCCTCGTTGTTGTCATTGAAGTGAAGGGCGGTGGGGTTGGTAAGCATCACGGCTCCTGGTGGTCGGTGGATCGCCGGGGCGAGTGGCACCGACTTACGGAATCACCGATGTCCCAGGCGCAATCCGCGATGTTTGCTCTTCGCGACATTTTGCAGGAGGACGGAATCGGCTGGTTCGCGCACGAGGCAATCGTCATAACGCCAGACACCGACGTGCCGCCGCACTCGATCGAGTGGAAGTCGACACATTGGTTGGCGAAGGATCACATAAACGCCGCTGGCTTGGCGGAAACCCTCGATGCGCTTGTCGCCGCCGCTCGGATCGTACCGAGAGGGCTGAAGAAAGCGCCGACGAAGAAGCTGATGGAACGGCTGTTCGGTGAGTTCACGCGGATGCCGGTCATTGATGCACAGCGAGGAGCAGTGCTGGAGGAGCAGAATAGAGCGACTAAGGAACAAGCACGAGTTCTGGCGTCGCTAGCACGAAACCAGCGCATGTTCGTCTTTGGAGGAGCGGGTACCGGAAAGTCCCTGGTGCTCGCGGAAGCGGCTAAATTGGAAGCGGATGCGGGTCGGTCGGTGTTGATCACCTTCCATTCGCCCGGATTGATCGATCTGTTTACCCCACTACTCGCGGGGAGACAGATCGATATAGTCCCCTTCCATCAGCTCACCACCGAGCGAGCCTACGACGCGGTTCTCGTCGACGAGGCACAGGATTTAATGACCGCGGAAGCGATGGACCTGCTCGACAAGGTGATCGTCGGCGGGCGGCCACGGGGCCGCTGGCGTCTCTTCTTGGACCCCAACAATCAGGCGCACGTCGACGGCGGCTTCGACCGAGACGTGTACGACCTGGTTGCCGACGAGGCACCAGCGTTGGAGCTGAACCGCAACGTCCGTAACACCAAGGCGATCGTCAGTGCTGTGCAGGGGTATCTGGGGGCCGATGTCGGGGACCCGGGCATCGTCCACGGTGAAAAGATTCAATGGCACTGGACCGAGGCCGCGGATGCGGACGGAGCCACCCAGATTGCACGCAACCTGGTAGAGAACGGCGTTGCACGCAGGGACGTCTGGATCATCTCCGTGACGGGTCGCGGTCCATCCTCCACGACGGTGGATGGGTTCTCAGTGAGAACTCCGAAGCAGGTGAAGGGCTTCGAAGTCGAGCACGTGATCGCGTGCGATCTTCCACACGAGTTCGATGATGCCTCGATCGCCGCGTTCTACGTGTCTCTTACACGGGCGCGTGTCTCGTTGCACGTCGTGGCGACGAAGGCCGACAAACAAAGACTGCAGAAGCTAGCCCAGCAGCGGGGAGGCTTGCGATGACCCTGACTATTGCCCAACGGGAGGTGCTCAAACACCTTCGAGAGGCCTACCTCGGTCCCGAGAGCGGTCCGAAGGAGGTGCTGTTCAATCGCCCCAATCTGCAGTACTCGGTCGGGATGCTGTTTCCTACACCGGCGAAGGCAGGGCGGGCGAAACCACCTCGTCCCTCGGATGAGACCGAGCTGGACGCCGCGGTTCCGATCGGGGAGATTGAAGAGTCGGACGCGGGCGTTCCACTCGCCGAGGACTGGCGACCATCTTCGGTCGCGCTCTCGTTCGTCACTGATCAACCGATTGTCGTGTGTCGTGTGGCGGGTGGAACCTACGCGTCTCTCGAAGGCGAGGGACCGCCGCAATGGATGCGGACGCCGTTTGAGTTCACCGACGTAGAGCTTGCGCAAGGGGCGACTTCGCAGACGCGTCTGGCTGGCGAGGTGCCGTTCGAGATCGGTTCGCTGTGGCGCCGTTTCGGCGATGCCTTCCTGGTCACCGTGCATGTCCTTCTGCATACGACCTCTACGGAGGACGACAAGCTCGACATATCCAGGATGCTGTTCCAGATTGAGCTCGAGGTTTCTGCGACGCCGGGTGGCCGAATCTTGGAGTACTACTCCTCAGGTGCCTTTGATTTCGATGATGAGGCGGCGGAACTGCGTCTCCGATTTCGAAACCGAAAAGTCTATGCCGTCGGACACGGCATGGCAGCGGACTGGGTGTTCGACAATGGACATTGCTCGAAGGTCTTCCTCGATCCGGTGCCGTCGTTCGTCGTTCCGCAAATCGAAACGACCGGATTCGTCGTGAACTCTGCCGAGGCCAATGCCCTTCGTTTGGAGGAATTGGCACTACTCGACACCGAACCGCATCGAGTCCTGGCGTCGCTCGATGCCTTCGTTGCTGCCTTCGCCAGTTGGGTTTCCAGCCAGGACGCCCGCGCGCAGGCCTTCGTCGAGCAAGGGGCGGCTGCGCGTAGAATCGTGGACCGCGCTACTACTGCGGTCAGTCGTATGAAGCAGGGTATCGATCTGCTTCGCGATCCAGGGCAGAAAAAATTGCGACAGGCCTTCTCCCTTGGAATGGCGGCCATGCGCCTACAGATGGCGAAAACGGCTGACAATCGTGGCGGCCCGGACGCGGAACCTGCCTGGCGTCCGTTCCAGCTGGGCTTTCTGCTCGTGGCCTTGGCCTCGTCGGTCGATGAAACCCATGAACATCGCGAAGTGGTCGATCTGATCTGGTTCCCGACCGGCGGTGGCAAGACCGAGGCTTATCTCGGTCTCGCAGCCATCGAGATCTTCCGACGCCGCCTAGAGCACGGTTTCGACGGCGGTGGTACCGCGGTTATCACTCGGTACACGTTACGTCTGCTGACTGCTCAACAGTTCCAGCGCGCTGCCGCGCTCATCTGCGCTATGGAGATTCTTCGGAAGTCGGACCCTCGCGCGAAAGATATGGCCCAATTCTCCATCGGCCTATGGGTCGGCAACGATGTAACGCCGGCAACGCTCGTGGATGCCAAGGCGGCCATAGAGCGAATGTATCGAGCCGCCAGCCCTGACGAGGCCAACAGCTTCCAGGTGGAGAGCTGCCCCTGGTGTTGGAATCCGCTCGTACCGCCGGAGCGATCGGCCGACCGCAGTAGATACGGTGTCAAACTCGTCGGTAAGGATGTCGTGTTGTACTGCACAGACGCGGCATGCGAATTTCATCAAGAGTTGCCGCTGTCAGTGGTCGATGATGTGCTTTACGAGAACCCGCCGACGATTCTCCTCGCAACCGTCGACAAGTTCGCCCGCTTGCAGTTCAAACCAGAAGCAGGCAGGTTGCTTGGGCTCAATACCGATTACCGTCAGCCGTCGATGATCATCCAGGACGAGCTGCACCTGCTCTCCGGTCCGCTGGGGACGACCGTGGCGGTGTTTGACGCGGTGATTCAACAGCTGTTGTCCACAAACGGGAGCACTCCGAAGATCATCGCGTCGACCGCGACGATCCGTGCTTCGGACGAGCAGATTGGCGGTCTGTATGGCCGTACGGTCCAGCTATACCCGCCATCCGGGTTAGATGACGACTGCACGTTTTTCTCACGGCCGGTCACGTCTGGGGAAGGGCGGCTGTACGTCGGTCTGATGCCACAGTCGGTGTCGCAGGCGTCTGCGCTGGTTGCCACAACCGCGCCGCTGATCGAAATCCCCGATGTTCTCACAGAGAACGGCGTCGGGGCGGTCTCGCTCGATGCGTACTGGACGCTGGTGATGTACCACAACAGCTTGCGTGAGTTGGGACGCTCGGGAACGCTCATCGTGGACGACGTCAACGGGCGCCTGGAGACTCGCGCGGCACGCCTAGCTATTCCGCTGCGCCCAGTTCGAGCCGGCAAGGTGCTGGAGCTGACGAGTCGTCGCGGACCAGAGGAGCTCCCGAAAGATCTTCGCGAACTGCGGTTGTCTGCGGACTCCACGCAAGAAGCCATCGATGTAGTGCTGTCCTCGAACATGCTGTCCGTCGGCATCGACATTCCACGATTGGCATTGATGCTGATGGTCGGACAGCCCAAGACGACTGCGGAGTACATCCAGGCGACGAGTCGGGTCGGTCGCGGCAAGAACAACGGAATTGTGGTTACTCTATTCCGGTCGAATCGTGCCAGAGACCGCTCACATTTCGAAACGTTTCGTGGCTATCATGAAGCGCTATATAGGAGCGTCGAGCCGACCAGCGTTACGCCTTGGTCATTGGCATCGCGTGACAGGTCGCTGGCCGGTGCTCTTGTGGCGCTTATCCGTCAGAGTATCTCGATGCTATCCGACAACGCGTCTGCGGTTTTCTTCGACTTAGAGAACGAGGACTTACGGCTGCGGGTGGACCACATCATCGGCACGTTTTTGGGCTTCGTGGGCCGCTCAGATCCAGCCGAGATGAATGAAACCCGGGAAGAGATCGGTCAACTCCTACGCGAATGGGACGAGCGAGCTCGTGCGGCACGCGAGGAGAACGGGTCGTTGAGGTACGACTGGTCCAGCACGAACGAGCCGTCACTGTTGAGGCGCTTCGGACAGTCTGGCCCGGGTTGGCTGGTCGGGGATTCGATGCGATCGGTAGAACCCAATGTCGCTGTCGAAGTGCGAGAGCCGAATGAGGAGATCGATCGTGGACCGTATTAAGCATGACTTGCGCCTCGCTGAGACGATTACACCGTTCGGTGTGGGCGCTGTCGTGGACATTCGGGGCGAGTCGATCGTCGCGTCGGACGCCTCATGGTGGGACCGAAGCCGATCACCCGAGATCCGGTGTGATCGGCTGCTGTCCCGGCTGGGCCGAGGAGAGCTGCGTCAACCGCCGTCGCACGCTGGTCGTAGTGCTAGAGATACTGCGGCATTGATGTACTGGCGCTTTCCTGCTTGGCGCTTCTGTGAGCGGTGCACGAAGCTCTCAAAGCTCTCTGGCAAGTCCAAAGGCCGATGGAGCAACACATGTGGTTGCGGTGGGTTTCTGGTACCCATGCGCTATGTCGCTGTCTGTCAAGGTGGTAGCCACATGCAAGATATCAACTGGTTCCAATGGGCCCACCGTGGGACAGACGAGGGTGTCACCGAGGAAGTACGGTTCTGCCGCGCGTACGCCGAGCTGCGTTTCGTGCGTTCCACCAAGCATGGCGAAGGCCTGGCGTCGTTGCGGATCAGCTGCAGCAAGTGCAAACGGTCACGGCCGCTGGCCGAACTCGTCGGACCCCAGTCCCTTCGCCGGGACGGCATCAAGTGTGAGGGACGGCAGCCCTGGGAGGAGCGTGACGCGGCAACACAGCCTTGTGACCATCTGCTGATCGCTGTGCAGCGCGGTGCGACCGGGAACTACATCGCGGAGCGTGTCTCGGCTCTGGACATTCCGGACAACCAGCCCAGGCCCGGTGATATCGCGGAGAAGGTACGCGAACACGACTTCTTCAGTCGATTGGAAGCCGACAACGGTGGTCCGCAGTCGGAGACGATCGCGAGTTGGATCGCTGCTGACCTCGGGATTACGGCTGAGGAGGTGCTCTCTGTTCTCGATAGTGACGTCGGTAATGAGGAATCAATTCTGCTCGACCTGAAAGATGGTGAATGGGCAGCATTCCTGAATAAGCTCGCGCAGCGTCGAGATCGCAGTGACAGCAACTTTGTGGTCGATGGTCGAAAAATCGATGCAGGAATGTCGGACATCAGTTCGCTGATCGACAGGGTCTCCGGGATTGGCCAGGTACGGAGAGTTCGGGAGGTCCGGGCGCTTCGGGGATTCAGACGTCAGACTGCCCAGGCGTCGTTCGTTCCCGCGGATATAGGGCCCGACCAACATCGTCGGCCGATCTTTCCTGCCATCGAACTTTTCGGCGAGGGCATCTTCATCCGATTCGATGAAGAGCGGCTTGCCGAATGGGAATCGCATCCAGATGTTCAAACCCGCGCTCAGGTGCTGATCGGCCGGCGGCGTCATTCGGAATTGGCCTATCGTCTCGACGAGCCCGAGCCCCGCTACATTGCTCTACACACGATCGCCCACCTCCTGATAAGGCGGCTCGCGTTCCAAAGTGGGTACTCGTCGGCTTCATTGCAGGAACGAATCTATGCGAACTCGAATCGAGCAGACCGTACGGCCGGGGTCTTAATCTTCACCGTGGCGGGTGACGCTCAGGGCACGCTAGGAGGCTTGGTGCGTCTCGGGGAGCCACAGCGTCTCGTCCCTCTTTTCCTGGCCGCGCTGGACGACGCAGCGATCTGCTCGAACGATCCGGTTTGTATTGAGAGCGACCGACAGGGGACAAGTAGCTTGAACCTGTCGGCCTGTCATGGATGCTCTCTGGTCAGCGAGACGTCTTGTGAAGCCGGCAACCGGCTGCTGGATCGACAACTTGTCCTCGGTGGGAGCAAAGCTCCTGGATTTCTGGAAGGAGTTCTTCCCGAGCTGAGAAGCCTCCTCGCGCGCTGAGTGCTTCGCTGCAACCCACGACGTGCCGTCCACCTGGAGGTGGGCATACGCGGTCAGTATTGTTCGTCTTGTCGACGGAGATGCGGACGAAAGATTTCGGTCTCGGCAGTGCCGAACGCGGGGAGAGAGGTCGATGACGTGCGACGCCGCACTTTTCTGCTCAGCGCGTCGGCCGCCGGTGTCGGTACGGCTTTTGGTGTGGAATCGGCTCGGCATGGGCTGAATCGTGCTGTCTCCGAGGCTGTATCGATCGACCTCGACGACTGGAACGAGATCATCCGCGAATACGGGGCCGCCAACGTCACCCACACGGCAGCTGAACTGCGCGAGATGCTGTTGGTCGACGTTCTGAGTCTCGATATGGCGCTTGGCATCTTGACAGACTCCGGCCAGCGACGCGAGTTGTTCAAGATCGGTGCTCTGCTGAGCCAGTACATGGCTCAGGCGATCGGGGACCTCGGCTGGCGACGCGAAGGCATGCGGTGGTGGCGCACCGCGCGCGTTACGCGGCTGACTGCTCTGGTGACCTCCACACGATGATGTACGTGCGGGGGCGCAGGGCTATTCGGGCGATCTATGACGGACAGTCGCCCGAACTAATCATCGAAGAGATCGAGAAATCTGATCAATTGATTGCCGATGGTCCAGCAGTCGGAAGACGAACCGAGCGTAGTTCGGACCGGTCAGTGCCGGACTTCGGCAACCTCGACGGCTCGGCTCTCCCGCCGCGAGAGTTCGCACGCTTCGGCGACGTAGAACGCCTCCAGCGCGTCGACAGGAGTACAAGGATTGTCGAGCTGCCCGGTCGCGACCTCGATGAAGGCCGCCAATTCGTCGGCGTACGCCGGACGGAACCGCTCCATGAAGCTCGAATAGGGAGGATAGGGGGAGGGGCTGTGGTCGGGCTCGACCGAAGTCAAGGGCGCGCGATCGTCCAGCCCGACGATGGCGTTCCCCTCGGAGCCCAGCGCTTCCAGCCGGACGTCGTACCCCGCGCCGTTGTAGCGGGTCAGCGAAACGTTCGCGAGGGCTCCGTCGTCCAAGCGCAACAGCACGGCGGCGGTGTCCACGTCGCCCGCTTCGGCGAAGAACGACCCGCCTCGGTTCGATCCGAGGGCGAACACCTCGCTGATCTCCCGCCCGGTCACCCAGCGGATAATGTCGAAATCATGCACTCCGCAGTCGCGGAAGATGCCGCCGGAGCGCGAAATGTATTCGGCGGGTGGAGGGGCCGGGTCGAGTGTGGTGGCGCGCAAGGTGTGCAGCCAGCCGAGTTCGCCGGAACGGATGGCTTCGCGGGCGGCGCGGTAGCCGGCGTCGAAGCGGCGTTGGAAGCCGATCTGGACCGGGACGGTGGAGTCGCGAGTGTGCTCGATGACTGCGAGAGTGCCGGTGATGTCGGCGGCCACGGGCTTCTCACAGAAGACGGGGACGCCCGCGTCGACGGCGCGGATGATCAGGTCGGGGTGGGAGTCGGTGGCGGTGGCGATGATCAGGCCGTCGAGATCGGCGGCGAAGAGGGCGTCGAGGTCGGCGGCGAACTCGATGCCGAGGTCGGTGGCGGCGGCGCGGGCGCGGTCGGGGACGGCGTCGGCGACCAGGACGGTGGCCACGTTCGGGAGTTTCCTCAGGGTGGCGGCGTGCGAGGTCCCGATGCGGCCGGTTCCGGCGAGGCCCAGTATGACGGCTCGGTGGGAGGACATCGGCTCTCCTTCATGTGGGATCGCGACGGGCATCAGAGACCGGTTCGGCGTGGAGCGGTCGTGGTGGCGCGGACGATGAGCGAGGGTTCCACTCGGCGGCGGACCGGTGTGGTGCGGCCGTCGCGGAGGCGTTCGGCGAGGGCGTCGATCGCGAGGCGGCCCATCCGGATGCGCGGTTGGTCGATGGTGGTCAGCGCGACGTGCCGCAGGGCGGCCAGCGAGGTGTTGTCGTAGCCGACCACCGAGACATCCTCCGGCACCCGCAATCCCGCTTCCTCCAGCGCGGACATCGCCCCCACGGCGTTGAAGTCGTTGCCGCACACCAGCGCCGTGGGAAAGTTGTCGTGGGAGAACAGGTTCAGCAGTTTGCGCACCGCGGCCATGCCCGCGGAGTCGGTGTGCTCGCTGGGCACGACCATCGGTTCCAGGCCGTGGCGTTGCATGGCGGCGCGGTAGCCCTTACGGCGCGGCGCGGAGGTGAAAGCGCCGCCGCCGTCCAAGTGGACGATGCGCCGATGCCCGAGCGAGACCAGGTGATCGACGGCGAGGGCTGCGCCTGCCTCGCCATCGTCGGTGACCGTGTCGACAGCGGCGACGGTGGAGGAGCGGGAGACCAGCACCAAGGGAGCTTGGTGCGCCGCTGCGCGAATGGCGGCGGCGGGCAGGATGGGGGACAGCAGGATGACGCCGCCGGGCCGGAAGGACAGCAGGCTCTCCAACGCGGTGCGTTCGCGCGCGGCGCTGCGTCGGCCGGTGTTGAGGATCAGTTCGAGGCCGGATTCCCGCGCGGCGGCGTCCATGCCCTCGACGACATCGGCGAAGAAGGCGTTGCGCAGGTCGGAGACCATGACGCCGACGATGTTCGAGGTACGGCTGGCCAGCGACCGGGCCATGAAGTGCGGTTGGTAGCCGAGGTCTTTCGCCGCGTCCAGCACGGCGCGGCGGCGGTGCTCGCTGACCTTGGGGGAGTTGCGCATGACGAGTGACACCAGAGCGCGGGAGACGCCCGCGCGGGCGGCGACGTCCTCCATGGTCGGGCGTGCCATTGTCGCCTCCGTTCCCTTCCGCCGAGCCCTGCCGGGTCGGACGATACAAGGTGGGTGAGAGCGAGGCAATAGAGCGCTCTAATCGGACTCCCGGGACACCCCTACTCAGTCAAATCCGAAATATCCGCAGGTAGTGACGCTTTGGGCGATGAGTATGCGACTCTTGACACGATATGACCTGCGTTACATAGTTGGAGCGCTCCAACAGAGCGCAGTCAACTCGACGTCGAAGGTCGGAGTGCCGATGACCGAATCCCTCTCCCCGCTGCGCATCGCGGCCGCGCCGATCTCATGGGGAGTCTGCGAGGTCCCCGGCTGGGGCCATGTGCTCGACGCACGCACCGTCCTGTCGGAGATGGCCGCGCTCGGCCTGACCGCCACCGAGCTCGGACCACCCGGCTACCTGCCGGGCGACCCGGGTGAACTGCGTCGGCTGCTCGAGAACTTCGGAATCGCTCCGGTCGGCGGGTTCCTCGCCGTCGTGCTGCACCGCGATCGGCAGTCGGCCCTCGCGCACGCCGAGCGCACGGCCGCGTTGCTGGCCGCCACGGGCGCGGAAGTCCTCGTGCTCGCCGCCGCGACGGGTCTCGGCGGATACGACGAGCGCCCGCGCCTCGACGACGCAGAATGGCGGGCCTTGGTCGACGCCTCCCGCGCCATCCGCGATGCCGCCGCCGCGCACGGCCTGCGCACGGTGCTGCACCCGCATGTCGGCACGCACGTGGCGAGCGAGGCCGAGGTCGAGCGGTTCCTCGCCGATTCCGACCTCGACATCTGCCTGGACACCGGGCATCTGCTCATCGGCGGCGCCGACCCGGTTCGGCTCGCGCGGCGACATGCCGAGCGGATCGGGCACATCCATCTCAAGGACGTCCGCGGCGCGCTGGCCGAGGAGGTCCGCGCCGGAACGCTGGAGTACAGCGCGGCCGTGCGCCGTGGGCTGTATGTCCCACTGGGTGAGGGTGACGTCGATATCGCAGCACTCGTGCGCACCGTGCAGGCCGCGGGCTATCGGGGCTGGTACGTGCTGGAGCAGGACACCGCGCTGTGGCCGGGCGACTCGGCGCGGCAGGCGAGCATCGACACCGGGCGCAGCCTGCGCCGTCTCGCGGACATCGCGCTGGCCGCGGCCGGGATCTAGAGGAAGCGACGAGGATGTTTTCGAGACCGCAACGCGGCGCGAGCGCGGGACGGCGGCGTTCGAGCCGCCTGTTGCCGTGGATCGCCACGGCCGCTCTTTTGGCCGCGTGCAGCGGTCCCGGCTCCGACGCGCCCGCCCCTACACAGCCGCCTGTCGCCGCCGGGACGGTGAGATCGGTAGCGGTGGTGACCCACGGCAGCCCCGGCGACGCGTTCTGGAATGTCGTCAAGAACGGCGCGGAGGCCGCGGGCGAGGATCTCGGTATCCGGGTGGAGTACAACGCCTCCGGTGATCCGGGGCAGCAGGCGAAGCTGATCGACAACGCGGTGGCCCAAGGCGTCGACGGCCTCGTCGTCTCCATGGCCAATCCCGAAGCGCTTCGCCGGTCCGTGGAAAAGGCTCTGGCCGTGGGTATTCCGGTGGTGACGATCAATTCGGGCGAATTCGAGAGCGCGAAGTTCGGCGCGTTCGTTCATGTGGGGCAAAGCGAATCGCTGGCCGGACAGGCCGCGGGCGAACGCCTCGCCGAGGCCCGGCGCACCAAGATGCTGTGCGTCATCCACGAGGCGGGCAATATCGGCGCGAACGAGCGCTGCGCGGGCGCGACGAAGGCGTTCGGCAACGCGACCACGCTCCAAGTGGACATCAACAATCCGACCGACGCGCAATCGAGGATCAAAGGCGCGCTGGAGGCCGACCGGTCCATCGACGCGGTCCTGACGCTGAACTCCCAGGTCGCCGCGCGGGCCGTGGACGCCGTCCGGGAGGCCGGGTCGCCCGCCACCGTGGCGACGTTCGATCTCAATTCCGATGTGGTGGAGGCGATTCGGGCCGGAAAGCTGCTGTTCGCGGTCGATCAGCAGCAGTACGAGCAGGGATACCTGCCGATCGTGCTGTTGCGGCTGTACCGGACGAACCTGAACACCGTCGGAGGCGGTGCGCCGGTGCAGACCGGCCCTGGCTTCGTCGACAAGAGCAATGTGGACGCCGTCGCCGCGCTCGTCGCGCAGGGCACGCGCTGAGGCCGGGAGTGAATGAAATGACCGTTGCCACAGAGACTTCCGAACCGACGCGGGACCGACCGGGCCTCTCACCGCTGCAACGCCTGGCCGTGCGGCCGGAGATCGGCGCGGCGCTCGGCGCGCTGCTGGTGTTCGTGTTCTTCTCCCTCGTCACCGACCGGTTCCTCAGCCCGCTCGGCGTCGCGACCTGGCTGGACGACGCCTCCACGCTGGGCATCATGGCGGTGGCCGTGGCGCTGCTGATGATCGGCGGCGAGTTCGACCTGTCCGCGGGCGTGATGACCGCCTCCACGGCGCTGGTCACCGCGTTGCTCGCGGTGCACGCCGGGTGGAACGTCTGGTTCGCCCTAGTCGCGTCGCTGGCGTTCGCCCTGGCCGTCGGCGCGTTCAAAGGCTGGGTGGTGATGCGCACCGGCCTGCCCAGTTTCATCGTCACGCTGGGCACCTTCCTCGCCCTGCAGGGCCTGAACCTCGGCGTGACTCGGCTGGTCACCGACACGGTGCAGGTGTCGGGAGTGCGCAGCGCGGACGGCTACCAGTCGGCGGGTTGGGTGTTCGCCTCGACGCTCGACATCGGGGACGCGCACATCCAGGCCTCGGTGGTCTGGTGGATCGTGCTCACCGCGATCGCCGCGCTCGTCCTGGTCCGCACCAGGTTCGGCAACTGGATCTTCGCCGTCGGCGGTGCGCTGCCCAGTGCGCGCGCGGTCGGCGTGCCCGCCGATCGCACCAAGATCCTGCTGTTCATGGGCACCGCGTTCGCGGGCTGGGTGGTCGGCTCCTGCAACATCCTGCGGTTCGCGAGCGTGCAGGCCAACCAGGGCGTCGGGCTCGAACTGCACTACATCATCGCCGCGGTGGTCGGGGGGTGCCTGCTCACCGGCGGCTTCGGCTCGGCGGTCGGCGCCGCGATCGGCGCGCTGATCTTCGGCATGGCGCGCCAGGGCATCGTGTTCGCCCGCTGGGACAGTGACTGGTTCATGCTGTTCCTCGGTGTGCTGCTGCTGGCGGCGGTGCTGGTCAACAACAGATTCCAGAAACGAGCCGAAAGGGTGCGCCGATGACTCCCCTCATCGAGGCCGTGGACCTCGGCAAGAGCTACGGCGGTGTCGTCGCTCTGCGCGAGGTGTCCACGGTGGTGAAAGCGGGCGAGGTGACCTGCGTGCTCGGCGACAACGGCGCGGGCAAGTCGACGCTGATCAAGATCCTGGCCGGGGTGCATCGGCACGACCGCGGCGAACTGCGCGTCGAAGGAGTACCGGTCCGGTTCGCATCACCACGCGAGGCCTTGGATCGCGGTATCGCCACGGTCTATCAGGATCTCGCGGTGGTGCCGTTGATGAGCGTGTGGCGCAACTTCGTGCTCGGCTCCGAGCCCACCTTCGGCTACGGCCCCTTCCGGTTGCTGGACCGCAAGAAGGGCTGCGAGATCGCGCGAACCGCATTGGCGGACATGGGTATCGAGATTCGCGATATGGAACAGCCGGTCGGCACGTTGTCCGGTGGCCAGCGGCAATGCGTAGCCATCGCACGGGCCGTTCATTACGGCGCGAAGGTGTTGATCCTCGACGAGCCGACCGCCGCGCTGGGCGTGAAACAGGCCGGGGTGGTGCTGAAGTACGTCGTGCAGGCGCGTGAACGCGGACTCGGTGTCGTGCTGATCACGCACAACCCACACCACGCCTACCCGGTCGGTGACCGGTTCCTGCTGCTGAAGCGGGGCGCGGTGCTCGGTTCGTACGAGAAATCGGAGATCGAACTGCCGGAACTGACCCGACAGATGGCGGGCGGGGCGGAACTGGAGGCGTTGCAGCACGAATTGCGGCGCGTGGTGACGCCGTGAATACGCCAGGAGGCGAGTTCGTGACCGAACTGGAGGCGTTGACCGTCGGCCGGGTCGGGGTGGACTTGTATCCCGAACAGAGCGGCGTCGCTTTGGCGCAGGTGCGTAGTTTCGCGAAATCGCTGGGCGGCACCGCCACCAACGTCGCCGTGGCCGCTGCCCGGCTCGGCCGTCGTTCGGCGGTGCTGACGAAGGTGGGCCCCGACGGCTTCGGCGACTTCGTGCGCACGGCGCTCGAGGACTTCGGCGTGTCGTCCCATTACGTGACGACCGCGCCGGACCTTCAGACGCCCGTGGTCTTCTGCGAGCTGATGCCGCCGTCGGATCCGCCGCTGCTGTTCTACCGTGCGCCGATCGCGCCGGATCTCACCATCACCGCGGATGACGTGCCCTGGGAAGTCGTGGACGCCGCGCCGCTGCTGTGGGTCACGGGCACCGGAGTGAGCGCGGAACCGGCGCGCGGCACGCAGCGGGAGATGCTGCTGCGGCGCGCTCGACGCGGGCACACGGTGCTCGACCTGGACTACCGGCCGATGTTCTGGCCCGACGTCGACACCGCTCGGGCCGAGATCGGGTGGATGGTCGACCACGTGAACGTGGTGGTCGGTAACCGCACGGAGGCCGAGGTGGCAGTGGGCACCGCCGACCCGGACGCGGCGGCCGATCGGCTGCTCGACCGTGGGGTGCGCCTGGCGGTGATCAAGCAGGGCGGCGACGGCGTGCTGGTGGCCACCGCCGAAGAACGCTGGACGGTGCCGCCGTGCCGGGTGGACGTGGTGTGCGGGCTGGGTGCGGGCGACGGTTTCGGCGGCGCGCTGATCCACGGCCTGCTCTCGGATTGGGACCCACAGCGCGTCGCCACCTACGCCAACGCGGCGGGCGCGCTGGTCGCCGCGCGTCTGGCCTGCGCGGATGCGATGCCCACGGCGGCGGAGATCGAGGAATTGCTGTGCGGCTGAACCGGCGTGGAAATCGAGGAACCGCTGGGCGGCTGCGCCAGGACGGGAGTGGGGACACTGTTGTACGGCTGAGCGGGGCGCAGAGTGGAGACACCGTTGTGCCGCTGGGCGGAGTGGAGAGCCTGCTGTGCCGCTGAGCAGGGCGCGGGCAGGAGGAGCAGTTGTGCGGCCGAGTCGTACGCGGCATGGCGGAACTACTGCTGTGCCGCTGAGCGGGGCCCAGATCAGAAGAGCGGCTGAGTATCGAGCGCGGAAGGAGGCGCCGCCGTGCATGTGACCGACGAACGTTGGCGTGAGTTACTGCACGTACGTGCCACAGACCCGGCAGCGGTCAAACGGGCCTACGCGAAACGGGTGCGCCGCGCCGACCTGCTGGCGGGCAAACAGACCTTGTTCCTGGTCGCCGCCGATCACCCCGCTCGCGGCGCGCTCGGTGTCGGCGCGGACCGCACGGCCATGGCCGATCGGCGCACCCTGCTGGAACGGCTGTTGATCGCATTGGCGAACCCGGACGTCGACGGTGTGCTCGGCTCCCCGGACGTGGTGGAGGAGCTTCTGCTGCTGGACGCGCTGGACGACAAGGTCGTGATCGGGTCGATGAACCGCGGCGGGCTGGCGGGCGCGGAATGGGAGATCGATGACCGCTTCACCGGATACGACGCGGACTCCCTGGCTCGGTTCCGGCTCGACGGCGGCAAGATGCTGCTGCGCTTGGTCGATTCCGACGCGGGGACCGTGCCGACGCTGCAAGCCTGCGCGCGGGCGGTCTCGGCGTTGGCGGCGCATGAGTTGATGGCGATGGTCGAGCCGTTGCCGTACCACCGGGACGCCACCGGTGCGCTGGTGATGAGCAAGGACGCGGTGTCGCTGTCGAGGGCGATCACGGTGGCTTCCGGTCTCGGCGTCACCTCGGCCTACACCTGGTTGAAGATTCCCGCGCCGCAGGACATCTCGGTACTGGACGCGACCACCTTGCCGGTGGTGGTGCTCGGCGGCGCACCCTCCGGCGACCAAGCGGTGGATCGCGCGTTGTGGGGTGGAGCGCTCGGCCACGACGTGGTACGAGGACTCGTCGTCGGGCGCACCTTGCTGTACCCGCCGGACGGCGACGTCGCGCGGGCGGTGGACTCCGCCGCTCGTTTGCTGAAGGAAACCCGATGAAGCGGGGGAGTGTCGCCGGACATAACTGGGCACCGACCTCGCCGCCGTTCGCCGGTGTCCGCGAACCTTGTACGGAGGAGGCACGATGACACTTCATCGGCCCGACGGCTCGCTGTGCCGTGACGGCGATCCGATCCTGTTGACCCCCGAGGACGCCGGATGGACTTACGCGGGGCTGCGCGTCCTGCGGATCGGCGCAGGCGAGTCACGGACCGTGCGGACGGGGGAGTTCGAGGCGTTCGTCCTGCCACTGGCCGGAGCGTGCACCGTGCGTGTCGATGACGCGACCTTCACGCTGGTAGGCCGGGAATCGGTGTTCACCCGGGTGACGGATTTCGTCTACGTCCCGAGAGACGCCGAGGTGGAGTTGGTGGCCGAGGGCAGCGACCTCGAGGTGGCGCTTCCGATGGCTCGCTGCACGAAGCGGCTGGAGCCGCGATACGGCCCGGCCGAGCGGGTCCCGGTCGAAGTCCGCGGTGCGGGCAGCGCGACGCGCCAGGTCACCAACTTCGGGATACCCGGCGTGTGGGAGCACGCGGACAAGCTCAACGCCTGCGAGCTGATCACCCCGGACGGCAACTGGTCGTCCTATCCGCCGCACAAGCACGACGAAGTGAGCGAGTGCGAGGTCGTCAACGAGGAGATCTACTACTTCCGCATCGCCGGACCGGATGGGGTCACGCCGTCCCGCGAAGGATTCGGTATGCACCGGACCTACACGGCCGACGGCACGGTGAACGAGAACGTCGCGGTCGGTGACGGTGACGTCTTCCTGATCCCACGCGGCTATCACGGGCCGTGCGTCGCGGCGCCCGGCTACCCCATGTACTACCTGAACGTGCTGGCCGGTCCGGCGCCCGAACGATCGATGGCGTTCTGCGACGATCCGGCGCACAGTTGGGTGCGGGCGCGCTGGGACGACGAGCCCCTCGATCCGCGCTGTCCGGTCACCTCGCACGAAGGACGGGTGCGATGAAACTGACCACGGCGCAGGCGCTGGTGGCCTGGTTGATCGCCCAGCGTTCCGAGACACTCGACGGCAGCGAAGTGCCGCTGTTCCCCGCCGTCTTCGGCATCTTCGGTCACGGCAACGTGCTCGGCCTCGGCGCCGCGCTGCACGAGCGGCGCGCCGAACTCCCGCTCTGGCGCGGGCACACCGAGGAGGGGATGGCGCTCGCGGCCGTCGGCTATACCAAGGCCACCCACCGGCGTCAGGTCGGTGTCGCGACATCGTCGATCGGCCCCGGCGCGCTCAACATGGTGACGGCGGCGGGCGTCGCGCACGCGAACCGTCTTCCGCTGCTGCTGCTCCCGGGTGACACCTTCGCCGGTCGGGCGCCCGACCCCGTTCTGCAGCAGGTCGAGCACTTCGGCGACCCGACCCTCACGGTGAACGACGCGTTCCGGGCGGTGAGCAGGTATTTCGACCGCATCACCCGCCCGGAACAGCTGATCGCCACCCTGCCGCAGGCGGTCGGGGTGCTCACGGATCCGGCCGATGCCGGTCCGGTCGTCCTGGCGCTGCCGCAGGACGTTCAGGCCGAGACCTACGACTTCCCCGACGCGCTGTTCGATCCGGTGGCGCACCGGCTCACCCGGCCACGCCCCGATCAGCGGGCACTCGCCGCCGCCGGCGCCGCACTGCGCGTCGCGCGCCGCCCGCTGCTTGTCCTCGGCGGCGGTGTCCGCTATTCGGGTGCGGGACGCACCGTGCTGGAGTTCGCCGAACGCCATGGCATTCCGGTCGTGGAGACCACCGCGGGCCGCACCCTCGCGCCGCACGATCACCCGCTGTTCGCGGGACCGCTCGGCATCACCGGCTCGGCGTCGGCGAACGCGATGGCGGCCGGAGCCGATCTCGTCCTCGCGGTGGGGACCCGGTTGCAGGACTTCACCACCGCGTCCTGGACGGTCTTCGCGCCGGACGTCCGGCTGGTGACGATCAACGTGGCACGTTTCGACGCCGTCAAGCACGGCGCTCTCGCGGTGGTCGGTGATGCCGAGGTCACCGTGCGTGAGCTGGCCGGGCAGCTGGGGCAGTGGCGCGTCGACCCCGGGTGGACCGCGCGCGCCGCCGCACTGCGCAGCACCTGGGACGCGCACATCGACGGTCTGCGCGCACCGACCCCGGGCACGCCCAGCTATGCCCAGGTCGTGGGCGCGGTGAACGACCTGAGTGAGCCGACCGATTACGTGATGACGGCATCCGGCGGGCTGCCCGGCGAACTCGTCGGCGGCTGGCGGGCCGGCGGCGGCGCGCCGACCATGGACGTGGAGTACGGCTTCTCCTGCATGGGCTACGAGCTAGCCGGCGCGTGGGGCGCGGCCATGGCGCACATCGGCGGCGTGGTGACGACCCTGCTCGGGGACGGCTCGTATCTAATGCTGAACTCGGAATTGTTCTCCGCGGCGTTCGCCGGGCACGCGTTCGTCGCGGTGGTGTGCGACAACGACGGCTACGCCGTGATCGCCCGGCTGCAAGAGGGCCAGGGCGGCGAGCCGTTCAACAACTTCTACGCCGACTGCCGCACCACGCACGAGCATCCGCCGCGCGTCGACTTCGCCACCCATGCCGCAGCGCTCGGCTGTTCCGTTTTCACCGCCCGCGACCTGACCGAATTCCGGGACGCCTACGCGCGGGCGCGGGCGGCGGCAACGGCCGAGCGCCGTCCGGCCGTGCTCGTCGTGCGCACGCAGCCCTCGGCGTGGACCGACGCGGGCGCTTGGTGGGAGGTCGGCGTGCCGGAGCATCTGCCGGGCCGCGAGAGCTACGAGGCGACGAAACCGCGTCAGGTGCGCTACCTCCGGTCGTGAACAGAATTTAACGAACAGTGCGCGCGGTGGCTCCGCGGACGTAGGCTGAAATGTCGACGCCTGCGTGGGTGAACTGGAATTCGTTGCGGCACAAGCGAATCGGTAGCACATGCGTATCGAGGCCGAGCCGCGTCGAAGAAGGAGTTCCATGATGTCGGGCGCGGTGGCCCCTCCGAATGGGTTGTGTTCGTCGAGGGAGGACGGCGGGTGTTATCCCGGGCGGAGTGTGGGTACCCGCGTGACGGGTCCGGTGGTGTTGCCCGGATCGGACCCGGACCGAACGTGGGAGGTGACAGGCGCAGTCCGCTCGTGAACGAGCGTCGGCAAGTGAACCAAGAACAGCGCGCGCGAGAGCGCAGACGAAGCTGTGCGCCCGCCGAGGCGACGTCGTGAGCGTTAGCTCACAGTTGATGGTCCGATACGTGAGGAATTCATCGGATCATGGCATCGTTGATCTACGAGGCCAGGGAATCTCATAACACCTCTCTGGCTCGTCTACAGAAAGTATGAAATGGCTCAAGGCATTGTGAAGTGGTTCAACAGCGAGAAGGGCTTCGGCTTCATCGCACAAGACGGCGGGGGGCCCGACGTCTTCGTGCATTACTCGGCTGTGAGCGGCTCGGGTTTCCGGTCCCTCGATGAGGGGCAGCGCGTGGAGTTCGAGATCGGCCAGGGACAGAAGGGTCCGCAGGCCCAGGACGTCCGCGTTCTCTGATCGCGACCTAGCTTCCGAAAGGCCCCGCACCGGGACGGTGTGGGGCCTTTCGCCTGTTCGGAGGCATGACTTCTGATTGTATATTGCAAGCAGTAGCCGCCGCTCGAGAGGAGTGCCGGATGAGGCAGGACGGACGGTCGGGGTGCCCGATCAACGCGACCATCGAAGTGATCGGCGATCGGTGGACGCTGCTGGTGCTGCGTGACGTGATGTTCGGCAACCGGCGCCACTTCCGCGAGCTGCTGGCCGGCTCGGAGGAGGGCATCGCCTCCAACATCCTCTCCGATCGGCTCAAGCGGCTGGTGGCGGCCGGACTGCTCAGCCGGGCGGACACCCGGCCCGGC
The DNA here is from genome assembly GCF_023501985.1 of Nocardia sputi. Lineage (NCBI taxonomy): Bacteria > Bacillati > Actinomycetota > Actinomycetes > Mycobacteriales > Nocardiaceae > Nocardia > Nocardia sputi. Next base: position 429,690 of record NZ_JAMFLC010000001.1, on the reverse strand, counting down.
CAGAAGGCCGAATACCGGCTCACCGAACCCGCTATCCAGCTGGTGCCCGTCATGGCCCAGCTCGGTGCGTGGGGATTGCGGCACCGCCCGACCACCGAGCATCTTCGGGTGCGGGCCGAATTGCTCGAGGCGGGCGGTCCGCCACTCTGGGGTGAATTCATGGACGAACTCCGTGAGAGCCACCTCGGAATCCCGCGCCCGGACCCGGATCGTCCGTCGGCGACGCACCGACTCGCGCAGGCTTACACGGACGCGGTGGCCGCGTCGGGCGACCCGGACGAGCCGAAAGCCGCGTCGTAGGCGCTCGGTCAGCCCGCCAGCGCCTCGGCGCGGAAGAACTCCGCGGTGATCGCCCGGGCATGCGTGAGATCGCGGGGCCCGGACTTGACGAACACTTCGGCGGCGCAGGCAAGTTCGCTGGTGATGAACGCGGTGACCGGCGCGGGAACCGACCCGCTGCCCATCTCGCGGGTCCGCGACTTCAGATCGGTCAACTCTGTCACCGCCGCCGACAACTCGGTGGGCAGATCGCACTGCCGCAGCAGCGTCGGCAGATGCATCGGCGCCACCGCCGCCGCGGGATGCTCGCGCAGCCACCGCAGCGCCATCGCCGGACGCAGCGCGTAGAACACCTTCTTCAGCGACCCGGTGCGCTCGAACAATGCCCACTGCTTGGCGCCCAAGTGCAGATAGTGCCGAGCGACCTTGTCGCGGTCGGCGACCTCGTCGGCCACCGCGCGCAGTCGGTCGCGGAACCCGGCGTCGCCCCGGTAGACGATCGGTGACATCAGCCACTCGATGAGCACGGCGTTGCCCTGCACCAGCAGCCGCAGCGCCTTGCCGAGATCCCAGCCGTTCACGTCGAGCAAGCCCGCCAGCGGCGTCTCCACCACGTCGCGGGTGCGCCACGGGGACAGATAGGTCTCCAGCGCCGCGACGTACACGAACCGGCAGTCGTAGTCGGAGTCGGGTGACGGGAATCCCCAGGCACGGCTGCCGCTCTCGATCGCCAGCCGAATCGACACCCGATGGTCCCGCTCGACCCGGTCCAGCTCCCCATCGATGGACCCGACCACCGCCGGGTCCATCGAAGCCGGTATCGCGCGCAGAGACATGGACGAATGGTAGGTGCCCGAACGCGACTGTCGCAGCCGCTTTTTCGTCGCTCAGGGTCGGCGCGCGCCGCTGCCGAACGCGGCCACGAGCACGGCGACCACGGCGAGCGCACCGCCCAGCCACATGGCGGCGGCGACGGTGATCCCGTCCGCGGCCAGTCCGCCGGCCGATGCCCCCAGTGCGATGGCGGCGTTGAAGACCCCGGCGAACAGTGCCGAAGCGCCTTCCTCGGCTCCGGGCGACGCGGCGAAGACCCAGCTCTGGGTACTCACCGAGACGCCACCGTAGGAGAGGCCCCATACGACCATCAGCACGAATGTCTGCGGGAGCGAGGCCCCGAGCAGGGGCAGGGCGATCGCGGCCGCGGCCAGGACCGAGCCGATGGCGATCAAGGTCTTCCTCGGTGCCCGCGCCGCCGCAGCGCCCGCGGCGAAATTCCCTGCTACCCCGGCGACTCCGTAGATCAGCAGCAGTGTGCCGATCGTCTCCGCGCCGACACCGGTAACCTCCTCCAGCACCGGCCGCACGTAGGTGTAGGCGGCGAAGTGACCGGTGACCAGGAACGCGACCGCGAGCAGGGCGACGCGCAAGCCCGGCTGCCTGGTCAGCCGTAACACGCCGCTCAACGCCACGGCATCGGTGGCAGGAAGACGCGGCAGCGAGGCCGCCATCGCCACGAGGACCAGCAGCGCGAGACCGGCGGCGGCGACGAACGCCGCCCGCCACCCGGCGAGCGCGCCCACAAAGGTTCCGGCGGGGATACCGAGCACCGAGGCGACCGCGACGCCGGAGAAGACCAGCGAAGTCGCGGCGGTGACCGACCGCGCGGGCACCAGCCGCGCCGCCAGGCTCGCCGCGATCGCCCACACCCCGCCCATGCCGACGCCGACCAGCACCCGCGCCCCCATCAGCACACCGAAGGTGGGCGCCCAGGCCGAACCGAGATTGCCCAGCGCGAGCACCGCCATCAACCCGCACAGCACCGCTCTGCGCTCGACCCGGCCCAGCGCCGCGGTGACCAACGGCGCCGACAGGGCGGCGACCAAGCCCGTCACCGTCAATGCGAGACCGGCGCGGCCCTCGCTCACCCGCAGCGCGGAGCCGATCGGGGTGAGCAGGCCGACCGGCAACATCTCGGAAGTGACCACCGTGAACGTCCCCGCTGTCACGGCGCTCACGGCGAGCCAACCGCGCAGCACCGAGACCGGCTGCGGCGCAACGACTTCCTGAACCTGTGTCATGTCTTCCAGACAAGAGCCCGGGAACGGAGGAAACAACGGCGAAGGTCTCATAGTTCTATGAGCTGGACTCATCGACCGTGGAAGGGAAGCTGATGGGTGGGCTGGAGGTCCGTGAGTTGGAGGCGTTTCTCGCGCTCGCCGAGGAATTGCATTTCGGGCGGGCCGGTGAGCGGCTGTATGTGTCGCAGAGCCGGGTCAGCCAGCTGCTGCGCTCGCTGGAGCGGCGCATCGGCGGGCGGTTGGTGGAACGGACCAGCCGCAGCGTCCGGTTGACCCCGCTCGGCGCGGACTTCCTCGCCGAACTGCGGCCCGCCTACGCGGCTTTGCGCGCGACGGTCGACAGCGCCCGCGCGGCCGCCAGAGGCACGGACGGGATCTTGCGCATCGGGTTTCAAGGTGCGGGCAGCGACCACCTGATGGCCGCGGTCGAGCTGTTCGGGCGGCGTCACCCGGAATGCTCGGCCGAGCTGGTCGAGATTCCGCTGGCCGATCCGTTCGGCCCGCTGCGGCGCGACGAGGTCGACGCCGCCGTCGTGTTGCTGCCGATGGGGGAGCCCGATCTGGTGCTCGGATCGGTGTTCGCGGGGCAGTCGCAGACGCTCGCGGTGGCCAGCTCGCATCCGCTCGCGGGGCGTGCGGCGCTGTCGGTGGAGGAGATCGCCGAGGTGCCGTTGATCGGAGTGCGGTCTCCGGCGCCGGAATACTGGCGCAGGGCGCAGGCGCTGGACGTGACGCCCGGGGGACGGATGGTGCGCAGCGGTCCGGAGGTCGGCACGCTGGAGGAGGGCCTCGCCGCGGTGGCGGCAGGCAGGGGGGCGATGCTGCTGTGCCATCCGACCGCGGAATCACACCGCAGGCGGCCGGTGACCTTCGTGCCGGTGACCGGGATCGCCGAGTCCCGCCTCGGGCTGGTGTGGCGTCGCCACGGCGAGACCGCACGGGTGCGTGCGTTCTCCCGTGCCGTGGCCGCCACGCAGGGAGCGGGCGATGTGCGGTTGGTCACCGCGGAGGCGTCCTGAGCGTCCGGTATGCGGAGCCGCTCCAGCCGCCGGGTATCGGTGCCGGATGGCGTCGATAGGCGGGCGGGTATCCGACACCGGTAGCGCTTGCCCTGAACGGTCTTTTCAATACGCTCGGCGCTGCTCTGCACGGCCTTGTCGACACCCTGTGGACGGGTTCCTTCGGCGGCCGCTGACCGACGTGACGGTCGAGCTGATCGGCCGGGTTCCACGCCGACCCACGGCGTGACCGAGCGGACCCTCGCACCGAGATGGTGCGGGGGCCCGCCGCTGTACTGCCTGGTCGCGGGGCAGCGGAAGGTGATCGAATCCGACGCCGCAACGGCCGGATCGCGCGAGACGCGATCAGCCGCGTGCCCCGACGGTGGACATTCGGGCGAGTTCCGCCGCCACGCGCGCGGGATGGGTCAACTGCGGATAGTGGCCCGCGCCGTCGATCGCGACCGAGTCCCGCGGCGTCGTGACGGTGAGCGGATCGGCGGAACCGGTGACGATTCGCACCGGCACTTCGATCCGTTCGAGCAGTTCGCGCAACTCCGCGCGTCGCGCGGTGGCGCTCGCGCGGCGCAGCGCGGCGACGGTGCGTGCGGCGACACCCGGCCTGCGGAGGTTCGCGGCGGCGCTCGCGATCGCGGCGCCGTCGGGCACGCCGAGCCGTTTCGCCAAGGCGGCGGCCGGCATCCGGCGCATCGCCGCCGTCATAAGTGGTGAGCGCAGCAACAGGCCCGATCGAGGCTGCAAGAACGCGGGGGCCACCAGCACCACGCCGGAGACGCGCTCCGGATGCTCCGCCGCGTATCGCAGCACCGGACCGCAGCCGAGCGAGTGGCCGACCAGCACGGGGCGGGTGCGGACCGAGGAGAGCGATTTCGGCAGCACGGCATCCTGGTCGCCGGGCGCCGAGCGTCCGAGGCCGGGCAGGTCGACGGCCAGGCTCGGCCCGTCCAACTCCGCGCGTACCGCGCCCCACGATTCACCGTCGAGCGGAAGCCCGTGCACAAGAACGTAGGCCGGGCGTTGCCGTTCGCCGCTCACCCAGACGCCATCGGCGAATCCGGCGGTCGGATCGTCGGCGACCGCGCCGAACCGGCTGGCCACCAGGTGGTCGGCCCAGGCAAACAGGGTGGCCTCGGTCGGAGGCATGGTGAGTCCGGCGCGGCGGGCCACGTCCTGCGCCGCCGAGGTGTCGTAGCGGTCGTCGGCGATGAAGGGCAGCGACTCGGGATCGGCGCCGGTCAACGCCCGCGGAAGTTTCTCGATGACACCGACCGGAATCGAGAACCGCGGCGCGGGGACACCCATGTGCCCGGCCAGCAGCCGCATCAGCTTCGGCAGCACCGGAGTTCGATCGTCGAGAACCGTGTAGGACCGGCCCGCGGTGTCCGGCAGGGCGGGCAGACTGATCAGGAAGTCGGTGAAGTAGTCCAGATCGACGATCGGCACGAACGTATCCGCCCCGCCGGGGGTGGCCGGGAGTCTTCCGTTCCACAGTTGCTCGACCACACCGGCGAGCCCGACGTATTGACCGGGGCCGATCACACTGCTCGGGTTCGCGATGGTCAGCGCGACGCCCAGCTCGGCGGCCCGCCGTCGCAGCAGCGGATCCGATTCGAACTTGGACGCGCCGTAAGCGCCCTTCTCCCAATACTGTTCCTCGGACTGCTCGACGGTGATCCGGTAGCCCGTGATGTGGACGAGCCGTCGCAGGCCGGGCAGGGCGGCGGCCCACTCCAGGACGTGCAGCGCGCCGGTGACGTTGACCGCGTACGCGTCCTCTGGCGTGAGTCCGAAGGCGAAGCGGGCCGCGCAGTTGTACACGTCGCGGATGCCGGACGGGTCGAATCCGGCGGGCAGACCCAGGTCCTCGGCGGTGACGTCACACGCGACGATTTCCAGCGCGCCCGAGTCGACGCCGCGTCCGCGCAGCCAACTGGTGAGCCGCTCCTCGCTGCCCGCACGCAAGGCGGCGGTGACGGAATGCCCCTGCTCGAGAAGCCGGGCGACCGCTGCGCGGCCGAGGAATCCAGCGGCTCCGAACACGATGCTGTCGGACATGACATGCTCCTTACTAGACCGGTCTACATATTTTGATGCCATGAAAAACGAAGCGGGTCGGGTGGAACCCGACTCAGAGCAGGGCGTGCAGAGTGCGTTCGACGCGTTCCAAAGGTTCGCGACTGCGTTGCGCGCGCGCCAGCAACAGCGCCCCCTCGACCATGGCGAGCACCGTGGCGGCCAGGTCGTCGGCGTTCTCGCGGCCATCGGCCCGCAACCGCAGCCGCAGCGCCTGTTGCCAGGCGGCGTACGCGGCGGCGCACTCGGCTTGGACCGCGTCGTTCGCCGCCGCCACGTCCAAGGCCACGGTGGCGACCGGGCAACCCTGTTGCCAGTCGGACGCTTCCAGCCGATCGCCGAACACGCGAAGCAGCCTGCTCGCGGCCGCTGCGGCGTCACCGGGTTCGATCGTGTCGATCAGCGCCGCGATCTCCTTGCCCGCTTGGGCGATCGCCGCCGCGACCAATTCGTCCTTGCCGCCGGGGAAGTGGAAGTACAGCGAACCGCGTGGCGCGCCGCTGGCCGCCAGGATCTGGTTGAGCCCAGCGCCGTAGTAACCGTGCCGCTCCACCAGCGTGCGCGCCGCGTCGACGAGTTTGCCGCGAGTCTCGGTGCCTTTGACGCCCATATCCCGACTGTAGACCGGTCTTCATATTTTTTCCACCGGAAAGACTGAGGACGCCCGCCTACCAGGTGGTAGCCGACGCGGAAATCGCGCGCACTAAGCTGGTCGGCGGTAAATGCCGACCCCATCCCCAGGAGTACTCCACGTGAGCCAAGCAGGCCGTCCTGTAGTTCTGATCGCCGACAAGCTCGCCCAGTCGACCGTCGACGCGCTCGGTGACGGTGTCGAGGTTCGGTGGGTAGACGGACCCGACCGCCCGGCCCTGCTGGCCGCCGTGCCCGAGGCCGACGCACTGCTCGTGCGATCGGCGACCACGGTCGACGCCGAGGTCCTGGAAGCCGGGAAGAACCTGAAGATCGTCGCCCGCGCCGGCGTCGGCCTGGACAACGTCGACGTGCCCGCCGCCACCGAGCGCGGCGTCATGGTCGTCAACGCGCCCACCTCGAACATCCACACCGCCGCCGAGCACGCGGTCACCCTGATGCTGGCCGCCGCCCGCCAGGTTCCCGCCGCCGACGCCACCCTGCGCGAGCACACCTGGCAGCGCAGCAAGTTCAACGGCGTGGAGATCTTCGGCAAGACCGTCGGCGTCGTCGGCCTCGGCCGCATCGGCCAGCTGTTCGCCGCCCGCCTGGCCGCGTTCGAGACCAAGATCGTCGCCTACGACCCCTACGTGTCGCCCGCGCGCGCCGCCCAGCTCGGCATCGAGTTGCTGAGCCTCGACGAGCTGCTCGAGCGTGCCGACCTGATCTCGATCCACCTGCCGAAGACCCCGGAGACCAAGGGCCTCATCGGCAAGGAGGCCATCGCCAAGACCAAGCCGGGCGTGATCATCGTCAACGCCGCCCGCGGTGGCCTGGTCGACGAGGCCGCGCTGGCCGATGCCATCAAGTCCGGCCATGTGCGGGCCGCCGGTCTGGACGTGTTCGAGACCGAACCGTGCACCGACAGCCCGCTGTTCGACCTGCCGCAGGTCGTGGTGACCCCGCACCTGGGCGCCTCCACCTCCGAGGCCCAGGACCGCGCGGGCACCGATGTCGCGAAGTCGGTCCTGCTGGCCCTGGCCGGTGAGTTCGTGCCCGGCGCGGTGAACGTCACCGGTGGCACGGTCGGCGAAGAGGTCGCCCCCTGGCTGGACATCGTGCGCAAGCAGGGCGCGCTGCTGGGCGCGCTGTCCAACGAGCTGCCGGTCAGCGTCGAGATCCAGGTGCGCGGCGAGCTGGCCGCGCAGGAGGTCGGGGTGCTGGAGCTGTCCGCGCTGCGCGGCATCTTCTCCGCGCTGGTCGAGGACCAGGTCACCTTCGTCAACGCCCCCGCCCTGGCCAAGGACCGCGGGATCACCGCCCAGGTCACCACGGCGTCGGAGAGCCCCAGCCACCGCAGCGTGGTCGACCTGCGCGCCGTGTTCGGCGACGGCAGCACCCTGAACGTCGCGGGCACGCTGACCGAGCCGCAGCTGGTGGAGAAGATCGTCAACATCAACGGCCGCAACTACGACATGCGCGCCGAGGGCCTCAACCTGGCCATCCTGAACTACGAGGACCGGCCGGGCGCACTGGGCAGGATCGGCACCAAGCTCGGCGAGGCCGAGGTCGACATCCTGGCCGCGCAGCTGACCCAGGACGTCGACAAGGAAGGCGCCACCGTGGTGCTGCGCGTGGCCCGCGAGGTGCCCGCCGACGTGCAGGACGCGATCGCCGAGTCGGTCGGCGCGGCCAAGGTCGTCCAGGTCGACCTGTCCTGACCGGACGGGGCCGCAGCGTCCCGGCACCCGCGGAATCGGCGCCGCGCACGAACCACTCGTGCGCGGCGCCGGTCGCTCGGTCGGCGCGCGGACCCGCCGCGTCATCGCGCCCGGTGCTCGGCGCTCCGGCCGCGCCGAGTACCGTGACGATGCTGCGGTCACCCCGGCCGGACTGTCGTGCGCACCCCGGCGGTCATCTCCGGGCCGCACGTCGTGTCGGCCGTTACCGGCAACATCGAACGGAGCATTTGTCATGAAGCTTGCTGTCATCCCGGGCGACGGGATCGGGCCCGAGGTCATCGCCGAGGCGCTCAAGGTGCTCGACGTGGTCGTGCCCGGTGTCGAGAAGACCGAGTACGACCTCGGCGCGCGTCGCTACCACGCGACCGGCGAGATCCTGCCGGATTCGGTGCTGCCGGAGTTGAAGCAGCACGACGCGATCCTGCTCGGCGCGATCGGCGACCCGTCGGTGCCCAGCGGCGTGCTCGAACGCGGCCTGTTGCTGCGCACCCGGTTCGCGCTGGACCACCACGTCAACCTGCGTCCGTCCAGACTGTTCCCCGGCGTGACCAGCCCGCTGGCGGGCGATCCCGACATCGACTTCGTCGTTGTGCGTGAGGGCACCGAGGGCCCCTACACCGGCACCGGCGGCGCGATTCGCGTCGACACCCCGCACGAGGTGGCGACCGAGGTCAGCACCAACACCCGCTTCGGCATCGAGCGCGTCGTGCGCTACGCCTTCGCCAAGGCGCAGGCGCGGCGCAAGCACCTGACGCTGGTGCACAAGAACAACGTGCTCACCTTCGCCGGCTCGCTCTGGCAGCGCGCCGTGGACGAGGTCGCGGCCGAGTTCCCCGAGGTCACAACGGCTTACCAGCACATCGATGCCGCCACCATCCACATGGTCAACGACCCGGGCCGGTTCGACGTGATCGTCACCGACAACCTCTTCGGCGACATCATCACCGACCTCGCCGCCGCTGTCAGCGGCGGCATCGGGCTGGCCGCCAGCGGCAACATCGACGCCTCCGGGACGAATCCCAGCATGTTCGAGCCGGTACACGGCAGCGCCCCCGACATCGCCGGTCAGTCCAAGGCCGACCCCACCGCGGCGATCCTCTCGGTCTCTCTCCTGCTCAACCACCTCGGCGACACCGAGGCGGCCACGCGCATCGAGTCGGCCGTCGCCAAGGACCTCGAGTCCCGCTCGGGCACCGCGTCGACCGTGGAGATCGGCGACCGGATCGCCGCCACCCTTTGATCCCCGCCACCCGAAGGTCCCGTTTCCTCCTTGGGAAACGGGGCCTTCGCGCATCCCCGGCGAAAGGATCGCGACCACTCCGTTCCACGTGTCCGAGAGTGAGACGGCGTGCCGCTGGCAACTTCTTCATCGCCTCGCCTGGGAGACCAGCCTCCGCGCGGCACCGACCGTGCGACGCCGTCACCGTGATCCGATGCGGAGACATGGATCCACGTCCGCGAGAGCGTGCTGCTTGCCGCGGTTGCCCTGTATCAGGGTCGGGTCGGTGCGTATCCGGCTGCGCGGATCCGGATTCTCTCCTCAGTCCGGGTCGCGGGGGACCAGCGGGACTGCCGCGACGGCCGTGACAGCGGCCAGAAGGAAGGCGGCGGGGAAGCCGCTCGCGGTGATCAGAGCGCCGAACAGGGGCGGTACGGCGGCCATGGCCAGGTTCTGCCCGGTGTTCTGGACGCCGAGGCCCCGGCCGCTCCAGTAGGGGCCGGCGATCTCGGCGACCGCGGTGAAGGCCAAGCCGTTGTCGGAGACGCTGATCACGGACGCGGCGATCAGCAGCGGGATGGCGGCCCACCACCACTGGGTCCACGCGGTCAGCGCCAGCGCGGCCATGGCGAGCACGGCGGCGACCGCGATCGTGCGCAGGGGGCCCATCCGGCTGCCGGCGCGATCCGACCAGGCGCCCGCGCCGATGCGGCCGAGCGCGCCGAGGATCTGGGTGATCGTCACCAGCGCACCCGCGGCGGCGAGCGACCAGCCGATGTCGCGGTGCAGCCACAGCAGCGCGAACGTCCACACGGTGCCCTGCGGGACGACGAGCAGCACCGAGACCAGGTGGATGCGCCACAGCGTGGCCGAGTCGCGATAAGGGTTGGCTCGCAACGCCGGATCGGTGGCCGAAGCGGCGGGACGTGGCGGGTCGACGATGCCGGCCAGGCAGGCAAGGGCCGCCACGCCCGCCATCAGCGCGGGAACGAGAACGGCCGCGGGCACACCGTAGGCGGCGGCGACGGCCGGAATCGCCAACGCGCCGACGCCCACTCCCAGGGGCTGGGCGGTCTGCCGGATACCCATCGCGAGCCCCCGCCGATGCGGCGGGAACCACCCGACGATCACCCGGCCGCTGGCGCCGTTGGTGCTGGCCGCCCCGACGCCGCCGAGGAACAGCAACGCGCCCAGCGTGATGTCGTCGGTCGTGGCCGCAGCGACGCACCCGGCCGCCAGCATCAGCAGCGGACCGGCGACCAGCACCTTGCGCTCGCCGATCCGGTCGACCACGTAACCCCACGCGATCAGCGTGCACACCAGGCCGACGGTGGGCATGGCCACCAGCAGGCCCGCCGTCGCCAGCGGCATGCCGCGGCCGGTCAGCGCGGGCAGCAGAAACGGGACGCCGTGGATGAAGACCGCGCTGGAGGCCTGGGCGAACACGCCCAGCCCGAGCATCGACCAGCGACGTACCCCGTCGATCTGCGTAACGGTCGCCATCGACCTCACCTCAGAATCTCATTATTCGGGATGGTATTCCCACTTTGTGAACCGCGATGCTCACCGTACACCCCTCGGGCCATGCGATTCGACGCCCGGGGCTGTCGGACTGCTCACATGCGCCGTGGCCCCGCCCCGGCTGGTTCCGACCACTCGGTCGGGCGCGTTCGAGCAGGTGGCGGCGGGTCGATAGACTCCCGGCATGCGTCTAGGTCGAGTTGCCAGTCCCGATGGGGTCGCCTTCGTGAGCATCGAGGGCGACGGAAGCGACAGCGTGGCCAAGGAGATCGCCGAACACCCGTTCGGCACACCGACGTTCACCGGACGGAGCTGGCCGCTGGCCGACGTGCGGCTGCTCGCGCCGATCCTGGCCAGCAAGGTGGTCTGCGTCGGCAAGAACTACGCCGCCCATGCCGCCGAGATGGGCGGTCCAGCCCCCGCGGATCCGGTGATCTTCCTGAAGCCGAACACCGCGATCGTGGGGCCGAACGCCCCGATCATCCTGCCGCCCAGTTCGTCTCAGGTCGACTACGAAGGGGAGCTGGCCATCGTCATCGGCCGGCCCTGCAAGGACGTGCCCGCCGCCCGCGCGCTGGACGTGGTGCTCGGTTACACCGCGGCCAACGACGTCACCGCCCGCGACCAGCAACGCCACGACGGCCAATGGACCAGGGGCAAGGGGTACGACACCTTCTGCCCGCTGGGGCCGTGGATCGAAACGTCCTTGGACCCCTCGGATCTGGAGATCGTCACCGAGCTCGACGGCGAGGTGCGCCAGCGCAGCCGCACTTCGCTTCTGCTCCACGACATTCCGAAGCTCATCGAGTGGGTCACCACCGTGATGACGCTGCTGCCCGGTGACGTCATCCTCACCGGCACCCCCGAGGGCGTCGGCCCGATGCGGGAGGGACAGCAGGTGTCGGTGACCGTCGAGGGCATCGGAACCCTCACCAATCCCGTTGCCGCCAAACGCTGATCGAAAGAGAGCCATGACTGAAGTACGGGTCCGATTCTGCCCGTCACCGACCGGGACACCGCACGTCGGCCTGATCCGGACGGCGCTGTTCAACTGGGCCTATGCCCGCCATCACGGTGGCACATTCGTCTTTCGAATCGAAGACACCGATGCCGCCCGCGATTCCGAGGAGTCCTACCGGGCGATTATCGACGCGCTGCGCTGGCTCGGCCTCACTTGGGACGAGGGACCGGAGGTCGGCGGGCCTTACGAGCCATATCGCCAGTCGCTGCGAAAAGATTTGCATCTGGATGTGGTTCGGCGTTTGCTGGAGGCCGGTGAAGCCTATGAGTCATTCTCCACACCGGAGGAAGTCGAAGCTCGCCATCGTGCCGCGGGACGCGATCCGAAACTCGGTTACGACAACTACGATCGTGATCTGACGCCCGAGCGGATCGAGGCGTACCGGGCCGAGGGGCGCGCCGCCGTGATCCGGCTGCGGATGCCCGACGAGGACCTGTCCTGGAACGACCTGGTGCGCGGCGAGACGACCTTCAAAGCGGGCAGCGTCCCGGACTTCGCGCTCACCCGAGGCAACGGCAACCCGCTGTACACCCTGGTCAATCCGGTCGACGACGCTTTGATGCGGATCACCCACGTGCTGCGCGGGGAGGACGTGCTCTCCTCGACCCCCCGGCAGCTGGCGCTGTACGCGGCGCTGCGCCGGATCGGGGTCGCCGAATTCACTCCTCAGTTCGGTCACCTGCCGTTCGTGATGGGGCAGGGTAACAAGAAGCTGTCCAAGCGTGATCCGGAGTCGAATCTGTTCGCCCATCGCGATCGCGGCTTCATTCCCGAGGGTTTGCTGAATTATCTCGCGCTACTCGGCTGGGGGCTGTCCGAGGACCGCGACGTGTTCTCCATGGCGGAGATGGTCGAAGCCTTCGACATTTCGAAAGTAAATTCGAATCCGGCCCGTTTCGACCAGAAGAAGGCGGACGCGCTCAATGCCGAGCACATCCGATTGCTGGCGCCGGGTGATTTCGCCCACCGGCTGCGGGAGTATCTCACCGAGCACGGTCGTATCGGCGCGGAAATCGATGAGAAGGTGTTCGCCGCCGCGGCGGAACTCGTGCAGACCAGGATCGTGGTGCTGGCCGATGCGTGGGAACTGCTGCGTTTCTTGTTCGCACCCGCGGAGGAGTTCGAGATAGACCCCGCAGCGGGCGCAAAGAATCTGGGATCCGACGCCGGAGAAGTATTGCAAGCCGCTATTACCGCATTGGAGTCGCTGTCCGGGTGGACCGCCGAGTCGATCGAAGAGGTGCTGAAAAAGGCGCTGATCGATGATCTCGGGCTCAAACCGCGCAAAGCCTTCGCGCCGGTGCGGGTCGCGGTCACCGGGTCGCATATCAGCCCGCCGCTGTACGAATCGCTGGAACTGCTCGGTCGCGGCCCCACGATGGAGCGGCTGCGCGCGGCGCTGACCTGGCAAGTAGCGGGCCAGACGCCGTCCTGACGGCAAAAATATGGCTTTGACCAGGCGATTTGTAGTTAACCGGTAGCCGTTTGGTACTCTTCTTCTCGGCCCGGAACACGGTCTCGAGTCACCCAGACGCGAGGCTGAACAACCTGGTCATTGGGGTATGGTGTAATTGGCAACACAGCTGATTCTGGTTCAGCCATTCTAGGTTCGAGTCCTGGTACCCCAGCGGAGAGTGTTGTTCGACTTCGGTTCGCGGCCGGAATCAATCAGCATCCTGGCGATTTGGTCGCCGGGCCTCGGCCGGTTAAGCTAGCCGAGCCTCCTGATCGAAAGATCAACACGGCGCTCCTCGCGACAGTGAGAAGCAGTCCTGGCCCCGTCGTCTAGCGGCCTAGGACGCCGCCCTCTCAAGGCGGTAGCGCGGGTTCGAATCCCGTCGGGGCTACACGAGTGGAAGGCCCATGCTCATGGAGCATGGGCCTTTCTCGTTTCCGCTATGTCTTGTGGGGTGCAACCCCCACACCCCGCCCGGAGGGCTTCGCCCCCGGACCCCCGGCGAGGGCTTCGCCCCGCCTGGATGGTTGGGGTCCGGTGTTCCTGTGATCTGCGGACTGAGGCTTCGCCCCGCTTGGGTTGTGGTTCGGGGTGGCTGTGAGCTGCGGGTTGGGGCTTCGTCCCGAGCTGGGTGGCGGTGTGGCTGTGTTCTGCGGACTTGGACTTCGTCTCCCCGTGGTCGGTGTGTCCGTCCGGCGTGGTGGCTGGTGGCTCAGATGGTCGGTGGTGCTACAGGTGGTCGTTGGCGACAGAGGTGGTCGTTGGCGACACGGGGATCGTTGGCGACACAGGGGGTCGTTGGTTGGTCGCTGGTGACTCGCGTGGTCGCTGGTGACTAGGGTGGTCGCTGGTGACTCGGATTGACGGTCTTGACCCGCTCGGTCGAAGTGTCGTCTTGGGCGGCTTGGTTCTCGAAGGGTGTTCGCAGCAGACGCTCGTCGTGGTGCCGAAGAGGTTCGGGCTGGCGAGGAGAAGCCCCGAGTGACGAAGTTCATAAACCGACTGCACGGCAGTGCCGGCGGTAGTGAACGATTTCGGACGGGCGCGCCGCCTGCTTCGAGTCGGTAGGGGGTGCGGGCGTCAGCGTCGGATCGGTTCGTTCGGCGAGTTCGCGGGCGATCGCAGGGAATCCGCGACGTGGACCCGGCGAGTCGGTAGGCGGATCTTCCCCGTCGCCGAACATCCAGCAGGCCGCATGCGTACGGTGCGAGCAGATGATCCGGATCGTGCCTGCCGAGGTGCCATGGAGCCGTGTTGTCGGCTGCGCGACTGTTCGACCAGCTCCGGCGAGTTCGGTCCTGCTCGCCGCACCCACAATCAGAGCTCGTAAGTCTCGCCGGAAGGAGTTACCGGGCCGAATGGCCCGACTGCCTGCGGCGGGCCGCACGCCCCGGCGCAAAGATAAGGCCCTCCAGCGGTCTTGCCGGAGGGCCTTCGCCGTCTGCGCGGACTAGCCGCTCTTACGCCGGAATTCCCGCTTGTGGCCGACCGCGGTGTGAGCACCGGAGGCCTTGGACCGTCCGTCGAGGTGGTCGACCGCGCGGGCGTTCTGCTGGTTCTTGCGCTCCAGTGCTTCCCGGAACTTGCGCTTCACCTCGTCGGCGCCATTGGACTTACCCGAATCCGCCATCGCTGCTCCTCGTCGTCGCGGCCGCGCAGCGCGGGCTGCGATGCCCGGCCGATTCTTGTCGAACCCCCTGACGCTAGCCCGTGGGAGGTGGTTGTGTCAGTTCGATTTCGTGCGCGTCGCGCGGGCCGAGCGCGCTCCGGTCAGTCCAGCGACTGCGCGGTGGTGCCGCCGAGCGGCATGGCGGGCAGGCCGAGCTTGCGGTGATCCCAGCTGCGCGTGCGCTCGGGCACCACACGGACGGCGACCCGTTTGTGCAGCATGGCCTCCACCATCGGCCGCACCTCCTCGTTGTAGGGGCCGGTGTAGCGCTCCCAGACGCTCACGCCGACCGCGAAGAGTTTCTCGGCGTCCTCGACGATCTCGCCGCGGCCCTCGATCGATACGCCCCTGAGCTGGTCGTAGGTCTGGCCCGCCTCCACCATGCAGGTGATCCGAGGATCGCGGCGCAGATTCACCGCCTTCTGCGATTTGGCCTTGGTCTCGAACCAGATCTCGCCGTCGATGAGCGCGTACCACATCGCGGTCAGGTGCGGCGTGCCCTTCGGGCCGATGGTCGCCAGCGTCGCGATCCGGCTGCGCTGCAAGAACTCGGTGATCTCGGTGTCGGACATCACGATCTGTGCCCGTTGGTTGACTCCCATGGGCCAACTGTAGAGAGTCCGAATTGAAACGCGTTACAGGCGCTTGTGCAGGGCCTCGGCGGCCGCGACCAGATCCGCCGCCCACCGGGCGCCCGGCCTGCGGCCCATTCGGTCGATCGGTCCCGACACCGAAACGGCCGCGACCACGGTGCCTCCGGCGTCGCGCACCGGAGCGGAAACGCTGGCCACGCCCGCCGCGCGCTCGGCCGCGCTCTGTGCCCACCCACGCTTGCGCACCTCCGCCAGCGCGCGCTCGCCGAACACCGCGTCGGCCAGGATGGTGCGCTGCAGCTCCGGGTCGGCCCACGCCACCAGTACTTTGGCCGCCGAGCCCGCGGTGAGCGGCAGCCGCGCCCCGATCGGCACGGTGTCCCGCAGCCCGACGGGGGGTTCAAGCGCCGCGACGCAGACGCGCGCGTTCCCGTCGCGGCAGTAGAGCTGCACGCTTTCGCCGGTGATCTCGCGCAACCGGGGGAGGATGGCCGAGGCGGCCTCGAGCAGCGGGTCATCGGCGCTGGTCGCGAGCTCGGCGAGGGCCGGACCCGGCCGCCACGTGCCGTTGCCGTCGCGAGCGAGCAGGCGATGCACTTCCAGGCCGACGGCGAGTCGGTGCGCGGTGGCGCGGGGCAGCCCGGTGCGGGCGCACAGCTCGTTGAGACCCGACGGATGCTCGGCTACGGCGTAGAGGACCGCCACTGCTTTGTCGAGGACGCCGATGCCGCTATGCTGTCTCATAGAACGATACTAGCGTCTCGAATGCTGAGAATCGAGTGCTTAGAATCCCACCTTCGCGGATTCTCGCCGTCAGTGTTCGGACCAGGCACAGCCAGCCCAACTCGTGCAACCGTCGCCGCATCGCCAGTCCGGATCGCGGAACGGCTGCTTCGTCCGAAAGGTGATCGACAATGGCCAAACCGCGCACGCTGGCCGAGAAGGTATGGGATCAGCATGTGGTCGCTCGCGGGGAGGGCGAGGGCGCCTCGCGCGAACCTGACCTGATCTATATCGACCTGCACCTCGTCCACGAGGTGACCAGTCCGCAGGCCTTCGACGGGCTGCGCGCCGCGGGCAGGCCGGTGCGACGGCCGGATCTCACGATCGCGACCGAGGACCACAATGTCCCGACGATCGATATCGACAAGCCGATCGCCGACCCGATTTCGCGCACCCAAGTCGACACGCTGCGGCGCAATTGCGCGGAATTCGGTGTGCGGCTGCACCCGATGGGGGACCTGGATCAGGGCATCGTGCACGTGGTCGGGCCGCAGCTGGGCCTGACCCAGCCGGGCATGACCGTGGTGTGCGGCGACAGCCACACCTCGACCCACGGCGCGTTCGGCGCGCTGGCGATGGGCATCGGCACCTCCGAGGTCGAGCATGTGCTTGCCACCCAGACGCTCTCGCTGCGCCCGTTCAAGACGATGGCGATCACGGTGGACGGCGCCTTGCCCGACAGCGTGACCAGTAAGGACCTGATCCTGGCCGTCATCGCGAAGATCGGCACCGGCGGCGGCCAGGGTTACGTCCTGGAGTATCGGGGGGAGGCCATCCGGGCCATGTCGATGGAGGCCCGAATGACGATCTGCAACATGTCCATCGAGGCGGGCGCACGGGCCGGCATGATCGCGCCGGACGAAACGACCTACGAATTCCTCAAAGGACGGCCGCACGCGCCGCAGGGAGCCGACTGGGACGCCGCGGTGGCCGCCTGGGAGGCCCTGAAGACCGACGAGGGCGCCGCTTTCGACGCCGAGGTGCACATCGACGCCGCCGAGCTGACCCCGTTCGTCACCTGGGGCACCAACCCCGGCCAGGGCGCCCCGCTGGGCGAGGCCGTGCCCGACCCCGCCGCCATCGCCGACGAGGCGGCCCGCGAGTCCGCGGAGAAAGCTCTGCGTTACATGGACTTGGAGCCGGGTACTCCACTTCGGCAAGTACCGATCGACACCGTATTCGTCGGTTCGTGCACCAACGGACGCATTGAGGATTTGCGTGCGGTGGCCGGGATTTTGAAGGGACGTCATGTCGCCGACGGCGTGCGAATGTTGGTTGTACCGGGGTCGATGCGGGTTCGCGCACAGGCGGAAAAAGAAGGACTGGACGAGATTTTCACCGCGGCGGGCGCCGAATGGCGGCAGGCGGGCTGCTCAATGTGCCTGGGAATGAATCCGGACCAGCTCGAGCCGGGCCAGCGTTGCGCGTCGACCTCGAACCGTAACTTCGAGGGCAGGCAGGGCAAAGGCGGCCGTACGCACCTCGTTTCTCCCCTCGTAGCGGCCGCGACGGCGGTCCGCGGAAGACTGTCGTCGCCTGCGGATCTGGACTGACCGCCCCCGATTCACTCATTCAAACCCAGGAGATTCGTAATGGAAGCCTTCACCGTGCACAAGGGCATCGGGGTGCCGCTGCGCCGCTCCAATGTCGATACCGATCAGATCATCCCGGCCGTCTACCTCAAGCGGGTGACTCGTACCGGATTCGAAGACGGGTTGTTCGCCGCATGGCGGGCCGATCCGGACTTCATTCTGAACACGTCACCATACAACAGGGGTAGTGTTCTGGTGGCGGGACCGGATTTCGGTACCGGGTCCTCTCGTGAACACGCTGTTTGGGCGCTGTCGGACTACGGCTTTCGGGTGGTCATCTCATCCCGGTTCGCCGACATCTTCCGCGGCAATGCGGGCAAGGGCGGGCTGGTGGCCGCTCAGATGTCACAGAACGATGTCGAAATGCTCTGGAAGTTGCTCGAGGAACAGCCCGGCTTGGAATTGGTTGTGGACCTCGAGGCGCGCACGGTGACGGCCGGAACCGTCGTGTTGCCGTTCGATATTGATGACTACACCAGGTGGCGTCTGCTGGAGGGATTGGATGACATCGGGCTGACCCTGCGCCGGGAGGACGCGATCTCCCGGTTCGAAAAGGCAAGGCCAACATGGAAACCCACTACCCTTCCAGCACATATTTCGCAGACGTAATCACCCTCGTCAGTTAGCTGGACAGCCGGAGTTGTGGTAGCTGGACGTGTGCTAAACCACATGAATTTTGGCGTGGCACATAGACTCTTGCCCAAAGTGGGTTTACCGTGGTACCTAGTCGGTCCGACGACGGGCCATTAGTCTGCGGAGGATTCAATGAACAAGGCGGAACTGATCGACGTTCTGACCGAAAAGTTGGGTACGGACAGGCGCACGGCCACCGCGGCAGTCGAGCATGTGGTCGACACCATCGTGCGCGCGGTGCACAAGGGTCAGAGCGTCACAATCACCGGTTTCGGTGTGTTCGAACAGCGTAAGCGGGCGGCTCGCGTCGCGAGGAACCCGCGTACCGGCGAAACGGTGAAGGTCAAGCCCACTTCGGTGCCCGCGTTCCGCCCCGGCGCTCAGTTCAAGGCGGTGATCGCGGGCAAGCAGAAACTGGCCGCGACCGGGCCCGCCGTCAAGCGCGGGGTGAATGCGCCGGTGGCCGCCAAGAAGGCGGCGGCGAAGAAGACGGCGGCGAAGAAGACCGCCGCCAAGAAATCGACGCCGACCAAGGCGCCTGCCAAGACGACAGCCCGCAAGGCCGCCGCCAAGGCCCCGGCCAAGACCACCGCGCGCAAGACGACCGCTACCAAGACCGCTGCGAAGAAGACGCCCGCGAAGAAGACCGCGGTCGAGAAGAAGGCTCCGGCCAAGAAGGCGGCCACCAAGGCCACGGCGGCCAAGAAGACCACCGCCGCCAAGAAAGCACCTGCGAAGAAGACCGCGGCCAAGAAGGCCCCGGCTCGTCGAGCCCGCTGATCTCGAGCCACCGCCGGATCGGCGCTGAATGCGCGGCCCCACGACCGGGCCCCTTCGCCTCAACGTCGAGACGGCCCCGGGAGACACCCGGGGCCGTTTTCGGCTGTCCACCCACTGAGACCTGACGGTCGCGGCTCACCCGGGTCATCCTCGAGCGCGCGGCGACCGCCGACGCGCGCGGTGACGGGCGAGCTTCGCGCGTATCAGGACTGCGCCACGTAGGCTGACAGCGTTCGATCCAGATGGTCGGCGGCCACCAAGCGCTGGCCGACGAACGACAGTACCCACACACTGCCCTTGCGATTGCGCGCCGACGGCAGCGCGATTCCGTCGCGTTCGGCCAGCCATCCCAGCAGATCCGGGATCACCTTGCCCTGACTGCAGACGACGCGAACGGCATTGTCCGACACCAGGGCTCGAAGACGTTCCCGGGCCTCGTCCGGGTGCTCGGCGTACCCGGTCTCGGAAAACAATGGCTCCATGCCGATTTCGCGGCCGAGCTTCTCCGCCAGCGGCGCCATGGTCTGCACGCAGCGCAGCGGAGGGGCCGAGTACACCTCGGATGCGCCGAACGCCAAGAGATTCGGCGCCAGCGCACGTGCCTGCGTCTCGCCTTCGCGGTCGAGCGGACGCTGCTCGTCGGGACCGTTGAAGCGGTCCCTGCGGCCGGCTCGGGCATGCCGGACCAGCAGAAGGGTGTCGGTGCGTGCGGGCAGCCGGGTGAAGGCGCGCACCACTTGCCGGTCCATCGGATACGACAGTTGCTCCATCACCCGGTCCAGCGGGTGCCAGCTGAGCACGTCCACCTCGGAATTGGCGGTGAACTCCCCGCCCGCCACTTCGGCGGCCCAGTAGTCGACCCGCTTCAGCTTGCGATGGCCTGGAATCGGGTAGGTCACGTAGCCGAGATAGCGGCCCAGTCTGCACTCCAGGCCGGTCTCTTCGCGGACCTCGCGGACCGCGGCCAGCACCGGTGTCTCACCCGGGTCGAGCTTGCCCTTGGGCAGGGACCAATCCTGGTACTTGGGGCGGTGGACGAGCGCGATCTCGATCGCACCCGCAGCCGACTCCCGCCACAGCAACGCACCCGCCGCGTGGATGTTGGCGGTGACGCGGGGATCCCAGAACGGGCTCCCCCCCTGTTCGAACCCCGTTGTGGCGTTCACTGCTGCTCGGGCCTGCGCAGCCGCATCAAGAACTCCTGATGATCTCTGATCTTGTCCCCGTCCCCGGAGGAGCCCGGTGACGCCTGCCAGGTGCCGTCGGGTTGCAGCACCCAGCAGCGCGTGGTCGGCGACAGCGCGGAGTCGAACACCTCACCGAGTTGCTCGGTCAATCGCGGATCCTTCACCTGCGCCATCACCTCCACCCGGCGATCCAGGTTGCGGTGCATCATGTCGGCGCTGCCGATCCAGTACTCGTCCTGCGCCTGGAAGTGCATGACACGGGAGTGCTCCAGGAACCGGCCGAGGATGGAGCGGACTTGAATGTTCTCGCTCATCTCGGGCACACCGGGACGCAGCCCGCAGATGCCGCGCACCACGATCTGCACCGGTACGCCCGCCTGCGAGGCCCGGTACAGCGCGTCGATGATCTCCTCGTCGACGATCGCATTGGCCTTCAGCCGGATTCGGGCGTCCGCCCCCTGCGCCGCGAGCTCGGTCTCGCGCTGGATGCGCTCGATGATGCCGGAGCGCACGCCGTGCGGGGCAACGAGCAGATTGCGGTAGTTCTCTTTCCGCGAGTAACCGGTCAGCGAATTGAACAGGTCGGTCAGGTCGGCGCCGATTTCGGGTGCGGCGGTGAGCAATCCGACGTCCTCGTAGAGCCGTGCGGTCTTCGGGTTGTAGTTGCCGGTGCCGATGTGGCAGTAGCGGCGGATGGTCGCGCCCTCGCGCCGCACCACCAGGCAGGTCTTGCAGTGGGTCTTCAGTCCGATGAGGCCGTACACCACGTGCACACCGGCCTGTTCCAGCGCGCGGGCCCATTTGATGTTGGCCTGCTCGTCGAACCGCGCCTTGATCTCGACCAGGGCGACCACCTGCTTGCCCGCCTCTGCGGCGTCGATGAGCGCGTTGACGATCGGGGAGTCGCCGGAGGTGCGGTAGAGCGTCTGCTTGATGGCGAGCACCTGCGGGTCGGCGGCGGCCTGTTCGATGAACCGCTGCACGCTGGTGGAGAACGAGTCGTACGGGTGGTGCACGAGCACGTCGCCCTCGCGCAGGGCGGCGAAGACGTTGCGTGGCGTCTCGCGCTCGCCGAACGCGGGCGGCGTGGCGGGGACGTACGGAGTGTCCTTCAGATTCGGCCGGTCCACGCCGTATACCTGCCAGAGGCAGGACAGGTCGAGCAGGCCGGGCACCTGGATCACGTCGCCGGGGTCGACATCCAGCTCCCGCAGGAGCAGATCGAGCATGTGCTCGGTCATGTCGTCGGACACCTCCAGGCGCACCGGCGAACCGAACCGGCGCCGGGCCAGCTCGCGCTCCAGCGCCTGCAGCAGATCCTCATCGCGATCTTCGTCGACCTCGAAGTCCGCGTTGCGGGTGATCCGGAACGAGTGGTGCTCGACCACGTCCATACCGGGGAACAGCAGATCCAGGTGCGCGGCGATGAGCGCTTCCATCGGCAGGAAAGCGGCGATGGGTGAGCCGGAGTCGGTGCGGCGCACGCGGACGAACCGGTCGACGTTGTCGGGCACCTTGACGCGGGCGAAGTGCTCGCCGCCCGTGGCGGGTTCCTTCACCGTCACCGCGAGGTTGAGGCTCAGCCCGCTGATGTAGGGGAATGGGTGCGCCGGGTCCACCGCGAGCGGGGTGAGGACCGGGAACACCTGATCCTGGAAGTAACCGGAAAGACGCCTGCGTTCGTCGTCGTCCAGATCGCTCCAGTCGATGATCGCGATGCCCTCGGCGGTCAGCGCGGGCAGCACGCTGTCGAGGAAGACGCGGGCATGACGCACCGCTATCTCCTGTGCGCGCGCGGCGATCAGCTCCAGTTGCTCGCCGGGGGAGCGGCCGTCGGCCGAGCGCACCAGCAGACCGGTCTCGGCGCGGCGCTTCAATCCCGCGACCCGCACCATGTAGAACTCGTCGAGATTCGACGCGAAGATCGCCAGGAACTTCGCCCGCTCCAGCAACGGAAGCGACGCGTCCTCGGCGAGCGCGAGTACGCGGGCGTTGAAGTCCAGCCAGCTCAATTCACGATTGAGGTAGCGATCACGTGGCAACCGTGGCGCCACCGAGTCGGCGGACAAGGGTGTCGCCGCCGGGGGTGGCGTGGGAAGCAACGGCTGCTGCTTGACGATTTCCGTATCGCTCACGCCAACGATCATCCCTTACCGGACAGCTCATGTGCATCCCGTGAGCGTGATCGGTCTGTGTCTCACGCCACCATGGCGATCGTCTAGCACACGTGTGGAACGTGTTCGTGAACGCCGCCCGGCCAGCCGATGTCGTGCAGGACAGCACGAGTCGCGTTGCCGGCCCCCAGGGCCACCGCGCGGTCCAGATCGTCGGCGGTGTCGACGTCCAGGCGCAGTCCCGGCCAGTCCCCGGTGAGATCCACCGCGCCTGCCCCGATGTGGCTGCGGGCGGACCCGGGGCCGAAGCGGGGGTCGAGTGCGGCGAGGGGATCGCGCACCACCAGCGCGGCGGTGCCGCTGCCCTCGTGGTCGACCACGATCGAGCGCAGGCCTCGGGGAGCGGCGGCGAGCATGTCCGACAGTTCTTCCGGCCGCAACGCGGGCAGGTCGGCCTGCAGTGCGAGCAGATCGATCGGCCCGTGCGCATCGCGCAACGCGGCGGCGGTGGCGGCCAGCGCGGTGTTCAGCCCGCCCGAGCGCGGCCCGCGTGGTTCCGGATGGACGTCGGCGCCGAGCGTGCGAGCCAGATCGGCGACCGCGGGGTCGGGCGTGACCACGGTCACGGATACGACATCGCCTACCGCCGTGGTGGCGGTCACGGTGTCGGCGAGCATGGCCAGCACCAGCCGCGCCCGGTGCTCCGGGCGCAGCCGGTCGGCCAGTCGGCTCTTGGCCCGATCGAGGCTCTTGACCGCGATCACGGCATGCACGGCGTGCGGGCGCATGCGAGCAATCCTTCCATGGCATATTGGGCTGATGACGAGGGCGGCAGTGCTGGGCGCAGGATCGTGGGGCACCGCGTTCGCGAAGGTGTTGGCGGACGCGGGAACCGAGGTCACGATCTGGGCCCGGCGGCCCGAGGTCGCCGCGACGCTGGCCTCCGAACATCGCAATCCCGATTACCTGTCGGATATTCCGCTGCCGCCGATCGCGGCCTCCCACGACCCCGCGGTGGCGCTGGCGGGAGCCGACATCGTCGTGCTGGCGGTGCCGTCGCAGTCGCTGCGCACCAACCTCGCGGAGTGGAAGGGGATGATCCCGGCCGATGCCACGCTGCTGAGCCTGGCGAAGGGGATCGAGACCGGGACGCTGCTGCGCATGAGTCAGGTCATCGAGGAGGTCACCGGGGCCGACCAGAGCCGGGTCGCGGTGCTGTCCGGGCCGAACCTGGCGCGGGAGATCGCGGTGGAACAGCCCGCCGCGACCGTGATCGCCTGCTCGGACAACGACCGGGCGGTCGCGGTGCAGCACGCCAGCGCGACCGGATACTTCCGGCCCTACACCAATACCGATGTGGTCGGCTGCGAGATCGGCGGGGCGTGCAAGAACGTCATCGCGCTCGCCTGCGGCATCGCCTCGGGCATGGGCCTGGGTGACAACTCGATCGCCAGCCTGATCACCCGCGGTCTGGCCGAGATCATCCGGCTCGGGGTGGCCCTCGGTGCGGAGCCGGTCACGCTGGCCGGGCTCGCGGGAGTCGGGGATCTGGTCGCCACCTGCACCTCGCCGCTGTCGCGCAACCGGTCCTTCGGCCATGTGCTCGGCGCGGGCGGATCCATGGAAGCCGCCCAATCGGCCACTCATGGACAGGTCGCCGAGGGTGTGAAGTCCTGCACATCGGTGCGCGCGCTGGCCGAGCGGCACGGCGTCGAGATGCCGCTGACCACCTCGGTGCACCAGGTCTGCCACGAAGGACTTTCCGTGCGCGAAGCCGTCGGCAACCTGCTCGGACGGCGGATGAAGCCGGAGTGATCCGGCTGCGCACGCCCTGAGCGGAGACCGCGGTGTCCCGGACGGTCAGCGGTGGGTGCGCGGGTCGAAACGGGTACGGTTCGGGTCATGACGAACCGGATCAGGGTAGCTGTGGTCTTCGGCGGGCGCAGTAACGAGCACGCCGTGTCCTGCGTATCGGCCGGTAGTGTGCTGCGCCACCTGGATCCGGAGAAGTACGAGGTCGTGCCGATCGGAATCACCGCGGAGGGCCGCTGGGTGCTCGGCGGTGCGGACGTCGCCGCGCTCGGCATCCACGATCGCGCGCTGCCGTCGGTGGATGCCACCGGCACGGCGCTGACCCTGGCCGCCGACCCGAGCCGCTCGGGGGCGCTGATCGCGCTCGACGATCCGAGCGCCGCTCTCGGCTCGGTCGACGTGGTCTTCCCGATCCTGCACGGACCGTTCGGTGAGGACGGCACCTTGCAAGGAATGCTGGAGCTGGCCGGGATCCCGTATGTCGGACCGGGGGTGCTGGCCAGCGCGGCGGGCATGGACAAGGAATTCACCAAGAAACTGCTCGCGGCGGAGGGACTGCCGATCGGCACCCAGGTGGTGCTGCGGCCCGGCACGGCGACCGTCGCCGAGGAGGACCGGCTGCGCCTTGGCCTGCCGGTGTTCGTCAAGCCGGCCCGCGGCGGATCATCGATCGGCATCACCAGGGTGACCGACTGGAACGAGCTGGACGCGGCCATCGCCGCGGCGCGCGCGCACGACCCGAAGGTGATCGTGGAAGCGGGCATCGTCGGACGCGAAGTGGAATGCGGGGTGCTCGAGCATCCGGACGGGCGGGTCGCGGCGAGCGTGGTCGCCGAGATCCGGATGCCGGAGACCGGCGTCACCGCCGAACCTCCCGCGTTCTACGACTTCGATACCAAGTACCTCGACGACGTCTGCGAGTTCGACGTTCCCGCCAAGCTGGACGACGAGGTGTCCGAGCAGATCCGGGAACTGGCCGTGCGTGCCTTCCGAGCTCTCGACTGCCAGGGCCTGGCGCGGGTCGATTTCTTCGTCACAGAACAGGGCCCGGTGATCAACGAGATCAACACGATGCCGGGCTTCACCGCCATCTCCATGTACCCGCGCATGTGGGAGGCCACCGGTGTCGACTTCGCCGCACTGATCTCCACACTCATCGAAACCGCGCTCGCCCGCGGCACCGGCCTGCGCTGAGCGGTACCGCGCAATCGGCGCGGGTTTGGGTTTGCGGAATAATTGCTGCGCACCGATCGTCGGCCGCCGAGCCGGGTGACCCTGATGGATCGCACGTCGAAATTGATGCACGGGCCACCGGGTTACCTTCGTCCGCGTCCTGAATAGTTCGGCACCAGACGATCGCCTACGTGACCGACCGTGCCGGTCTGCGGCACAGATCGTGCAGCAGTGGTTCACCGCGTCGCGAATCCGGTCCGGGGCACGGAGTGAAGCGATCGGCTGTCTGGCAGGCGTCCGCCGGGCTGCGATGACGACAACGCCGATCACCGAGCCGCGCGTCAGTTGGGCAGCGGTCCCGGATCGATCGGCTGGGCCGGGATGGTGGCGGTGACCGTGTCGGAGACTTCTTGCAGCGGCGTCGGACCGGAGCCGTCGGGGACGGTGAGGGCGATGTAGGTTCCGCGGTCGACGGCGAACCAGGTGCTCACCTCGGCGGTCTGGTCGCGGACCTCGAACCACTGCACGCCGTTCACGACCTGCAACGGTGAGGCGCGGTTGAATTCCAGCGGTCGATCCAAACCGCAGCGCAGGACGATGGGGTCCCCGCCTTCGGCGCGCTGCCACGCGCGGGTGGCGGGCGGAGCGGGCTCGACCAGGGTCGATTTGGTGAACTCACCCAGGTCCGCGGGCAGCGCGGGCAGCAGGGCGGCGCAGGCCGGACCCTCCGCCGCAGGGGCAGGGACAGGGCCGAGCACCAGTGGTTCCCGCTCGACCGGCGCGCGGCTCGCGAGCACGGCGGCCACGAGCACCGCGACGACCAGCACGACGGGAAGCGCGACGGCGGTGGCGATGATCGCGGGCGAATATTGATGTGCGGGCGCGTTGTCCGGCTCGTCGGCTTCAGCGGCCGAATCCGCCGTCTGCTCCGCTGCTTCGGAGGCGGCGGCCTGCGCGTTCGAGTCCGCGGCGTCGGCGCTGCCTGCCGGACCGCCCGGTGCGGCGGGCTTCCGAGCGTCCGCACCGGCTTGCGTGCCGTCCGAATGCTCGCGTTCCGCGGAATCGCGGTCCGGCGAATCCGCCGCCATACAACACTCACCGATCCTTTCTCGTTCGCGCGTCGGCGCCGGTCGGTGGCCGCGCGATGGTGGCGCGATGGACCGGCCCGGTAGTACTCGAGGTGCCTCCGAAAGGGTACCGTCGGGCTCATTCCAGCAAGCAGCGCGCCGGAAAGGATCGGTCATCAGCGCCAGTAGGGGCCCGAGGACAGTGCGTGAACTGGGGGAGTTCGCGCTGATCGACCGCATCAACGCGGGCCGGGTGCAAGCGCCGGGTGTGCTGCTCGGCCCTGGCGACGACGCGGCGATGGTCGCCGCGCCCGACGGCCGGTTCGTGGTGTCCACCGACATGCTCGTGCAGGATCGGCACTTCCGGTTGGACTGGTCCAGCCCCGAGGACATCGGCCGCAAGGCGATCGCGCAGAACGCCGCCGACGTGGTCGCCATGGGCGCGACGCCGACCGCGTTCGTCGTCGCGCTCGGCTGCCCGGCCGACACTCCGCTCGAAGTCGTCGACGGGCTTGCGGACGGCATGTGGGCCGAGGCGGCCAGAGCGGGCGCCTCGATCGCGGGCGGCGACCTGGTCCGCAGCCGTGAGCTGATCATCTCCGTCACCGCGTTCGGCGATCCAGGGGAAGGCGCGCCGATCACCCGAGCGGGTGCGCGCGCGGGGGACGTCGTCGCGGTGGCCGGCCGTCTAGGCTGGTCGGCCGCGGGACTCGCCGCCTTCACCGCTGGGGTGACCGGACCCGAGGTCGCGGAAGCGCTCGCCGCTCATCGTGTCCCGCAGCCGCCGTACGCCGCCGTCCTGGACGCGCTGGGCCGCGGAACGCTCGACGGGTCGAATTCGACTGTGGCGCAGAAGTCTTCCGCGCGGTCGTGTCCCGGATCGATCGACCCGGCGGCGGACATGCCCGGTACCACGACAGGCGAGGAGCTTTCGCGGCGGCAGCCGCCGAACGGCGACCACGAAGCGCGAGTGGGAAGGTCGCGGGCCCGGACCGGCTCGACCGACGTGGGGTTGCGCGCGTTGACCGACGTGTCCGACGGGTTGCTAGCGGATCTGGGGCACATCGCATCGGCATCAGGTGTCGCCATCGATCTGGATTCGGCGGCGCTGCGCGACCCGGCGTTGGAGCACGTCGCCGCTCGGCTGGAAGCCGATGCGGCGCAATGGATCCTGACCGGCGGCGAGGACCACGCCTTCGCGGGAACATGGGCGCCGGACCGCGCGCTGCCGTCCGGATGGGTCGCGATCGGGCAGGTTGTGGCCGGTCGCGGGCTTACCGTCGACGGCGTGACCCAGACCGGCGACGGCGGGTGGGAATCCTTCCGTGGGGCGGACTCGGCCCTCGACGGCGACCCACGCTAAGTTGTGCGGTCATGGGCACGAAACCATTGACGGAAATCATGGATCCGGGCTGGGCGAAGGCACTCGAGCCGGTGGCGGACCGGATCGCCGCCATGGGCGAATTCCTTCGTGCCGAGAACGCCGCGGGCCGCGGCTACCTGCCGTCCGGTGAGAACGTCCTGCGCGCCTTCCAGCGTCCGTTCGACGCGGTGCGCGTGCTCGTCGTCGGCCAGGACCCCTATCCGACGCCCGGCCATCCCATGGGGCTGAGTTTCTCCGTCGCGCCGGACGTTTCGCCGATCCCGCGCAGCCTGGCCAACATCTTCGCCGAATACAGCAAGGATCTCGGCCACCCCACGCCCTCCTGCGGCGATCTGAGCCCGTGGTCGGACCAGGGTGTGCTGATGCTCAACCGAGTGCTCACCGTTTCTCCCGGCAAGCCCGCCTCGCACCGGGGCAAGGGCTGGGAGGCGGTCACCGAACAGGCGATCCGCGCCTTGGTCGCCAGGGACGAGCCGTTGGTGGCGATCCTGTGGGGCAGGGACGCGGCGACGCTCAAGCCGTTGCTGGCAGAATCCGAGATTCCCTATATCGAGTCCGCGCATCCGTCGCCGCTGTCGGCGTCGCGCGGGTTCTTCGGTTCCCGCCCCTTCTCGCGAGTGAACGAACTACTCGACGAACTGGGGGCCGAACCGGTTGACTGGCGCCTGCCCTGAATCGGGCGTCTGTGTGTGATCGACCGAGAGAAAACGAGTGAGGAGCTCTTCCATGCACAACACCACCCTCCGCGGCGCTACCGCGACCCTGGCCTTCTGCGCCGCGCTCACCAGCGGCGCCGCTGTCGCAGGTGCGGCCCCCCTGCGGCTCGAGCCCGCCGCGGAGACCACGACGGCTCCGGTCGCCGAGGAGTACACCTCCAGCGGCTCCTCCACCATCTCCGCGTCGGTGAATGCCAAGATCGCGTGCCTGTTCTTCGTGGGCAATCTCGGCTGCTGAACCCTCGATTCGCCGGGTTCACGCCGGTGCGGACGGGCGTTGTGCGATCCTACAGATCGTGAGTAATGCGAACAATCTTCTCGAACCGTCCCGGCTCCGGCTGCGCGGTTCGGGCGGAATCGAGCTGGCCGCCGATCAGTTCGGCCCGGTCGACGGCCCGCTCGTCGTCTTCCTGCATGGTGGCGGGCAGACCCGGCACTCGTGGAAGCAGACCGGCGCGCGGCTCGGCGCGTCGGGAATGCGGGTCGTCACCGTCGACGCCCGCGGTCACGGCGACAGCCAGTGGGCGCCGGATCGCGACTACCGACGGCAGACCATGGCCGAGGACCTGCTGCGGGTGCTGGAACAGCTGGGCGCGCCCGCGGTGGTCGTCGGGGCCAGCATGGGCGGGATCACCGGACTGCTCGCCACCGCACGGCCCGGCGGGGAGGCGATCAGCGCTCTCGTCCTCGTCGACATCGTGACCAGGCCCGAGCCGGAGGGAATCGCCCGGGTAATCGACTTCCTCGGCAAGCATCGCGACGGCTTCGACACCATCGAGCAGGCGGCCGACGCGGTCGCCGAGTACCTGCCGCACCGTCCGCGCCCGAAGAGTACCGACGGCCTGCTCCGCAATCTGCGCGAGCGCGACGGCCGCTGGTACTGGCACTGGGACCCGGACATGCTCGGCGACCGGGTCGAGGACCCGTCGGCGATGACCGAGCCGATGGAGGACGCGGCGCGGGCGCTGCGCATTCCGGTGCTGCTGGTCCGCGGCATGCGTTCGGATGTGGTGAGCGCCGAGGGAGCCGAGGCGTTCCAGCGGCTGGTGCCGCACGCCCAGCTCGTGGAGATCGGCGGCGCCGCGCACACCGCCGCAGGCGACGACAACGACTCGTTCACCGACGCGGTGGCGAAATTCGTACTCGCCACCTGGGAATGAAGCCGGATCAGGCGAGTCCGGCGTAGTCGGGCTCACGCTTCGCCACGAACGCGTCCACGCCCTCGCGTCCGGTGGCGGAGCCGGCGGCCGCAGCGATGCCGTCGCGCTCGCTGTCGAGCTGATCGCTCAGCGTCGCGCTCTCGGACTGCCGCAGCAGCGATTTGATGCTCGCGTGGGTGGACCGCGGTCCCGCGGCGAGGGTGCGCGCCAGTCGCTGCGCCTCCTCGGCGATCTCGTCGTCGGCGACCAGCCTGCCCAGTACGCCGAGGCGCACCGCCTCGTCGGCGTCGAGGACGGCATCGGTGAGCAGGATCTCGCGGGCCCGCGCCCGACCGACGATGCGCGGCAGCGTCCAGGACATGCCGCCGTCGGGGCTCAGGCCGATTCCCGGATAAGCGGGGCGCAGCTTGGTGCCCGGACCGCCCAGGGCGATGTCGGCCACGCAGACCAGGCTCATGCCCGCACCCGCCGCCCAACCCTGGACCGCGGCCACCACCGGGAGCGGTACAGCGTCCAGCGCCCGGACGAATTCGTGCAGGTCGGTGGCCAGACCGTGAATGTGCGCCGAGCGGTCCTGCGCCGCGGCGAAGCCGCGCACGTCGCCGCCCGCACAGAAGTTGCGACCGGTGCCTCGCAGCAGCACCGCGCCCGCTTCGGAGCCGAGTGCGTTCAGCGCGGCGGTGCCCGCGTTGATGCCCGCGAAATCCATGGACGTGCCGTTGGCGGAGGTGGCGATGGTGATCTGGAGGACGCCGTCGACGGTTGTCACGTACCCGGCTTGCTCGCTGGAGGTCATGATCTGCACCTTAAGCGAAGGCGCGGATACGCCTAGCGAGTGCCGTCCGGTGCGGGGTCCGCGCGCATCGTCGGCTTGCGCACCATGCGCACCTCCATCGCGGCGGTGAACGACTCGACCTTGCGGGTGCCGTCGAGCACGAAACCATGCCGCCGGTAGAACGCCTGAGCGCGCGCGTTCCGCTCGAACACCCAGAGCGAGCATGCAGCGGCCGGGTCGAGTGCGGCGCGGATCAGATCGTCGGCCACACCGCTGCCGTGCCAGCGGGATCGAACGTAGAGTGCGTGCAGTTCGAGTGGAGTCACCGCGTCCGCGTCATCGGGCGGGCCCGCGCTGGAGAATCCGATCACTTCGTCATCGATGATCGCGACGTGGGTGCGGCCCGGATAGCGCACCCGATCGCGTTCCCACTGCTCGGCCCGCCGCCCGACATCGAAGGCGTCGAGCACGTGCGCGGGCGCCAGTCCCCGAAACGCCTCGCGCCAGCAGGCGATGTGACATTCGGCGAGGCTGTGGGTGTACCCCGCGGCCAAGGGCTGGACTCGCCACGGATGTTCGCTCACAGTGGCCGCACTCGCTGACCCCCACAGTCATGACGACGCCCCGGACCACCCGATACGGGTGCCGGGGCGTGTGCCGGGGTGCTGGTCAGCCGGAGGGCGGATCAGCCGCGGACGACCTTGCCCGCCTTCAGGCACGAGGTGCACACGTTCATGCGGCGGGTGTTGCCCGGGGCGACCTGCGCGCGCACGGTCTGAATGTTCGGGTTCCAACGACGGTTGGTGCGCCGGTGCGAGTGCGAGACCGACTTCCCGAAGCCGGGGCCCTTGGCGCAGACGTCGCAGACGGCAGCCATAGTCGCGAACTCCTTCATGTCAATGGTGGGGACCGCCGCTTTCGCGGTGCGGCGCGTCCTCGTGCAATGTCGAGTGTGTGCCTTGTCGGCGGGGAGCCGACCAGCGCAGACCGGTGACGGCCGCGCGAGGCAACCCTGCAAGGGTAGCTGTGCCGACACCGATCCACCAAACCGGTCCCCGTGCCACGAGTGCCGGAGCGGTTGCTGGGCATCCCCAGTCTAACGGCGCGGTCTTGCCGGTCGCCTGTCGGGACCGCCCGCTAACCTGGCGGGCGGTGGTGGTGCGCAGGTGGCGGAAGGGAGTGAGGGGACGGTGTCCGGAGCGCGAGATGGGATGGACGGCACGGCATTGCTGCGCTGGGGCCGCACCTGTCTCGCCGGCCTGGAACACCGGCGCGCGGAGATCAACGCGCTCAATGTCTTTCCCGTCCCGGACGCGGACACCGGCACCAATCTGCTGGCCACCATGCGCGCCGCCGTCGAGGCGGGGGAAGCGGCCGCGGCGCAGCGGGCGAACTCGGGCGGGAGCGTGGCCCATGCCGTCGCCGTCGCGATGGCCCACGGCGCGACCGTCGGCGCCCGCGGCAACTCGGGCATCATCCTGTCTCAGGTGCTGCGTGGCGTCGCGGATGCGGTGGACGGTGGTCCGTTCACGGCCGACAGTCTCCGGGCTGCGCTGACCAGGGCATCCGAACTGGTCCGCGAGGCGCTGAGCGTGCCGATCGAGGGAACCATTCTCACCGTGCTGGACTGTGCGGCCGCGGCGGCCGCGGGGTGCCCGGATCAGGCGCTCGGGGACGTGGCGCTCGCGGCGGCCGACGGTGCGGCCAAAGCGCTCGGCGACACGACCTTTCAATTGGGTGTGCTGCGGCAGGCCGGTGTCGTCGACGCGGGAGCTCGCGGGCTGGTCGTACTGCTGGACAGCTTGGTCACCGTCACACGAGGTGCGGCGCCCGCTCGGCCGGAGTACCCACGGCCCCCGACGGCGGCGCGAATCGCGCCCCCCGGCGAGGCCGAACCGCAGTACGAGGTGATGTACCTGCTGGCCGACTCCGACGAGCCGAAAGTGGCCGCGCTGCGCGCCCGTCTCGGCGAACTCGGCGACTCGGTCGTGGTCGTCGGCGACGGTGTCGGAGCCTGGTCGGCGCATGTGCACTGTGCCGACGCGGGTGCGGCGGTGGAGGCGGGCATCGCGGCGGGCAAGCTCAGCCGCATCCGCGTCGAGAACGTCGCCCTCGGGTCGCGCCCGGACGTGCTCGCCGGGTCCGGCGACCTCGTCGCGGCCGATCGCGGCGGGAGAGCACGAACAGAGGACAGGACCAACCCCGGCGACCGCGCCTGCGACTCTCGTGTCCCGCCGATGCGGACCGAAGACGTCACGGGATCGGCTCCGCCCGCCGATTCGACCCAGGTGGTGGCGGGTTCGCTCGGCCCGGCTACGGCGGCGGCTCCCGGGACTCCGGCCGATCGCGGAATCCTGGCGGTGGTCGACGGCGCGGGCGCCGCGACGCTGTTCGAGGACGCGGGCGCCGTGGTGCTGGCGGGCGACGAGCCGGTCGCCGCCACGACGCTGCTGGCCGCGATCCGGCGGATGCCCAACCGCGAGGTGCTGGTGCTGCCCAACGGCGCGCTGCCCGCGCACGAGTTGGTCGCCGTGGGCGTCGCCGCGCGCGACGCCCACCGGGACGTGCTGTTGCTGCCGAGCGCGTCGATGGTGCAAGGGTTGGCGGCCCTGGCCGTGCACGACCGCGGACGGATCGCGGTGGACGACGCCTTCGCCATGTCGGAGGCGGCCGCCACGACACGCTGGGGGTCGCTGCGCGTGGCGACCGAGCGCGCGCTCACCATGGTCGGCACCTGCGCGCCGGGCGACGGACTCGGTCTGACCGGTCACGATGTCGTCGTGATCGAGCGCGACGTGCGCACGGCCGGGCGGACCCTGTTGGATCGGCTGCTCGCCTTCGGCGGCGAGCTGGTCACGCTGCTGATGGGAGCGGCGGCTCCGGACGACCTCGGCGACGAACTCGCCGCCCATATCGCACAGAACTTCCCCGGTGTCGAGGTGATCGTGTATTCCGGTGGGCAGCAGGGTGATTCGGTGCAGATCGGAGTGGAGTAGGGCATGGCGACACTGAGCGATCGGCTCGACCACATTCTCGGGGCCAAGGCGGCGGCCTCCCTGGCGGACGCGTTCGACATGCAGACCGTCGAGGATCTGCTGCGGCACTACCCCCTGCGGTACGCGACGCAGGGCCAGCCGCTCACCGAGGAGGCGCCGGAGGACGGTTCGCACATCACCGTCATCGGACGGATCACCAAGGCCGAGCTGCGTCCGATGCGCAACCGCCGCGGTTCTCTGCTGAAGGTGGTGCTCGACACCGGCTCCGGTCGCGGCGTCGACGTCACCTTCTTCAATGGCGACAAGGTGAAATACGTTGTTCGCGAAGGCCTGCGCGCGATGATGTCGGGCACGGTGAACTACTGGCGCCCCGGGCAGTGGAATCTCAGCCACCCCGGCTACCTGATCCTGCCGGAAGCCGAGGACGACGCCGCGTCGGTCGGCGCGCTGACGAAGGTGCGCGGCGGCGGTGACCTGCGCGGTCTCGCGGAGAGCGCGAAAGGCGCGGGGGGCGTGGACACCTCTTTCATGGAACGCGAGTTCATCCCGGTCTACCCGGCGACGGCCAAGGTGCAGAGCTGGGACGTGCTCGCGTGCGTGCGTCAGGTGCTCGATCAGCTCGATCCCATCGAAGATCCGCTGCCGGAGGACGTGCGGGCCGAACGGGCCCTGCCGAACCTGTCCGACGCGCTGCGCCTGATCCATCTGCCCGAACACAAGTCCGACATCGATCAGGCCAAGGACCGGCTGCGCTTCGACGAGGCGCTGGCTCTGCAACTGGTGCTGGCCGAGCGCAGGCACGAGGTCTCCGGACGCCGCGCTCGCGCCTGCGCGCCGCGCGCCGACGGCATCGCCGCCGCGTTCGACCAGCGGTTGCCTTTCGACCTGACCGCCGGGCAGAAGCAGGTCGTGGCGGAGATCTCCGCCGATCTGGCCCGCGAGCAGCCGATGCACCGGTTGCTGCAAGGTGAGGTGGGCTCCGGGAAGACGATCGTCGCCCTGCACGCCATGCTGCAGGTGGTCGACGCCGGCCTCCAGTGCGCACTGCTCGCCCCGACGGAGGTACTGGCCGCGCAGCACTACCGGTCGCTGCGCGGCATGCTCGGCGAACTGGGCGCCGCCGGCGAATTGGGCGCGGCCGACAACGCCACCCGCGTGGTGCTGGTGACCGGGTCGATGTCGGCCGCGGCCAAGAAGGCGGCGCTGCTGGAGGCGGTGACCGGCGAGGCGGGCATCGTGATCGGCACGCATGCGCTGATCCAGGACAACGTCGAGTTCTTCGACCTCGGCATGGTCGTGGTCGACGAGCAGCATCGTTTCGGTGTGGAGCAGCGAGATGCTCTGCGCGCCAAGGCGAAAGCGGGTGCAAGCCCGCATCTGCTGGTGATGACCGCCACCCCGATCCCACGCACGATCGCCATGACCACCCTCGGCGATCTGGAGACCTCCACGCTGACCGAACTGCCGAGAGGCCGCTCGCCGATCGTCTCCAAGGTGGTGCCGCGCAGGCAGCACCCGAACTGGGTGGATCGTGCCTGGGAGCGGATCGTGGAGGAGGTCGCCGCGGGACGTCAGGCGTACGTGGTGTGTTCGCGCATCGGCGAGGACGAAGAGACGGCGGGCAAGTCCCGCAATGGACGCTCGAAGTCCGGCGACGGCGAGAAGGAGGCCCCGAACACCCAGGCGGTGCTGGACGTGTTCGAGATGCTGCGCGGCGGGCCGCTGTCGGGCGTGCGGGTGGGCCTGCTGCACGGCCGACTGCCCGCCGACGAGAAAGACCAGGTGATGCGCGCGTTCAACGACGGATCGGTGGACGTGCTGGTGTGCACCACGGTGGTAGAGGTCGGTGTGGACGTGCCCAACGCGACGGTGATGGTGATCGTCGACGCGGACCGGTTCGGCGTCAGCCAGTTGCACCAGCTGCGTGGCCGGATCGGCCGGGGCAAGCACCCTGGATTGTGCTTGCTGGTCACGGATGCCGCGCCGGGCGGGTCCGCGATGGCGCGCTTGGACGCGGTGGCCGCCACCACCGACGGCTTCGAACTCGCGGTGCTCGACCTGCGTACCCGCCGCGAGGGCGACGTGCTCGGCGCCGCGCAGTCCGGTACGGCCCGTTCGCTGCGGCTGCTGTCGCTGCTGGACGATCTGGAGGTCATCACCGCCGCTCAGGAATTCGCCCGGGCCGTGGTGGCATCCGATCCCGGGCTGCGCAGGCATCCCGGTCTCGCGGGGATGATGCACGCCGCCGTCGATTCCGAGCGCTTGGAGTACTTGGCCAAGTCCTGACACCGGCTGTGCCGGTTTATCGGTCGAGCTGTTCGTGCGTGTGATGGCCGGGAGCCGCTCGGCTCCCGGCTTCCTCATCAGACCGCGGCGGTTTCCGCGGCGGACGTAGTGGGTTCGGCGTCCCCGCGCGCGTTGACGGTCCGCAGCCCCACGATCGCGGCGGCCACCGCGATGACGCCGCCGACGAACAGCGCCCGGCCGAAGCCGGCGTTCAGGGCCTCGATCGGCGCGTGACCGGCCGCGAGTCGCGTGTCGGTGTGCGAAGTCGCGATGGCGGTGAGCACCGCGAGACCCAGCGCCCCGCCCACTTGCTGCCCGGTGTTGAGCAGGGCGGCGGCCAGACCGGCCTGCTCGGGTGGCACGCCCGCGTTCGCCGCCGTGGTGTTCGCGACGAAGACCGCGCCCGCCCCCACCGACAGCACCAGCATGCCCGGCAGCAGATCGGTGAGGTAGGAGCCGTCGACGGACATGCGCGACAGAAGCAGCACCCCCAGCCCGCACAGCAGTGACCCGAGCACCGTGAAGATCCGGGTTCCGGTCTTGGCGAAGTATTTCGTCGCCAGCCCTGCGGCGATGCCGATCGTGCAACTCACCGGAAGATACGCGACCCCTGCCTGGAATTCCCCGTAGCCGAGCACCGTCTGCATGTACAACGTGACGAAGAAGAACATCGACAGCATGCCCGCGGCGATCACCAGATGCGTCAGATTGGCCGCGGCCAATCCACGCACACCGAAGATCGACAGCGGGACCAGCGGGTCCGCCGCGGTGCGCTCGTTGGCGACGAACGCGACGAGCAGCGCTGCCGCGATACCCAGCACACCGATCGTGCGCGCGTCGCCCCACCCGTATTCGGGCGCCTTCACCAGTCCGAACACGAGCGTCATCAGGCCTGCGGTCGCCAGGACCGTCCCCAGCACGTCGAACCCGCGCCGGATGTCGTTGCGCTGATCGTCCGGGATCAGCAGGGGGATGGTCACCAGAACCAGTAGGCAGACCGGCGTGTTCACGTAGAAGACCCAACGCCAGCCCGGCCCTTCGGTGATCACCCCGCCGAGGAACACGCCGGCCGCCGACGCCAGTCCGGCCGCGCCGCCCCAGACTCCGACGGCGGTGTGGCGATCGGAGCCCTCCCGGAAACTGGTGGTGAGAATCGACAGTGCGGCAGGCAGCATCAGCGCGGCGCCGATCCCCTGGGCGAATCGAGCCCCGATCAGCGGGCCGCTACTGTCGGCCAGTCCGCCGAGCGCGGAGGACAGACCGATGATCACGGTGCCCGCGATCAGGACGCGGCGGCGTCCGAGCAGATCGGCCAGCCTGCCGCCGAGCAGCAGCAATCCGCCGTAGGTGAGCAGGTATCCGCTGGTGAGCCACTGCAGCGTGGGCACCGACATGCCGAGTTCGCGCTGAATGGTCGGCAGCGCGACGTTGACGATGGAACCGTCCACGAAATCCAGGAAGGCCACCGTGCACAGCAGTGCCAGCAAGAGTTTGCCGCGGCGGGTCGCCAAGGACGACGGTGTTTCGGTGGGTGCGCGCACTCCTATTTTCCTCTCTCGAGACGGACGAACCTTGTCCTCCGTTGCGAACC
This sequence comes from Nocardia sputi, assembly GCF_023501985.1. Taxonomy (NCBI): domain Bacteria; kingdom Bacillati; phylum Actinomycetota; class Actinomycetes; order Mycobacteriales; family Nocardiaceae; genus Nocardia; species Nocardia sputi. The sequence continues at coordinate 392,341 of NZ_JAMFLC010000001.1, read as the reverse complement.
GAGAGCGACGGCATCCGGTGGATGTGACACGGCGACGCGCAGGCGAGAGGCAGATCACAATTCGGGCACGCACGTCACAGAACGCGGCGCTGCCGCGCTCCTATCCGTGAGACCGGAGGAGACCGATGACCGAGACCGCGGACGAAGCCGCCACACGTGTGTTCGCCGACCACAGGGAGTTGCTCTTCTCGATGGTCTACTCCATGCTCGGCAGTGTCGCCGACACCGAGGACGTGTTGCAGGAGACCTGGCTGTCCTGGGCCGCGCGCCTACGCGACGGCGGTGCCGAAATCCGGCATTCCCGGGCATATCTGGTGCGCGTCGCGGTCAACCACGCGCTGGCCCGGCGGGCGGCGATCAATCGGCGGAGGGAGACCTACGTCGGCCCGTGGCTGCCCGAACCGCTGGTCACCGACGGGGCGAGCGGATATCTCGTCGAAGACGCGGCGCAGGGCGCGCTGCGCGCCGAGTCGGTGTCCATGGCCGTGCTCGTCGTGCTGGAGACGCTGACCCCGCTGGAGCGCGTGGTGTTCGTGCTGCACGAGGTGTTCGGCTATCCGCACGCCGACATCGCCGAGATCCTCGGCCGCGCGCCCGCCTCGATTCGCCAGCTCGCGCATCGCGCAAGGGAGCATGTGCACGCTCGGCGGCCACGGTGGCGGGCCGATCCGCACACGCAGCGGCGGGTGACCGAGAAGCTCCTCGCCGCACAGCTCGACGGTGATCTTGCCGGACTGCTGGAACTGCTCGCGCCGGACGTAGCGTTCTGGTCCGACGGCGGCGGAAAGCGGCAGGCCGCGCTGCGGCCGATCTACGGCAGGGACAAGGTCGCTCGCCTGATCGTCAGCCCGGCCGTGCGCCGTCACGTGCCCGACCTCGGTGTCGCATACCGCTTCGTCAACGGCGACGCGGCCGTGCTGATCTTCTCCGCGGGCGCGCCGTTCGCGGTGGTCGTGCTCGACATCGACGTGCCCACCGAGCGGATCGGGGCGATCTACGCCGTGACCAACCCGGACAAGCTCACCAGGATCGGTACCGGTCAGCGCCCGAGCCGTGGATAGGGCAGGTCGGTGCTGGTGTGCTCGGCTACCGCCAACGGGCTGCCGATGTGCGGGAAGGCGCGCTGCGGGCACGCGGGACGCTCGCACACCTTGCAGCCCGCGCCGATCGGGACCGCGGCGGCCGGGTCGTCCAGCGGCAACCCGGCCGAATACACCAGGCGGTCGGCGTATTCGATGTCGCAGCCGAGTCCGATCGCGAAATTCTTCGCTGCCGCGCCGAACCCGTGCGGCGCGACCGCCGCGGTACGGGCGACCCAGAGATAGCGGCGGCCGTCCGGCATCTCCGCCACCTGGGTGAGGATGCGGCCGGGATGCGAGAAGGCTTCGTGCACCACCCACAGCGGGCAACTGCCGCCGACCCGGGAGAAATGGAACGCGGTGGCGGACTGACGTTTGGAGATGTTGCCCGCGCGATCGGTGCGGACGAAGAAGAACGGGACCCCGCGCTGGCCCTGCCGCTGCAAGGTGCTGAGCCGATGGCAGATGGTTTCGAAGCCGACCTCGAAACGCAGGCCGAGCAGGTCGATGTCGTAGCGCAGCTCCTCTGCCGAGCGCAGGAATCGCCCGTACGGCAGCACCAGCGCGCCCGCGAAGTAATTGGCGAGTCCGATGCGCGCGAGCGTACGGGATTCGCCACTGAGCGAAGGGGTCTCGGCCAGTACGGCATCCAGCTCGGCCCCGTAGAGCAGCAAACCGAGCGTGGTGGCGATCTGGAAGGCGCGCTGGCCGGGCCGCAACCGCCGGGCCAGCGTGAGCGTCCGGCTCGCCGGGTCGTAGTGCCGTTTCGGGACGCTCGGGTCGGCGCCGTCGCCGCGCACCAGAACGGTGACTCCGGCGCGTTCCTCGGCGATCCGGGCGAGCTGGCGATCGAGCGAGCCGATGGTCAGCCCGTGGTTCTCGAACAGCTGCTCGGCGGCGATGTCGAGCTGCGGTATGTGGTTGTGGTGGTCATAGAAGAAGTCGCGCACGTCCTCGTAGGGCATGGGCACCCCGGGCGCGCCCGCGGGTGCGGACACTCGCGCCGACAACAGGTCGAGCTGATCGGTCGCGGCGCGTAGTCGGCGATGCATCGCGACGACGATCCTGGCGACCTCCGGCTGCCGGGTCGCCAGCTCCTCCACCTCGGTCAGCGGCGCGGTGTGCCCGCCCGCGGCGTCCACCAGCACTTCGTGCAGGTCGGACACGAGGCGCGCGTCCGAATCGGCGGCGAAGAACTGGACGTCGAGGTCGAAGGTGGAATTGAGTTTCAGCAGTACGGGAATGGTGAGGGGGCGCTGGTCGCGCTCGAGCTGGTTGAGGTAGCTCGGCGACAGATCCAGCGATTTCGCCAGAGCCGCCTGAGTCATTCTCCGCTCTTCACGCAATCGCCGAAGCCGGGCGCCCGCATACATCTTGCGCACCTGCACGATGGTAGCTGCGATTATTCGCAATCATCGCAAGAACGCGCGCTATTACCCGCCAATGTACGATTTTTCGAGGTGTTCAGCATCGTGTCCGATCTGCGTAGCGTGCGAAGAGAGGGGGCGTTCGCTCCGCACGTCCGCCGCGAAACCCTCGATCACCCGGTGCCTGGAACGGGCGCCGCGGACTGCGAAAGGGATCGTCTGTTGGGGGGCCTCAGTTCTCGTCCAGGATCACCGCCTATTGCCGGGCACGTCCCCGTAGGCGCGGGCGGCTGTCGATCGCCCCTTCCCTACCGAACGATTGCTTGGTTGAATCGAGGGCGGCGGCACTCCGCCCTTCGGTAGCAGGAAAGCGAGTCAAGCGAATGCCCGATCCCGACGAACTCGTGCGCGCGATGTGCCGAAGCTGGTCCGACCCCGATCCGGATCGAATCAGCGCGTACTTCGCCGAGGACGCCGTGTACCACAACATCCCGATGGAACCCATCGTCGGCCGCACCGCCATCCGCGATTTCATCGCGGGCTTCCTGACCACCTTCGACTCCATCGACTTCGACATCCACCACCAGATCGCGGCAGGGGGCGTGGTGATGAACGAGCGCACCGACACCCTGCACTCGGCCGGACGCGCGACCCCGCTCCCGGTCATGGGTTTCTTCGAAGTCGCCGACGGCGCCATCACCACCTGGCGCGACTATTTCGACATGGCCGCCATCAATCGGGCCTTCGGACTGTGAGGCTCGGCCGCCACCGATGTCCGTGGCGAAACACGGCGCGGGTGCGGGAACCGATTGGAGGATGGGCGCGTCGAAGTAGGTAAGCCGGAAAGACGGTGTCGTGGTCGACATGTGAGGAGGGGTAGCCGGTGGAACGTTGTTCGGGGTGTCATACGGCGTGGCGGCGGGGGATGCGGGCGCGGGCGCGGGAGTTACCGGTGACGCGGCGGGAAGAGCCGTGTGATCGGTACACCTCGCGGCGGCGGCAGCCGCCACGGCCGGAGCCGGAATCCGACTGAGGCCGTCGATGTTCGGTGCCCCCTTCGTCAGGCTCCTCGCCCGGAATCCTGGAAGGGGGCACCGATCTTCGATCAGGCGGGCAGGGTCACCGCACGGCCGCCGCCGCGGCGACCATGTTGCGCAGCGCGGCTTCCACCTCCACGCGGCCCCTGGTCTTCAACCCGCAGTCCGGATTCACCCAGAGCCGTTCGGCAGGAACCGCCTTCAGTGCCGCGCGCAGCGCCGTGGTGAGCTCGTCCACACTCGGCACCCGCGGTGAGTGGATGTCGTACACGCCGGGGCCTACGCCGAGGTCGAACCCCGCCGCGTTGAGGTCGTCGAGTACCTCCATGTGGGAGCGCGCCGCCTCGATCGATGTGACATCGGCGTCCAGCCCGGCGATCGCATCGATCACCTCGCCGAATTCCGAGTAGCACAGGTGGGTGTGGATCTGCGTCGCGTCGGACACCCCGGAGGTCGCCAGCCGGAACGACCGCACCGACCACTCCAGGTACGCGGCCTGATCGGCCGCGCGCAGCGGAAGCAGCTCACGCAGCGCCGGTTCGTCGACCTGGATGATCCGGATGCCCGCCTGTTCCAGATCCACGGTCTCGTCCCGGATCGCCAGCGCCACCTGCCTGGCGGACTCGCCGAGCGGCTGGTCGTCGCGTACGAACGACCACGCCAGAATCGTCACCGGGCCGGTCAGCATGCCTTTCACCGGCTTGTCGGTGCGCGACTGCGCGTAACCGATCCACTCGACGGTCATCGGCTCGCGCCGCGCGACGTCTCCGAACAGGATCGGCGGCCGCACGCAGCGCGTCCCATAGGACTGCACCCACCCGTGTTCGGTCGCCGCGAACCCGTCGAGTTGCTCGGCGAAGTACTGCACCATGTCGTTGCGCTCCGGCTCGCCGTGCACCAGCACGTCGAGTCCCAGCTCCTCTTGTAGCGCGATGACGTCGGCGATCTCGGCGCGCATCCGGCGCGCGTACTCGGCCTGGTCGATCTCGCCCTTCCGTAGCGCGGCTCGTGCCTGTCGGATAGCCGAGGTCTGCGGGTAGGAACCGATCGTCGTGGTCGGCAGCGCGGGCAGCCGCAAACGGTCCCGTTGCAGTTCCCGGCGTTGTTCGGCGGGAGCGCGGCGGGTGGCGTCCGGCCCGAGCGCGGCCAGCCTGGCGCGCACCCGCGGATCGTGCAGCCGTGAATCCGACCTCCGCGAGGCCAGCGCCGCACGCGCCGCGGCCAAGTCGGCCGCGATCGCCTCCGTGCCTTCGTTCAGTCCCGTCGCGAGCAGGCGCACTTCGGTCACCTTCTCCGCCCCGAACGCCAGCCAGGACCGCAGCCGCTCGTCCAAGCGTGTCTCCGCCGCCAGGGTGTAGGGCACGTGCAACAACGAACACGAGCTCGAGACCGCTACGTGCGCGGCCGAGCCCAGCAACGTACCGAGGGTGGCCAGGGCGCGGTCGAGATCGGTGCGCCACACATTGCGACCGTCCACGACCCCCGCGACGACCAGCTTGCCCGCCAGCGCGGGCACGGACGCCACCGCGGAGACGTCGGTCCCGGCGGTGAAGTCGAGGGCTACTCCTTCTATACCGGTGCCCGCCAGCGCGGTGAGCGCGGCATCCGGCTGCCCGAAATAGGTCGCCACCAGGATCGCCGGACGATCGGTGGCATCGGCGAGTTCGTCGTAGGTGATCTGCACCAGGCCGATCTCCTCCGCCGTGAGGTCGGTGACCAGCACCGGCTCGTCGATCTGCACCCACTCAGCACCGGCGACGGCCAGTCTGCGCAGGAGTTCCCGATACAGCGGCAGCAGCTCGATGAGCCGCGCGAGGGCGGGTCCGCCGGTCGCTTTGGCCAGCTTCAGGAAGGTGATCGGGCCGATCACCACCGGCCGCGCGGGCACGCCGAGCTCGAGCGATTCCCGCACTTCCGCCAGCAGCTTGTCCGGGTGCAGCGAGAACGCGGTCTGCGGACCGATCTCCGGAACCAAGTAGTGATAGTTGGTGTCGAACCACTTGGTCATCTCCAGCGGCTCGACAGTGTCGGTGCCGCGCGCGGCGGCGAAGTAGCGTTCCAGCGGGTCCGCGATCCCGGCGACCCGTGCGGGCAGCGCGCCGAGCAGGACGGCGGTGTCGAGCATCTGGTCGTAGTAGGAAAACGTGCCGACCGGGATCGAGTCCAGTCCCGCGGATCGCAATCCGGTGAGCTGGGCCTGCCGCAGGTCGCGCGCTACGGCGTGCAACTGTCCGGCGTCGATCCCACCTGCCCAATAGGCTTCGGTGGCCCGCTTGAGCTCACGCCGGGGCCCCACTCGCGGTAGCCCGAGAACCGTTGCGGTGAACGGCTTTTGCTGTGCAACAGTCACGATGTTTCTCCATTGCCGAGGACGAGAAGCCATCGCCGTACGGGCAGGCGGAGACCTGCGACATGCCGGTGATATCCCGGCGAGGAGCCCGACACGTCAGCTGGTGATCCGCACGCCCAATCCACGAGGCGGTGGCCGCCGGGTACGGCGTACCCGGCACGGCTGGCAGGTCTTCGGACTCGCGGGCACCGGCCGGGGGACCGGCATACGCCGGGGTGCTCCCCGATGGCCGACCTACTGGCCGTCGCTTCCCGAGTCGCGAAGCTTTCCGACTCCGCTGAACTCAGTGCCTGGTGACGGCGGTCGTTCCTGCATACCGCTGCGGGACAGTCCCGGATTCCCACCGGGTTCCCTCTCACCCGCCGTGACGTCGCCGCCCGGGCGGGCTCGACTCCGTCGCGCGACGTCGGGGCTCCATCTCGTCGCACTGCGGTGAACCAGCTGCCCCCTCAGCATAGGACGCGGCGGGCCCGAGCGGGGCGACCGGCCCGCGACAGAGCGCCGATGGCCGGGACATCAGCGGCTCGGGCACGAGGTGGACGCTGCGACCCCGAACCTTCACCACCGCCCCCCGAGCCGGAAGTCGGCGTTCGGACAGCACACCGGTTGCCGGCGCGCCGCCCATGTGTCGGCGCGATGAACGCAACTTCGCAACGGTGTTAGTCGGCGTTGTGAAGAGGTTTACGAAGGGGGATTGCGTGTCGGTGCGGTTCACGCAGCCGGGTACCTTAGTTCAATGTTCTCGAAAGTCTTGGTTGCCAACCGTGGCGAGATCGCCATTCGAGCCTTCCGCGCGGCTTACGAACTCGGCATCGGGACGGTCGCCGTGTTCCCCCACGAGGACCGCAATTCGGTCCACCGGTTGAAGGCGGCGGAGTCGTACCAGATCGGGGAGCCCGGCCATCCGGTGCGGGCTTACCTGTCGATCGAGGCGATCATCGCGGCGGCCAAGTCGGCGGGGGCGGACGCGATCTATCCGGGCTACGGGTTCCTGTCGGAGAACCCGGACCTGGCGGCGGCCTGCGCCCGCGAGGGCATCACCTTCATCGGCCCGTCGGCCGAGGTGCTGGAGCTGGCGGGGAACAAGGCGCGCGCCATCGAGGCCGCCAAGGCCGCAGGCCTGCCGGTGCTGCGCTCGAGCGCGCCCTCGTCGGACGTGGAGGAGTTGCTGGCCGCGTCGCGGGAGCTGGAGTATCCGATCTTCGTCAAGGCGGTCGCGGGCGGCGGCGGGCGCGGCATGCGCCGGGTCGCCGCTCCCGAGCAGCTGCGCGAGTCGATCGAGGCGGCGTCGCGGGAGGCGGAGTCGGCGTTCGGTGACCCGACGGTATTCCTGGAGCAGGCGGTGGTGAACCCACGCCATATCGAGGTGCAGATCCTCGCCGACCGGCACGGCAACGTCATGCACCTGTTCGAGCGGGACTGTTCGGTGCAGCGCAGGCATCAGAAGGTGATCGAGCTCGCGCCTGCCCCGAATCTGGATCCCGCGCTGCGGGAACGGATCTGCGACGACGCGGTCGCCTTCGCCCGGCAGATCGGTTACTCGTGCGCGGGCACTGTGGAATTCCTGCTGGACGAGCGCGGCAACCACGTCTTCATCGAGATGAACCCGCGAATCCAGGTGGAGCACACGGTCACCGAGGAGATCACCGATGTGGACCTGGTGCAGTCGCAGCTGCGCATCGCCGCGGGGGAGACGCTCGAGCAATTGGGTCTGAGCCAGGACGCGGTGACGATCCGGGGCGCGGCATTGCAGTGCCGGATCACCACCGAGGACCCGGCCAACGGCTTCCGTCCCGACACCGGGCGCATCACCGCCTATCGCACGCCGGGTGGCGCGGGTATCCGCCTCGACGGCGGCGCGAACCTGGGTGCGGAGATCGGAGCCTACTTCGACTCCATGCTGGTCAAGCTCACCTGCCGTGGCCGCGACTTCGGTGCGGCGGTGGCGCGGGCGAGCCGGGCACTGGCGGAATTCCGCATCCGCGGTGTGGCGACCAACATTCCCTTCCTGCTCGCGGTACTGGACGATCCCGACTTCAAGGCGGGCCGGGTCACCACCTCGTTCATCGACGAGCGCCCGCAGCTGCTGACGCTGCGCCGGTCCGCCGACCGCGGCACCAAGATCCTCGACTACCTGGCGGATGTCACCGTGAACAAGCCGCACGGTGAGCGGCCGACCACGATGTATCCGCACGAAAAGCTGCCCGGGATCGATCTGAGCGTGCCGCCGCCGGACGGCTCCCGGCAGCGGCTGCTGCGGCTGGGACCGGAGGGTTTCGCTCGGGCCTTGCGTGAGCAGAAGGCGGTCGGCGTCACCGACACCACGTTCCGGGACGCGCACCAGTCGCTGCTGGCCACTCGCGTGCGCACCAACGGCCTGCTGGGTGTGGCGGGGCATGTGGCGCGGCTGACCCCGGAGTTGTTGTCGGTGGAGTGCTGGGGTGGGGCGACCTACGACGTGGGGTTGCGGTTCTTGTACGAGGATCCGTGGGAGCGGTTGGCGGCGTTGCGGGAGGCGATCCCCAACATCTGCCTGCAGATGCTGCTGCGTGGCCGTAACACCGTCGGTTACACCCCGTACCCGGAGGCGGTGACCCGAGCGTTCGTGTCCGAGGCGACCGCGACGGGTATCGATATCTTCCGCATCTTCGACGCCCTCAACAACGTCGACCAGATGCGCCCGGCCATCGACGCGGTGCGCGAAACGGGCACCGCCGTCGCCGAAGTGGCGATCAGCTACACCGGGGACCTGTCGAATCCGGACGAATCGCTCTACACCCTGGACTACTACCTGAAACTGGCCGAGCAGATCGTCGACGCGGGCGCGCACGTGCTGGCGATCAAGGACATGGCCGGACTGTTGCGCGCTCCCGCCGCGACCACACTGGTTACCGCGTTGCGCCGCAATTTCGATCTGCCGGTGCACGTGCACACCCACGACACCCCGGGCGGGCAGCTGGCCACCTACCTGGCCGCCTGGCAGGCCGGCGCCGACGCGGTCGACGGCGCGAGCGCCGCGATGGCGGGCACCACCAGCCAGCCCGCGCTGTCGGCGATCGTCGCCGCGGCAGCGCACAGCGAGTACGACACCGGGTTGAACCTGCAGAACGTCTGCGATCTGGAACCGTACTGGGAAGCGCTGCGGAAGGTGTACGCGCCGTTCGAGTCCGGGCTGCCCGCGCCTACCGGCCGGGTCTACACCCATGAGATCCCCGGCGGGCAGTTGTCCAACCTGCGTCAGCAGGCCATCGCGCTCGGCTTGGGTGACCGGTTCGAGGAGGTCGAGGCGAAATACGCCGCAGCCGACCGGCTGCTGGGCCGCTTGGTGAAGGTCACCCCGTCCTCGAAGGTCGTCGGCGACCTGGCGTTGGCGCTGGTCGGCACCGATGTTTCGGTCGAGGACTTCGCCGCCGACCCCGGCCGCTTCGACATCCCGGACTCGGTGATCGGGTTCCTGCGCGGTGAACTCGGCACTCCTGCCGGTGGCTGGCCCGAGCCGTTCCGCAGCAAGGCGCTTGCCGGGCGCGGCGCGGCCAAACCCGAAACCCCGTTGACCCCGGCGGACGAGAAGGGGTTGGCCGGTAGCTCCGAAGAGCGGCGCGCGACGTTGAACCGGCTGCTGTTCCCCGGCCCCACCGCCGAATTCCTCGCCCACCGCGAGAAGTACGGCGACACCTCCGGCTTGTCGGCCAACCAGTTCTTCTACGGCCTGCGCCGCGGCGAGGAACACCGGGTGCAACTGGAGAAGGGCGTCACCCTGCTCATCGGCCTGGAAGCCATCTCCGAACCCGACGAGCGCGGCATGCGCACGGTGATGTGCATCCTCAACGGGCAGCTGCGTCCGGTCTCGGTGCGCGACCGGTCCATCGCCAGCGAGATCCCGGCCGCCGAGAAAGCCGACAAGACCAACCCGGGCCACATCGCCGCGCCGTTCGCCGGTGTCGTGACACTCGCTGTGTCCGAAGGTGATTCGGTCGCCGCGGGCGACACCATCGGCACCATCGAAGCCATGAAGATGGAAGCCGCGATCACCGCGCCCCGCGCGGGCACCGTCGGCCGGGTCGCCATCGGCGCCGTGCAACAGGTCGAAGGCGGCGACCTGCTCATCGAGCTGGCGGTACGGGAGTCGTCCGCCGGATGACGCGGATCGTCGCGGGTACGGCGGGCGGGCGGCGCCTTCGAGTGCCGCCGTCCGGCACCCGACCGACCTCCGACCGAGTACGGGAGGCGCTGTTCAGCGCGTTGGACGCCCGGCTGGACTTCGCGGGCGCGCGCGTCCTGGACCTGTACGCGGGGTCCGGCGCGCTCGGGCTGGAGGCGCTCTCGCGTGGCGCCGAGCACGCGTTGCTCGTCGAGTCCGACCGCAAGGCGGCCGCCGTGGTGCGCGGCAACATCGCCGACCTGGGGCTGCCCGGCGCCGAACTGCGGGTCGCGACGGTGGCCAGTGTGCTGCGGCTGGGCGGGGCGGGCGGCTTCGACGTCGTGTTCTCCGACCCGCCCTACGCGGTGGACGACGCTGCCGTGCTGGCCGACCTGCACGCACTGACCGAGCACGGTTGGCTGCGTCCGGGGGCGTTGGTCGTGCTGGAGCGTTCGTCGCGCTCGCCCGAAACGGCTTGGCCCGCAGGCTTCCTCCCGGCCAAGTCGCGCCGGTACGGCGAAACCCGGATCGATCTCGCGGAGTTCGATCCGGACGGGTAGGCGCGGTCCGGCCCTGCGTGCCGCGCGGGGCTCGCCCTGCTAGCGTCGGCTCATGGCAGGAGCACTGTGCCCCGGATCGTTCGACCCCGTGACCTATGGACACCTCGACGTCTTCACCCGGGCAGCGGCCCAGTTCGACGAGGTCGTCATCACCGTCATGATCAACCCGAAGAAGCAGGGCATGTTCACCGTCGAGGAGCGCATGGAGATGCTGCGCGAGTCGACCGCGCACCTCGGCAACGTCCGGGTGGAGTCATGGCAGGGGTTGACGGTCGACTTCGCGCGGGAGCAGGGCATCACCGCGATCGTGAAGGGCCTGCGCGACGCGGGCGATTTCGGCTACGAACTGCAGATGGCGCAGATGAACAAGAAGCTCTCCGGCGTGGACACCTTCTTCATCGCCACCAATCCGTCTTTCAGCTTCCTGTCCAGCTCCCTGGTCAAGGAGGTAGCCGCGTACGGGGGCGACGTCAGCGACATGCTGCCCCCGTCGGTGCACAAGCGCCTGGTCGACCGGCTGGCCGAGCGTAAGAGCTGATACCCGGCGCGAAGGCGAGAGCCCGCGCCGGACCCTAGAACACCAGGCCGCGCAGGGCGAGGAAGCGCATGCCACCCACGGCCGCGGTGATCGCCAGGACGGCGGCGGCCTGGGCGGTGTCCCCGAGGCCGGGCGCCCACACGCCCAGCGAGGCCAGCGCCGCGGTGGTGATGCCCAGACCGACCAGCGCGAGTCCGCCGCCTTCCCACTGTGCGGTGAACCAGCCGACGCGGCCCGCGGCGTGGAAGGTGAGCTGACGGTGCAGTTCGTTGGCGATCACGGTGCTGACCACGGAGCCCACGACGTTGGCGACCAGCGGTCCGACGCCGTGCATGGCGAAGAACAGCAGGACGTAGGCGACGTTGCTGGAGCCGCCGACCAGCGCGAACCGGATCAGCTGGGCGAAGGCGCGGTCGCCGCGCAGGTAGTGGGCGAGCTGTCCGAACCTGGTCGCGACCGATGTCCTCGGCAGCACCGGGTAGAGATTGGCCCACGGCACGAAGAAGCTGGTGGCGCTCACTGCCGCCGGTCGCGGTAGTTCCAGAACAGTCATCGTCTTTCCGATCCGAACATCAGCCTTCGGCGGGGACAACAGCGATGGTGGTCGCTTGCTTCCACCGTCGACTCTCGGCGGGTTCCGTTCGTGGCGCGCGTTCGGCGTTCGCTGACTGTCGGAGCCTGTCGACACTCGACGGCGGGTTGTCCACACCTCCGGCTTCCTCGTCCGCGGTCGGGCATGGCCGCGGTTGGTGCTGAAGATCTTGATCCGACCTTCCAGAAAAATGTAACACGAAGCGGAGAGGCGGTCTCCACTTGACTTGTGTGGCGTGCGAGACACTGGCACGACACACCGGAAAGTGACTCGGCACGAGCCGTGACGAGGGGCACACTGGGCTGCGGGCGGAGAGTTTCGCCGTGAGTCCGCAGGAGGGTAGTGAGCATGTATCGCGTATTCGAAGCGCTCGACGAACTGGTCGCCATCGTCGAAGAGGCGCGCGGCATCCCCCCGACCCGCAGCTGCATCGTGCCGCGCGGCGACGTGCTCGAACTACTCGACGACGTCCGGGACGCGCTGCCCGGCGAACTGGACGACGCCCAGGACGTGCTCGACCATCGCGACAAGATCGTCTCCGATGCCAGGACCGCGGCCGAGGCCACCGTGACCGGCGCGAACGACCAGGCCGAGCGCACGATCAGCTCGGCGCGCGAGGAAGCCGATCGCATCCTGGCCGACGCCAAGGCCCACGCCGACCGGATGGTGGCCGAGGCGAGCGCACACGCCGATCACCTGGTCGCCTCCGCCCAGGAGGCGGCCGATCGCGTGGTGGCCGACGGCAACGCGGAATACGAGGCGGTGACCGGCCGGGCGCGGATCGAGTCGGAGCGGATGATCGAGGCGGGCAAGGCCGCCTACGATCGCTCCGTCGCCGAAGGTCTCGCCGAGCAGGAGCGGCTGGTCGCCCAGACCGAGGTGGTCCGCGCCGCGCACGCCGAATCGGCCAGGGTGATCGATGCCGCCCACGCCGAAGCGGATCGCCTGCGCGAGGAATGCGACCACTACGTCGACTCCCGGCTGGCTGATTTCGAGGAGACGCTGGCCAGCACGCTGCGCACGGTCGGGCGCGGGCGTCACCAGCTGCGCACCGGGGCGGGAGTGCCCGACTACGCCGACGAATTCCGCAGGTAGCGCTACGCGGCGATGATCAGCCGCGTTTGGGTGGGCGCCACCCGGTCGCGTATTGTTGGGTGGTTGCCCATATCCCCTCGATCGTGAGTGAGTTCGTGATGTCCGCCGGTTCCGGTTCCGCGTCGCGTCCCCGATCGGCCAAGCGCCGGTCGCCGGACGCGGCTTTCGTGCTGGACGCCCGCAGCCTCGGCCGCAGGGCCGGGACCATGCGCGAGCTGCGCCGCACCGTCACCACGCAGGAGCGGATCGGTTTGGATCTGATCGCCGTTCCCGTGGGCGCGCAGGTGGAGCTCGACCTGCAGTTGCAGGCGGTGTCCGAAGGAGTGCTGGTCACCGGGACGGTGGCCGCGCCGATCGAGGGGGAGTGCTCGCGCTGCCTCGAGCCGTTCACCGGCGAGGTCGCCGTGCGGCTGACCGAGCTGTTCGCCTATCCGGACAGCACCACCGAGCAGACCACCGAGGACGACGAGGTCCACCGCCTGGTCGACGACCTCATCGACCTCGAGCCCGTCGTGATCGACGCCGTCGGGCTGGAACTGCCGCTGCAGCCGTTGTGCACGCCCGATTGCGCGGGACTGTGCCCGGAATGCGGCGTCCGGATGGCGATTGCGGGATCCGAGCACCGGCATGAGATACTTGACCCTCGCTGGGCCGGGCTGGCTAACTTCGCCTCCGGATCGCCCGGCACCGGCAGCCCCGACGACGGTGCGGCCGACCGAGACCACTGAGCAAGACCGATCAGCCGAACCGGCAGAGCAATCAGACAGAGGAGAAGTAGTCGTGGCCGTTCCCAAGCGCCGGATGTCCCGTTCCAACACCAGGTCGCGGCGCAGCCAGTGGAAGGCCACCGCGCCGACCCTGATCACCTGCCCGAACCGCGCTTGCGGCGAGAAGACGCTGCCGCACATCGCCTGCCCGTCCTGCGGCACCTACAAGGGCCGCCAGGTCACCGCAGCGGTCTGATCGTTCGACCTGTCGTAGCGACGTGACCGACGAACCCGACTCGTCCGGTGAACACGCGAGCCTGCTCGCAGCGCTAGGCGTCGACCTACATCCGGATCTGCTGCGTCTCGCGCTGACCCACCGGTCGTACGCGTACGAGAACGGCGGTCTGCCGACGAACGAGCGTCTCGAGTTCCTCGGCGACTCCGTGCTCGGCCTGAGCATCACCGAACGGCTGTATCACGAGCATCCCTCGAAAAGCGAGGGCGAGCTGGCCAAGCTGCGCGCGAGCGTGGTGAACATGCGCGCGCTCGCCGAAGTCGCCCGCAGCCTCGGCGAGGGCGGCCTCGGTGCGCACCTGTTGCTCGGTAAAGGTGAGGAACTCACCGGTGGCCGGGACAAGGAGAGCATCCTCGCCGACGGCATGGAGTCGTTGCTCGGCGCCGTGCATCTCGAGCACGGCATCGAGGTGGCGCGTGCCGTGGTGTTGCGGCTGTTCGCCGAGCTGCTCGAGCGCGGCCCACGGATGGGCGCAGGCCTGGACTGGAAGACCAGCTTGCAGGAACTCACCGCCGAGCGTGGTCTCGGTGTGCCCAGTTACGAGATCACCTCGACCGGGCCGGACCACGACAAGGAATTCACCGCCACCACGGTGATCGGCGGACGGGCATACGGGCAAGGCGTCGGCCGGTCCAAGAAGGAAGCCGAGCAGAAGGCCGCGGGGGCCGCCTACGAGGCGCTGACCGCCGAAAGCTGACGTGCCCGAACTTCCCGAGGTCGAGGTCGTACGCCGCGGGCTGGCCGAGCATGTGGTCGGCCGGGTCGTCGAATCGGTGGCGATCACCCATCCCCGCTCGGTGCGCCGCCATCTCGAAGGCGCCGCCGATCTCGCCGCGCGGCTGACCGGCCTGACGGTCGAGTCGGCCGAGCGGCGCGGCAAGTTCCTCTGGCTGACTTTCGACGACCCGGAAGCCGCTTTGGTCGTGCATCTGGGCATGAGCGGTCAGATGCTGGTCCAGCCCGCCGACGCGCCGCTGGAGAAGCACGCGCACATCCGCGCCACCTTCGGCGATGGCACCCAGTTGCGGTTCGTCGACCAGCGGACCTTCGGCGGCTGGGCGCTCGCGCCCCTGGTCGAGGTGGACGGCACCCTGGTGCCGGAGCCGGTCGCGCACATCGCCCGCGATCCGCTGGATCCGCGTTTCGACATCGAAACCGTGGTCGCCGTCATCCGGGGCAAGCAGAGTGAGATCAAGCGTGTCCTGCTCGATCAAGGCGTCGTCTCCGGGATCGGGAACATCTACGCCGACGAGGCGCTGTGGCGCGCCGGAATCCACGGTGGCAGGCCTGCCTCGGGGCTGTCGCGGCCCGCGGTGCGCCGGTTGCTCGCCGAAGTGAGCGCGGTGATGGGCGAAGCGCTCGCGGCGGGCGGCACGTCGTTCGACGCACTTTATGTGAACGTCAACGGCCAGTCGGGCTACTTCGAACGGTCCCTGGCCGTATACGGTCGGGAGAACGAGCCGTGTCGCCGGTGTGGTGCGCCGATCATCCGGGAGCGGTTCATGAACCGCTCGTCCTACTCCTGCCCGCGCTGCCAGCCGAAGCCTCGCCGTCGCTAGCTCGCGCGAGCTACCGTTTCCTCAGGGCGGTTCGGAATGTCACCCCGACCGTGAGGAAGGAAGCATGCGCAAGCTCACCTATTACGTCGCGTCGACCATCGATGGATTCATCGCCACCGAAGAGGGCTCGGTCGACTTCTTCCCGGTCGGCGGTGATCACGGTCCGTCGATCAACGCGCAGTACCCCGAAACCCTGCCGACCAAGGTGCGCGAGGCGATCGGGGTGGAGGAGCGCAACTGCTACTTCGACACGGTACTGATGGGACGCAAGACGCACGACTTCGGCGTCCGCACCGGCACCTCCAGCCCCTACTCGCATCTGCGGCAGTTCGTCGTCTCGACCACTCTGCCGGAGAGTCCCGATCCGGCCGTCGAGCTGATCTCCCGGGATCCGGTCGAGAAGGTCCGTGAACTCAAGCGGGAGAGCGGGCTGGGCATCTGGCTGTGCGGCGGCGGCGAACTGGCGCAGGTGCTGCTGCCGGAAATCGACCAGATCTTCCTCAAGCTCTATCCGATCGTGCTCGGCCGGGGCCGGGCACTGTTCGGCACCGGGTCGCGGCTGCCGGAACCGGCCAAGTTCCGGGTGATCACCAGCACGGTGTTCGAGGACGGGGTGGCCTTCGTGAAATACAGCCGGGTGCGATAGCACGTGCCCGACCCGGATCCCAGTGGTATACCGGACCGCGCCACGGCGCCCGGTCCGGAGGCGGCGCTGCGGGAGATCGGTTTCTGGTTGGAGCGCTCCCGGGCGGAAACCCACCGGGTCAAGGCCTACCGGCGCGCCGCCGACGTCGTCGCGGGATTGTCCGCCGACGAGCGCGAGGCGCGCCGGGCGGCGGGCAACTGGACCGAGCTCACGGGCATCGGTCCCAAGACCGCGGCCGTGATCGAGCAGGTCTACGCGGGTGTGGTGCCGCGCTACCTGGCCGAATTGCGCGCTGCCGCGCAGCCGATCGGGGCGCCGGGCAAGCCGTTGCGGGAGCGTCTGCGCGGTGATCTGCACACGCACTCGAACTGGTCCGACGGCGGCAGTCCGATCGAGGAGATGATGCGGGTCGCGTCCGCGCTGGGGCACGAATACTGTGCCCTGACCGACCATTCGCCGCGCTTGACCGTGGCCAACGGTCTGTCCGCCGACCGGCTGCGCAAGCAACTGGACGTGGTCGCCGAACTCAACGACCGGATGGCGCCGTTCCGGGTCCTCACCGGCATCGAGGTGGACATCCTCGACGACGGCGCCCTCGACCAACGGGCGGATCTGCTCGCGCGGCTGGATATCGTCGTGGCCAGCGTCCATTCGCGTCTGCGCGACGACAGCGCGACCATGACCAAGCGCATGGTGCACGCGGTCGCCGACCCGAATGTCGACGTGCTCGGCCACTGCACCGGCCGCCTGGTCGCGGGTGGACGCGGCACCCGACCGGAATCGACGTTCGACGCCGAGGTGGTGTTCGAGGCGTGTCGCACCTACGGCACCGCCGTGGAGATCAACAGCAGGCCCGAACGACTCGATCCCCCTTCGCGATTGCTGCGTCTGGCCGCCGAGATGGGTTGTCACTTCTCGATCGACACCGACGCGCACGCGCCGGGACAACTCGACTGGCAGGGGTACGGGTGTGAGCGCGCGCTCGCGAACGGCGTTGCGGCGGAACGGGTGATCAACACCTGGCCTTTGGCGGATCTGCTGGCCTGGACTCGCGAGAGCGTATGACCGAGGGGTTAACTGTTGCCGAACAGTTCGACTCTCGGTGTGCCGGAAGGTGATCGGCGCCGAGAATGAGGGCATATGGATTTCTCGGGGAGTGGGATCATCTGGTGGGCGACTGGCCGCTCGACACCGTTCTGGAACTCATAGGTACCGCGGCGGCGGTGGTAGCCCTCCTCGTAGCGGTCGCCGCCTTCCTGCGTGAGTTCGTCTTCGCCGGGCGTAAACGGCTCGGCTACCGGGTACAGATGGATACGCCGGTCACCGGCGAGATCGAGTCCCGATTTCCCGGTGTGCTCACGCAACTGCGTCCCGCCGCCGACGGAGCGACCCCGGACCTGAAGGACGTCTCGGTCGTCCTGGTGCGCATCGAGAACGCGGGCATCACCCGGATCGACACCGAGGACTACACGGCGCCGACCGCTCAGATCGGTCTGCACCTGCACTTCGCACAGCGGCGGGTGATCGGCATGGCGGTCAACGAGCTGAGCGACCCTTCGTCGCTGGCCGACCACCTCGGCCGCAACTCCGGCATCGACGTGCGCGAGGAGAACGCCGGCGGCCCCACCGGCGTGATCGATCTGCCGAAGGTGCCGCTCGGCAAGAGCGATCACTACAAGATCCTGGCCATCCTGGAACGCTCCGGCGGCACGGGGAACTATCCGGATCCGGTGCTGCGCGGCGGCATCAAAGGCGGCAGGATCATCGAGACCCGGGCGGGCACTTCCCGACGGCTGGTCGTGTTCACGGTGGCATTGGTGCTGGTCATCGGGTTCCTGCTCGTGGTGGTCTGGCGGGAGCCGTCACCGACGCCGATGGAATGCGAGTCGGGCAAGCTGACCGTGATCGGATCCTCGGCGTTCGGCCCGGTGCTCCGGGAGGCGGCCGAGCAGTACCGAAAGCGTTGCACCCGGGCGGATTTCGCCTTCGAATTCGAAGGGACCGAACGCGGTCTGGACCGGTTGGCCGAGCAAGGCACGGGGAACTCCGGGCTGCTGGCCATCAGCGACGGTCCGAAAGGCGCCGGTTATCCGGCACTGGTGTACCGTCCGCTCGCCTTGTCGCTGTTCACCATGATCGTCCATCCCGACGTCGGGGTCCGGGGCCTGACCGTCGCGCAGATCCAGGATCTCTACCGGGGCAAGATCGGCAACTGGCGTGAGGTGGGCGGCCCGGATCTGCCGGTAGTGCTGGTCAACCGCATACCGGGTTCCGGTTCGCGAAACACGTTCGAGCGCAGGTTGCTCGACGGCACGCAGCCGGATCGCTCGCACGTCAGCTGCACGGCGCTGAAGGGCACGGTCACCGCCGCGCTCACGCACTGCGAAGTGCAGGTGACGGCCGACATGAGCAAAGCGGTGGCCGACATCCCGGGTGCCATCGGCTATTCGGAGTTCTCCGAGGCTGTCGAGGCGAAGCTGCCGACCCTGGCCATCGACGGTGTGAGTGCAGGCCGGGACGCGGCTGTCCACCGCACCTACCCCTTCTGGGGCGTCGAGTACGCCTACAGCAACGGCGAGTTGCCCGGAGACTCGCTGGCAGCGAGCTTTCTGCACTTCCTGACCGATCAGATGGGCAAAGAAGTGCTGCGCGCGCACGGCAACGCCCCGTGCGCCGACCTGCCCGATCCCGGCCGGTGCCTGCCGGATCAATAGCCGGCGGCCCGTACCCCCACCCCCGCAGCACGGCGGAGTCGCGTCGCCTCGGCACCGAGATGTCGGTGGGCTGGGCGAGGATGGACGCATGACGGAACTAACGCTGCGCGAGCTGAATCGGACGCTACTGGTCCGGCAGAAGCTGGTGGAGCGGGTGGCGCTGCCCCCGCTCGAACTCGTCCGGCATCTGGTCGCGGTGCAAGGCCAGGAGCCGAACTGGCCCTATGTGGGGTTGTGGTCGCGTCTGGCGGGGTTCCGGCACGACGATCTGGCCGCGCTGCTGCGTGATCGGCGATTGGTGCGCTCCACCATGATCCGCCGGACCGTGCACCTCGCCGACGCCGCGGACTTCCGCTGGTTGCGGCCCACGGTGCAGCCGGTGGTCGACGCCGCGCTGAAGGCGTCGTACTACCGAGACGAGATCGACGGTGTCGACCTGGACGAACTCGCCGCCGCCGGACGCGAACTGCTGGCCGGACAGCGGCTGCGCCGCCGGGAACTGGGTGAAGCGCTGGCCCAGCGCTTCCCGGACCGGCACACGCGCAGACTCGCCGAGACCGTCGAGTTGCTGGTCCCGTTGACGCACGGCCCGGAGACCGGTGCGTGGGGACGGTGGCGCAATCGGTACGTCACGGTCGGGTTGGCCGAGGAGTGGACGGGCGCGCCGATGGCCACGGCGCCGCGGCCACAGACGCTGGTGCTGCGCTACCTGGCCGCGTTCGGTCCGGCCACGGTGGCCGACATGCAGGCGTGGGCGGGCATCACCCGGCTCGCGGAGGTCGTCGACGACCTGCGCGAGCGGCTGCGGGTGTTCACCGACGACCGTCACCGCGTGTTGTTCGACCTGCCGGACGCGCCGCTGGCCGAGCCGGATCTGCCTGTGCCCGTGCGCTTTCTGCCCGCTTTCGACAACGCGGTGCTCGGCCACAAGGACCGCCGCAGGATCATCAGCGAGGAGGACCGCAAGCGCACCGCCGCGGAGGCGTCCGCGGGCGTACCCGTGTACCTGGTCGACGGTTTCGTCCACGGCCGCTGGTCGCTCGACGGCGCCACGCTGCGCGTCGTGCCCTGGCACCCGTTGTCGGCGGCCGACGAGGCGGCGGTGCGCGCCGAGGCGGAAGATCTGCTGGCGTTCATCGTGGCGGGCGGCGATGCTATCACGCCGGACCGCGACCCGCGGGTTGTCATCGAGGCATGACACGCCGGATCCGATCGGTCGTCCGGTGTCCGGCCGAAAGGAGGGCCACCGGACTACCCATCGGTTGCTGAACGAACGCTGGGTGGCGCGATTTTTCCCGAACTGTTTGGTTTGAAGGATCCCGCCTGAGGTACCTCCCACTCGGCCCCCCTGTTCATGCCGGAGGCGTGACCAGGCCAACCAAGCCCCATGGACGGCGGTGCAGCTAGGTCTTCACCCCCGCCGCGGCGGCCACTTAGTTCAGTTCGGCGCCCGGTACTCCGAGTGCTGGGTGAATGCGAGTGCTACTTGGTTGTCCCTGGAAGGAGGGTCATGAGCGCGCTTTCCGTGCCTATTTCCGCGCAGGCGTCGTCCGATTCGGAGATGCCGTCGTCCGACTACCTGTCGACAGATCGTTCCAGCGGCCCGTTTCGTATCGCGATGGTGGTGCCGCCGTACTTCGACGTCCCGCCCAAGGCATATGGCGGTGTCGAGGCCGTGGTCGCCGATCTGGTCGACGCATTGGTGGCCCGTGGCCACGACGTCACTCTGTTGGGCGCGGGGGAGCCGGGGACGAAGGCCAAGTTCGTGCCGGTGTGGGACCGCGCGCTGCCAGAGCGCCTGGGCGAGCCGTTCCCCGAGGTCGTGCACGCGTTGCGAGTGCGCCGCGCCATCGAGGAACTCGCTGCGACATCGGGTATCGACCTGGTGCACGACCACACTTTCGCCGGACCGCTCAACGCGTCGGTCTTCCAGAGCATGGGCCTGCCGACGGTGCTGACCGTGCACGGGCCGGTGGAGGACGACATCTATCGCTATTACCAGGATTTGGGCGACGAGGTGGCGCTGGTGGCGATCAGCGACCGCCAGCGTGAACTCGCGCCGGGGCTCAATTGGACCGGACGCGTGCACAATGCGCTGCACGTCGACGACTGGCCGTTCCGCGTCGAGAAGGACGACTACGCGCTGTTCCTCGGCCGGTTCAACGAGTGCAAGGCCCCGCACCTGGCGCTGGAGGCCGCGCACGACGCGGGCATCCCGCTGGTACTCGCGGGTAAGTGCAGTGAACGTCCCGAGCAGGCATACTTCGAGGCGAAGGTGCGCCCGCTGTTGACGGAAAACGATCACGTGTTCGGTCTCGCCGACGCGGCGGCCAAGCGTAAGCTGCTCGCGAATGCGCGTTGCCTGTTGTTCCCGATTCGCTGGGAGGAACCGTTCGGCATGGTGATGATCGAATCCATGGTCTGTGGCACGCCGGTGGTCGCGCTGCGCGGCGGGGCGGTGTCCGAGGTGATCGTCGACGGCGTGACCGGCCGCATCTGCGAGGACCCCGCCGAATTGCCTACGGCCATCGAAGAGGTCCGGGCGATGGATCCGTACGCCTGCCGCGCCCACGTGCAGGCCAAATTCGGCTCCGACACGCTGGGCTTCGGTTACGAACAGGTGTATCGCCGGCTACTGCGCTCCAAGAAGCGATTCGGCGCCGCGCCGCTGGACATCGCGGTGCCCACCGCCGCGCCGCTCGACGCCACGACGCCGGGGCCCGCCCCGGTCAGGATCGCGGCGAGCGGACTGGCGTGACCGGTACCGCACCGTTGGGCCCCGCCCCCCTGAACTCCGGTGAGCCGACCGGGTTCGGGGGGTGCGGCTCGGTCACCCTCGTCGAAGGCGGCACGTTCTGCCTGTCCAATCGGCTCGGCGATGTCGAGACGGGCAAGCCGCACGGGTTGTTCTTCCGGGACGCGCGGGTGCTGTCGCGGTGGGAATTGCTGGTGAACGGCAGACCCGCCGAGCCGCTTTCGGTGCTGAGTCCAGAGGCGTTCGCCGCCAGGTTCGTGTTGCGCAGGCCGCCGCAGGCGGGCCTGGCCGACAGCACGCTGCTGGTGGTGCGCGAACGGATCGTGGCCGACGGCATGCACGAGCTGATCACGCTGGAGAACATGGGCCGCGAACCCACGGCCGTGCTACTGGAACTGCACGTGGACGCGGACTTCGTCGACCTGTTCGCGGTGAAGGAAGGCCGTGCCGGGCATTCGCGGGCCGACGTGACGGTGGCCGACGGTGAGCTGGTGCTGCACGATCACGCCGACCGCAGCCGGGGGATCTCGATCTCGGCGACCGTGGAACCCGAGGTCATGCCGGGTTCGCTGGTGTGGCGGGTGATCGTGCCCGTCGGTGAATCCTGGCAAACCGAGATCATCGCCCAGCCGACGGTGGGCAACCAGCGATTTCAGGCCATCTCACCGGGTGAGCACTACGGGGTCAGCGCGCCGGGCCGCAAGATCGAGGCCTGGCGGGACACCGCCACCGACATCGCCGCGTCCGACCCGGCGCTCACCCGGGTGCTGCGGCGCACCGAAAGCGATCTGGGCGCGTTGCAGATGCACGACGAATCCGGCGACGCCCGGCCGTTCGTCGCCGCGGGCGCGCCGTGGTTCATGACCCTGTTCGGCCGTGACAGCCTGCTCACCGCGTGGATGGCGCTGCCGCTGGAAGTCGACCTGGCGCTCGGCACGCTCCAGCAGCTCGCGGAACTGCAGGGGCAGGAGGTCAATCCGCTCACCGAGGAGGAACCGGGGCGCATCATGCACGAGATGCGCCGTGGACCGGCGGGCGGCCAGGTGTTCGGTGGCAACATCTACTACGGGACCGCTGATGCCACACCGCTGTTCGTGATGCTGCTGGCCGAATGCCATCGCTGGGGCGGCGATTCGGAGGTGATCCGGCACTTGCTGCCCGCCGCCGACGCGGCGCTGCGCTGGATCACCGATTACGGCGACCGGGACGGCGACGGCTTCGTCGAGTACCGCCGCGCCACCGACCGCGGCCTGATCAACCAGGGGTGGAAGGACAGCTTCGACGGAATCAACGACGCCACCGGCCATATCGCCGAGGCGCCCATCGCGCTGTGCGAGGTGCAGGGGTACGTGCACGCCGCGATGCTCGCCCGGGCCGAACTCGCCGAGGCCTTCGACGACCTGCGGCTGGCGGGTCAGCTGCGGGAACGCGCCGCGGAGTTGCGCGTCAAGTTCGCCGAGCAGTTCTGGCTGCCCGACCGCGGCTGGTACGCCGTGGCGCTGGACGGCGGCAAGCGTCAGGTCGACGCGCTGACCAGCAACGCCGCACACTGCCTCTGGTCGGGCATCGCCACCGACGAGCACGCGGCCGAACTGGTCTCGCGGATGGCGGGTCCGGAGATGGATTCCGGCTTCGGGCTGCGCACTCTGGCGTCGAACATGGGCGCCTACAACCCGATGAGCTACCACTGCGGCTCGGTGTGGCCGCACGATACGGCGATCGCGGTGGCGGGTCTGTTGCGCTACCGGCACGTTCCCGGTGCGGTCGAACTGGCGACTCGGCTGGCCACCGGTCTGCTGGACGCGGCGGCGGTGTTCGACGGCCGCCTGCCGGAGTTGTTCTGCGGCTTTCCCCGATCGCGGTTCGCCACGCCCGTGCCGTATCCGACGTCCTGCTCGCCGCAGGCGTGGGCGAGCGCGGCGCCGCTGTTGCTGGTGCGCTCGTTCCTCGGCCTCGATCCCGACGCTCCGAACCGGACGCTCACTGTTCGACCGCAGCTGCCGGCGCGGTGGGGCAAGATTTCCTTGCGCGCGTTGCGGCTCGGTGCGACCACTGTCGACCTGGAGGCCGAGGGAGCGCAGATCACCGCGGCGCGCCTACCCGACGACTGGCGAATGGTAACCCGGTGACGCGCATCGGTTGCCGAGAGCCCCGAGCGGGTATGCCTCCGGCGTAGAGACATTGGCAAGCCTTCTCGCACTGATATGCAGGCAACGGGAGGTGCACGATGCAGACATCGCTGGATACACAGGACTTGTGGCGGTCCCAGCACCGGGACTGTTCCGCGGAGCCCTCGACGGATCTCGATCTGGATCGCGCGCTGTTCATCCGCAGCGTGCATGCCGGTCACGGTCCGGAGTGTCGCCAATACCTTGCCGCGGCGGCGTATTGCCTCGACCACGCGGACGAGCCCTGATCCAGCGGTTTCGCGGCAGGACGCGGCCATCGGACGGGGGATGATCCTCCCGCCCGATGAGGTTCGCGGACCGCGGTGACGCCTACAGAATCGCGAAGGCGACGACGAGCCCGAGCGCGAAATGCGCTGCCGCCACCACGAGTACCTCGGTGGTGTAGGTGTCGGCGTGCAGTGCGTTGCCGATGTCGATGCCGATGGCCCGTTCGATGACGCGCACCGAGATGACCTGGGCGACTATGCCGACCAAGCCGAACACCAGCGCGGCGATCAAGCCCTCGGAGAGTTTGCCGCCGCCGCCCACGGCGAAGATGGCGAGCACGACGATGAACGCCATGCTGATCATGCCCGCGGCGGTGACGATGATGGCGTTCGGCTTGCCCGCCATCACCAGCTTCCGCAGCTTGCCCGGCGTGGTCAGGTCGATGGCGTAGAAGCCGACGAGCATGAGCACCAAGCCGATGAGGGCGTAGAGGACGATCGCTCCCACACCCTCGCCCAGCGAGCTCCAGTACCCCGATTCCAGGGCGACTGCGGTCATCTTGATCCTTCCGAGACGGGTTGGCGTGCGGCCGAGTTTGGATGGGTGATTATCGGTGACGATGCTCAGTCGGTGACGATGCGGTGCGGGACGAATGCCGAGCCGTCGTCGGTGATCAGCCCCGCGGTCTCGCGGATGCCGAGACCCGCCGCGGCGTCGCCGACGATCCACGCGCCGAGCACCGGGCGCATGTCGTCGAACTCTGGCAACGGGTCCAGCAACTGGTAGACGTAACCTTCCTCGCCGTAGACGCCGCCGGTCGCGGTCTCCAGACCGGCGCCGACGATGGTCATGTTGGCGCCCTCTCGTCCCAGCTTCGGTTTACGGATGTACTCGGTGAGCTCGTTGGGCTGGTCGAGGTAGGCGGGCAACAGATTCGGGTGGCCCGGATACATCTCCCACAGCACCGCCAGGATCGCCTTGTTGCTCAGCAGGGTTTTCCACAGCGGTTCGATCCACATGGTCTGTGGCAGGCTGTCGACGACGCGCTTGCCGAAATCGTCGTCGAGCACCCACTCCCACGGGTAGAGCTTGAAGACGGCCTCGATCGGAGCCTCCGCCAGATCGACGAAACGCTCCAGTTCCGAGTCGAATCCGACTTCCTCGATCGGCAGCGCGACGGTGTCGAATCCGGCCTCGGCCGCGGTCTCCTGCATATAGGCGGTGGTGACGTTGTCCTCGCCGGTGGCGTCCGCCCCGGACCAGGTGAAGTGCAGCTGCGCGGTGGGCAGCACGTCACGCAGCTCACCCCACCGCTCGACCAGCTTCTCGTGCAACGAGTTCCACTGGTCGCCGCCGGGGTAGCGATCGGTCAGCCAGTGCCACTGCACGATCGCGGCCTCCAGCAGGGAGGTCGGCGTGTCCGCGTTGTACTCCAGCAGTTTCGCCGGACGCCGCGCGTCGTAGCGCAGGTCGAAGCGCCCGTACACGTGCGGGTCGGAGCGTCGCCAGGATTCGGCGATCGGGCCCCAGCTCCACTCGGGCAGGCCGAAATCGGCGAACCGTTCGGTGAGCACGATGTGCTCCACCGCGTTCAGGCACATCGAGTGCAGCAGTTCGACGTCGGCCTCCAACGCGAGGATCTCCGACATCTCGAACTCGTAGTGCACCGACTCGTCCCAGTAGGGCCGTGGCTGACCACTCGCGTCCCGCCCAGGGGAGCCGTAGACCAGGCCCTGGCTTTCGGTGATCTGCTGCCAGCCCGGCCGGGGCGTATCCCGCACGCGCCGCATCTACGACCCTCCGCCGGTGCTCTTGCTGCCCAAGCCGCCGCGCTGGATCGTGGTGCCGCTCTTGGTCTTGATCTCGGCGCTCTTGGGCTTGATCGTGGTGCCGCCGGTCGGGGGTCTGCCGACGGTGCCGGTGCCGCCGTAGTAGTAGCGGTATTGCGGCCCGCCGCCGAGGATGATCAGACCCGGGCTGACTCCCGGGCTGGTGTCGCCGACGAAGCCGGGACGGCCGTCGCCGCAATAGGAATCCTCGACCACGATCTCTTGACCGTTCTCGGTCTTCACGCAGTGGGCCGTGACGCGGTCGGGCGCGGTGAGTGCGCGATAAGCCAGATAGCCGCCGCCGACCAGGGCGGCTACGCCGACGATGGCGACACCGCCGATCATGACGCGCTTGCGGTTGCGCTTCTTGGCTTCTTCGGCCCAGGCGGCCGCGCGCTGTGCTTCCTCGGCGCGCCTGCGTGCCTTCTCTCTCGCCCGTGCCTCGGCAACCGTGGGTGGGCGGGGCTGCGTGATGCCCGGTTCCTGGCGCTGGATCCGGCCGGGGCGCGGCGGTTGCTCGGCGTCCGGACTCGTGTCGCCGGGCGGCACCGAAGTCGGGGTCGACCAGTCGATCTCGGGCTGCTCGGCGGCGCCACCCGGTGCGGAGACGGGCGTCGACCAATCCTGCTCTTCGCCCGGCACGGGCGTGGCGGGGGTGGGCGACGGCTTGTCCTCGGCCGGGTGTTCCGGGCCGGATGAACGCTCGGGTTCGTCCCGGCGCTCGTCGTCACCGGGATTCCGCGTGCTCACCGCTGTGCCCCCCTCGTCACCCGAATCACCACTACCGCTCCTCGAAACCGGTCAATTCACCCCGCGCGGGCTCCCAGCTTTCCACAACCAACCTCACCTGACCAGGTGTATCACCGGAACGCAAGCGTTCGAGCAACTCCTCGCAGGCCGGTCGCGGTCCCTCGGCGACCACGTGCACCCGGCCGTCGGTGGCATTGGTCGCGTGCCCGACCAGTCCCAGTTCCAGCGCCCGCGACCGGGTCCACCAGCGGAAACCCACGCCCTGCACCATGCCGTGTACCCAGGCGCTCAAACGGACCGGGTCGTCCATCAGGCCTCGACGTCGAACGACAGTGACACCCTCGATCCCGCCTTCAGCGTCCGTCCCACCGTGCAGACCTTGTCGATCGCACGCTGCACGGTGACCAGCAACCGTTCCCTGGCCTCGTTGTCGAGGTCGCTGAGATCGAGCTCGAACACCTCCTCCAGGTGCGGGTAGACCTCGTTCTCCCGGTCGGCGTCGCCGGAGACCCGGATCGTCGCGTCGAAGTTGTCGCCGAGCTTGCGCGACAGCGGGAAGTCCGCGCTCAGGCCCGAGCAGGCGGCCAGCGCGATCTTCAGCAGCTCGCCGGGTGTGAACACACCGGGTACGCCCTGCGAACCGATCAAGACCTCGGCGCCGCGGGAGCTGCGGCCGGTGTAAGCCCTGGTGCCGGTGCGCTCGACCCACAGCGTGGTCGGCTCCGGCGTGATCGGCGCCGCGGTGGCGGTGGCGGGTGTAGCGGTCTGTTCAGCCATGAGTCTGATCCTGCCATTGTCGTCGCAATGAGTTCGCGCGCCTGGCAACGCCGCGCCCGGTCGCGCCATTCCACGCGGGCCGGCCACCGTGGCGGGGATAACTCAGTGGCCGCGGGCGATCCATTCGGCGAGGAACGGCTTCTCCGTGCCGATGGTGGTGGAGTCGCCGTGTCCGGTGTGCACCGCGGTGTCCTCCGGGAGCGTCAGCAGGCGTTCGCGGATCGACTCGATGATCGTGCCGAAATCGGAGAACGAGCGACCGGTCGCGCCGGGCCCACCGGCGAACAGCGTGTCTCCCGTGAACACCGCCGTCGCGGCGGGCAGATGCAGCGAGACCGATCCAGGTGAGTGGCCAGGGGTGTGCAGGACCCGCATCGAGGTGTTCGCCACCGGGATTTGCTCGCTGTCCGCGAGGGGACGGTAGCCGGCCTCCGGGTGGGTCATGCGCCACAGCGGTTCGTCGTCGGGATGTAGCAAGATCGGCGCGTCCAAGCGCTCGGCGAGTTCGGGAGCGACCGTCACGTGATCGTTGTGCCCGTGGGTGCACACGATCGCGCGGACGACGCGGCCCGCGACCGCCGCGACGATCGGGTCGGCGTCGTGCGCCGCATCAATGACGACCACCTCCTCGTCGTCACCGACCAGCCAGATATTGTTGTCCACTGCCCAGGCGCCGCCGTCCAGACAGAAAGCGCCGGAGGTGACGACGCGGTCGACGCGGGCGCTCACCGGACCACCACCGACCGCAGTACCTCGCCGGCGTGCATCTTGGCGAAGGCCTGCTCCACCTCATCGAGTCCGATGCGTTCGGTGACGAACCGGTCCAGCGGCAACCTGCCCTGGCGGTGGAGGTCGATCAGGGTGGGGAAGTCGCGTTCCGGCAAACAGTCGCCGTACCAGGAGGATTTCAACGCGCCGCCACGGGAGAACAGGTCGAGCAGCGGCATCTCGAGGGTCATCTCCGGGGTCGGCACGCCGACGAGGACCACCGTGCCCGCCAGATCACGGCCGTAGAACGCCTGCTTCCAGGTCTCCGGCCTGCCGACCGCGTCGATCACCACGTCGGCGCCCCAGCCGTCGGTGAATTCCTGGATCTTCTCCACCACGTCCTCGCTGGACGCATCGATGGTGTGGGTGGCGCCGAAGTCCTTGGCCCAGTGCAGTTTCTGGGAGTCCCGGTCCACCGCGATGATGGTCGCCGCCCCAGCCAGCTGGGCTCCGGCGATCGCGGCATCCCCGACGCCGCCGCAACCGATGACCGCGACGGTGTCGCCGATCGAGACGTTGCCCGTGTGCAGCGCCGAGCCGAGGCCTGCCATCACCCCGCAGCCGAGCAGGCCCGCCACCGCGGGGTCGGCCTCCGGATCCACCTTCGTGCACTGGCCCTCGTGCACCAGCGTCTTGTCGACGAATGCCCCGATGCCCAGCGCGGGGGTGAGCTCGGTCCCGTCGGCAAGCGTCATCTTCTCGCTCGCGTTGCGACTGTCGAAGCAGTACCAGGGGCGGCCTCGCTTGCACGCCCGGCACTCGCCGCAGACCGCGCGCCAGTTGAGGATGACGTAGTCGCCCTCCGCCACATGGGTGACCGCGGCGCCGACGGTCTCCACCACACCGGCGGCCTCGTGGCCGAGCAGGAACGGGAAGCTGTCGGTGATACCGCCCTCGCGGTAGTGCAGGTCGGTGTGGCAGACGCCGCACGCCCGCACCCGGACCACCACGTCGTGCGGGCCTGGATCCGGGATCACCACGTCGACGATCTCGACCGGTGCGCCTTTGCTGCGGGCCACGACCCCGCGGACGATTTCGGACACCTGTGCCTCCTGAGCGAATTCGCTGGTGACGCGGATCCGGCCGCTCCGTGGATCCGCGCGCTGAACAGCTGTCCATACAGCTGTTCCCGATCTTCGAACCCTACCGCCGGAACGAGGGCGGTCGCGAGGTTTCGGGAGGGTGATCGCGGAAGGGTTGACATTCCACATAGGAGGGTTATGCTGAGCAACATTCCACTATGGAAGATGAATTTCGTCGATAGGACCAAGCATGGACATCTCCACCGGCATCCGCGCCTCGAACGCCGAACGCGACGCCGTGGTACGCCTGCTCGGCAGGCACATGGCGGACGGCCGCATCGATCTGCCCGAGTACGACCAGCGCGTCGCGCAGGTGTACGCCACTACCGACCGTGACGATCTGCGCTCGGTGCTGTCCGATCTGCCCGAGCTCGGCAAGGATGCCGCCGCACCGGCGTCCGCGCCCCCGCGTATCCCGATCTGGCAGCGCATCGAGGGCGGCACCTGGCTCGCCGTGAGCGTGCTCGTGCTCGTCATCTGGGGCGCGATCTCGCTGGGAGTCGGCGCTTTCACCTACTTCTGGCCGATGTGGGTGATCGGTCCTTGGGGCGCCGTCCTCGCGTTCCGTATGGTGGCAGGCTTCGAGAACGGCCGCTTCGGGCAACGCGCGAGCTGAGGTTCGTCTTCGCGGCGCTGCCATCCGGATCACCG
The DNA here is from genome assembly GCF_023501985.1 of Nocardia sputi. Taxonomy (NCBI): domain Bacteria; kingdom Bacillati; phylum Actinomycetota; class Actinomycetes; order Mycobacteriales; family Nocardiaceae; genus Nocardia; species Nocardia sputi. Next base: position 362,653 of record NZ_JAMFLC010000001.1, on the reverse strand, counting down.
GGTGGCAGCGCCGTATTCGTGTTCTACCGTCCGTGCCGCGAAGTGCGCTCCTGCGAGTTGGCGCGGGTATCGGGCCGTGGCCGTGGTTCGCCGCGATGGCGGCGACTCGGCGGGGGTGGGTCGTAGGCCGGTTCCGGCGGTGTCGACCGGTTGCGGTATCCGGGATCGACCCGATCCGGTCGCGCGGGTCCGGGCTCGAAATCCGTGGGCGCTCGCCGATTCGTTGGGGTTCGGCGGCCCTCGGCGTCGCCCGGGTAGCGATCCGGCTGCCGGGCGGTGCGGTGTGCGTCGTGCTGGTCGTCGTCGGCGAGTTCGCGGCGTCGGCGTCTCGGTAGTTCGGGACGGCCGGGCGCGGGACGCACGGGCAGGTCGGGATCATTCGCATCGGTCGGCGGGAACCGATCGCTGGGCCGAGCCGGTTCGGGCTCGTCGCGGTGGCGGCGTGCCGGGCGCGAGCGGGCGGGGGAATCGTAGTCGTCGGACCAGCGATTTCGCTGTGTGGCGGGCTCGGCCGCGTGGCCGCGATGCCACCGATCGGCATCCGCGTCCGGGGATGACTGCCGTGGATCAGCGGCTCTCCGGTGTGTAGAGCGGCCATCGCGGCGTATCGGCGGGCTTTCGAGAGATCGGGTGTCGGTCGGCGGACGTGTGCGGCGGGCCGGGTACCGAGCGTGATCGTCCTCTTCGGCGGACCCGCGTGCGGTCCCGAATGAGTCGTTCGGCGACGACCGGCGAGGCATTCCCGCCCGGGGCCGTTGCGGCGGACGCCCGGGCCGGAGGACCGGAAGTTCGCGGGTGACCTGCGTGGCGCTGACGCCTTTCTCCCGGTAGGTCGCGGGAATGTCGTGGGCGCGCAGCCATGCGCCGGGGTCCTGGCGCGCGTCGGCGTCCAGCCACGGAATGGTGTCCTCGAGCAGATCGAGAAGGTCGCCGGGTCCCTCGCCGAGCGCGGCGCGGATGGCCTGGAAGGCGTCGGGCTGGAATGTCCATTTCCATTCCGACCGTCCGGCGTGCGACCGGCCGTGCAAGACGAGGTCGCCGGAGCGCGAGATCTTGGCTCGCACCGTTCGCCCGCTGGACTCCACGACGAGTTCCCCGGTCTCGGTGCGAGTGATCTGCTCGATCTCGTCGTGGTCGTCGATTTCGTCGGGCTCGGTGTCGTCGTCGCGGTCGATACGGCGCATCCACTTGGTCACCGCGCTCAATGCGGGCGGCAGCGGCCGTTCGTCCTCGGTGCCGGGGCGGGCGATCCGCAATGTCCGCGCAATCCCGGCGACGATGTCGGCGGGCCCGGCGGATCGCGTGAGTTCGGGCTGGTCGTCGTCCTCGTGGTGCGCCACGGGCTCCGGTCGGCCGGCGGGGCGGGTGCGCCCGGCCGGCTCGCCGTGGCCGTGGGCCCGGTCCGCGGACCGTCCGGATCGACCGGGAAAATTCCCACGCCTGGGGGTTTGGTCCGGCTCGTGCTCCTCCCACGGCGGGTCGTCGTCCTGCTCCTGCGCCCGCAGCTTGATCTCGAACCACGCCGCGGCCAACGCGGCGGCGCCGAGCGTGGCCGCGATCGCCACCTCCACCCGCACATCGCTGAGCAGTGCGCTCTTGCTGCGCTCACAGGCGTGCAGGAACACCAGGCTGCCGAGTACCAGGCCCGTGATCCGGGCAAGGCGGAACCGGGTGCTTGTCCCTGGTGAGGGGGCAGACATCGTGGTGCGCTCCCGAACGTTCCGCTGGCGAATCAGAGGGATCGTATGTGGCCGGAGGGCGCGGCGTCAGTGCCAGTTCGAGACCGCCTGAATCGGCGGAGACCGAGGTCGGTGGAGACCTCTGGTCGGTCCGACGCGCGTTTCGCCGGTCGCGGCGCGCGGACCGGAGGAGCCGCCCTGCTCGCGCCGCGTCCATCGACCGGGCGTGACGGGTAGCGCGGGGGGCGTCCCGCAAACCTCGGGCACATTGATGCGCCCCAACGGGAGGCGACTCGATAACCTACCGATATCGCCGCACCGCTACTCGGTCGCGTGCGCCGCCGGGCCCCCGCAGCTCCCGGCACGCGACCGATACCATGACTGGTCGCCGGATACGCTGCCTCTACCACGCGGAACGCCGACCGGGCAGAACACGGAAAGGCCGTCGAACTTGCACCTGAAGAGCCTGACGTTGAAGGGGTTCAAATCCTTCGCGTCCGCGACGACGCTGCGGTTGGAGCCGGGCATCACGTGCGTTGTCGGTCCGAACGGATCGGGCAAATCGAACGTCGTCGACGCGCTCACCTGGGTCATGGGCGAGCAGGGTGCGAAGGCGCTGCGAGGCGGCAAGATGCAGGATGTGATCTTCGCGGGCACCGCCGGGCGCGCACCGCTCGGCCGCGCCGAGGTCACGCTCACCATCGACAATTCCGACGGCGCCCTGCCGATCGACTACGCCGAGGTGTCCATCACCCGGCGCATGTTCCGCGACGGCGCGGGCGAATACGAGATCAACGGCAACTCCTGCCGCCTGATGGACGTGCAGGAACTGCTCAGCGACTCCGGCATCGGACGCGAGATGCACGTCATCGTGGGGCAGGGTCAGCTCTCGGCCATCCTGGAGTCGCGCCCGGAGGACCGCCGCGCCTTCGTCGAAGAGGCCGCCGGTGTGCTCAAGCACCGCAAACGCAAGGAAAAGGCGGTACGCAAGCTCGAGGCCATGCAAGCCAACCTGGCTCGTCTGACCGACCTCACCACCGAACTGCGCAGGCAGCTCAAACCGCTGGGCAGGCAGGCCGAGGTGGCGCGCAGGGCGCAGACGGTGCAGGCCGACCTGCGCGACGCCCGGCTGCGCCTGGCCGCCGACGACCTGGTCACGCGCCGCGAGGAGCTGGCCGGTCAGCAGAGCAAAGAGGCTTACGCGCGCGAGCAGCAGATCACGGTGCAATCCGAGCTGGACGCGGCCAACGCGGCGCTGGCGCAGCAGGAATTCCAGCTGTCCCGGCTGACGCCGAGCGCCGAGGCCGCCGCCCAGATCTGGTTCCAGCTCTCCGCGCTGGCCGAGCGCGTCAACGCGACGATCCGCATCGCGGGTGACCGGGCGCGGCACCTGGACGCCGCGGCTCCGGTCGGCACCGGCCGCGACCCCGAGCAGTTGGAGGCCGAGGCCGACCGCGTCGAAGCCGAGGAAGCCGAACTGCGCGAGGCGGTCGAGATGGCCGCCGAGGTCTTGGAAGCGGCACGGGATCAGCTCGCCGAACGCGAGCACGCCGCCAAGGCCGCCGAACAGGCGCATCTGGCGGCCGTGCGGGCGATCGCCGACCGGCGCGAGGGTGTGGCCCGGCTGTCCGGCAAGGTGGACACCTTGCGGGCCAGGGCGCAATCGATGGACACCGAGATCGCACGACTCTCGGTCGCCATCGCCGACGCCCGCCACCGCGGCGAGACCGCCCAGGCGGAATTCGACACGGTGCAGGCCGAACTCGCGGAACTCGATGCGGGGGAGGAGGGCTTGGACGCCCAGCACGAGCACGCGGTGCAGGCACTGGAACTCGCCGATCAGCGTGTCACCGAATTGCGCGAACAGGACCGTGACGCGAGCAAGCGGGTCGCGTCGCTGGGCGCGCGTATCGAGGCGCTCGGGATGAACCTGGCACGCCGGGACGGTGTGGCCTGGCTGGTGGAGCATCGCGAGCAGGGGTTGCTCGGTCCGCTCTCGGCCCTGCTCCGCGTGCACGGTGGCTATGAGGCGGCGGTGGCCGCCGCGCTCGGCCCACTGGCCGACGCCGTCGCCGCCGACACCGGCGAGTCCGCGCACGCCGCGATCCAGGCGCTCAAGGAGGCCGACGGCGGCCGCGCCGCCGTCGTCTTCGGCGCCGAGAGCGCCGATCGGGCACAGCCGGGCGCGTTGCCCGACGGCGTCCGCTGGCTGATCGACGTGGTGGAGTGCCCCGGCACCGTGCAGGGAGCGATCGCGGCGCTGACCGCGGGCATCGCCGTGGCCGACGACCTGCCCGCCGCCCGCGCGCTGGTCGCGGCGCGACCCGACCTGCGCGTGGTGACTCGCGACGGTGACCTCGCCGGAAACGGCTGGCTGCTGGGCGGTTCGGATCGCGCGCCCAGCCAATTGGAGATCCAGGCCGACATCGATGCCGCCGAGGCCGAGTTGGTGGCGGCGCAGCGGCGCGCCGAGGAACTCGAGGCCGCGCTGTCCGGCGCGCTCGAGGAGCAGGCCGACCGCAAGGACGCCGTCGACCAGGCGCTGCTCGCCCTGCACGAATCCGACCAGGCGCTGGTGGCGATCTACGAGCGGCTGGGCCGTCTCGGCCAGACCGCCCGCACCGCGCAGACCGAAAGCGAGCGGCTGCTGCGCCAGCGCGACGAGGCCGAGGCCGGCCGCGAGGAGGCGCTCGCGTCGCTGGCCGAACTGGAGGATCGCCTGCGGCACGCGGAACTCGAACAGTCCGAGGTCGACGCCGACGGCGCGGGCGCGGCCGGCACCGAATCCGCCGGTCGCGCACGGGAAGAGGCAGCGGCCGCGCTGGCCGAGGCGCGCGCGATGGAGGTCGAGGCCCGGCTGGCCGTGCGCACCGCCGAGGAACGAGCGGAATCGGTTCGGGGCAAAGCGGATTCGCTGCGGCGCGCCGCACGTGCCGAGCGGGAGACCCGCGCCCGCGCCGAACGCGCCCAGGCCGCGCGTAAGCAGGCCGCCGAGCTGGCCGCCGCCGTCGCGGAGTCCGGTGCGAAGATCGCCGCAGAGCTCGAGCAGGTGGTCGCCGAGGCGGGCGCTCGCCGCGACGAGCTGGTGCGCAGGCGCACGGAGTGCGCCGCGCAAGTCGAGCAGATCAAGGAGCGGGTGCGGGCTCTCACCGCGCAGCTGTCCCAGCTCACCGACGCGGTGCACCGGGACGAGGTGGCCAAGGCGCAGGCCGCGCTGCGCATCGAGCAACTGGAGGCGACCATCGCCGAGCAGTTCGGCATCGCGCTGAACGATCTGATCGCCGAGTACGGCCCGGATGTGCCGTTGCCGCCCTCGGCGCTGGAACTACAGGAGTACGAGCAGGCCAGGGAACGTGGCGAGCAGGTCAGCGCGCCGGCCCCGATGCCCTACGACCGGCAGACCCAGGAGCGTCGCGCCAAGCGGGCGGAGAAGGACCTGGCCACTTTGGGCAAGGTGAATCCCCTCGCGCTGGAGGAGTTCGCGGCGCTGGAGGAACGCTACAACTTCCTGGCCACCCAGCTCGAGGACGTCAAGAGCGCGCGCAAGGATCTCCTCGACGTCGTCGCCGAGGTCGACGCCCGCATCCTGGAGGTGTTCACCGAGGCCTACGCCGACGTCGAGCGCGAGTTCGTCCAGGTATTCGCGAAACTGTTCCCCGGCGGCGAGGGCAGGTTGCTGCTCACCGATCCCTCGGACATGCTCACCACCGGCATCGAGGTGGAGGCCCGTCCGCCGGGCAAGAAGGTCAAGCGGTTGTCGCTGCTGTCCGGCGGGGAGAAGTCGCTGACCGCGGTGGCGTTGCTGGTGGCCATCTTCCGCGCCAGGCCCTCGCCGTTCTACGTGATGGACGAGGTGGAAGCCGCGCTGGACGACACCAATCTGCGCCGCCTGATCGGCTTGTTCGAACAGCTGCGGGAGAAGAGCCAGCTGATCGTCATCACCCACCAGAAGCCGACGATGGAGATCGCCGACGCGCTCTACGGCGTCAGCATGCGCGGTGACGGCATCACCCAGGTGATCTCCCAGCGGCTGCGCGGGGAGAATCTGGCCCCGGTCGGCGCGGTGGGCTGAGCGGCTCCACTTCCGCGCCCACCGGATCGCGTCGAGAACGACCGGATCTCCTGCGCAGGCGTACCACCATGTCGACGGTACGCCCGGCAGCCGCGATACCTCCACGAGCAGCGCGAATGCGTCGCTCTTCATCCGTCACCGCGCTATTGCTTCCCCCCGACGCGTACGGATCAGCCCGGCGCGGGTGCTCCGGATCGAATCACTCCGCGACACCAGCCTTTTCGCTTTCCAGTACGGCTTTGATCTGCGCCGCACCGGTTTCGGCCAGCCAGGTGTCGAAAGTCCGCAAGCCGGGATGGATCTGGCGGATCTCCTCGACGTCGGCCCGCCAGCCGCCGGTCCGGCGCAGCAGTCGCCAGGTGTTGCCGATCGCCACGCCCAGCGCGTCCGCGTCTGCTTCGCCGATCTCCTGATAGCGGACCGGATGGCCGGTGGCCGCGCTGATCGCCGCGGCGGCCGCGGGCGGGGTGAGCGCGTCGCCCGCGAGTTCGAGGACGCGACCGTGAAATCGGTCCGGATCGGCGAAGACGAGACCGGCGATGTCGCCGATATCGGCCAGGGCGATCACCTTCATCGGTCCTTCGGCCGGGAAGAGATGCCGGTGGACGCCATCGTGGATGCCGTCGACCGGTGACGTGCGCAGCAGGTAGTTCTCCATGAAGCGCACCGGGCGCAGCAGGGTGTAGCGGGCGCCGCTGGCGATGACGGCGTCTTCGATGCGCTTCTTGCCGCTGGCGCCCCAGGAGACGTCGTCGTTCATCGAGGCGATGCCGGTGAACACGATCTGCCGGACACCGGCGTTGCGCGCCGCGGCGACCAGCGACTCTCCGCGCGCGGCTTCCACTTCGACATCCCAGCCCTGCGGGCTATACGCGGCGGGCGGCACCAGGAACAATCCGGTGGCACCGTCCAGCGCCGCGGGGAACGTCTCGGGCGAGTCGAAGTCGCCGACGACGAGTTCGGCGCCCGCCGCGGCCAACTGCTGTGCGGCGGGCGCATGCGCGTCGCGGACCAGCGCGCGCACCGCCGTGCCGTCCGCCAACAGCCTGCGGGCGGTCACGCCGCCCTGCTTGCCGGTGGCTCCGGTGACCAGGATCAGGTTGTGCTGAGGGGACATGCTCCGCCTTCTCTGCTCGATAGAATCGGGTCGTGTGACCCGGATTCGGACGATACGGGTGGCTCGACCCGATCGACCAGGTCCCTTTTCGGAGAGGCGTAACGAAATGACCACATCTCTCGCCCCGGGCGGGACATCGCGAGCTGATGCCCGGCGCAATCGCGCGCTCGTGCTGGCAGCCGCGCAGCGCGCCTTCGCCGAGCAGGGCGCCTCGGTCTCGCTCGCGGAGGTGGCCCGCCGGGCGGGCGTCGGCGCGGGCACCGTCTACCGGCACTTCCCGACGAAGGCCGACCTGCTCGAAGCCGTTATGCAGCAACGCATCGATCGGTTGGCGAAACTGGCCGCCGAGCATATCGGCGCACCGGACCCGGGTGCGGCCTTCTTCGATTTCTGCACCGCGGTGATCGCCACGACGCCTGGTAACCAGGCGCTTTGTGACATGGTCCAGTCCGACGACGGCTGGCCGCGCGCACTCCTGCACAGCGCGGGCGTGCGTTTCCACCGTTCGCTGGAAGCCCTGCTCGCCGCGGCCAAGCAGGCGGGTGCGGTCCGAGCCGACATCGAGCTCGACGACGTGCTGGCGATCTTCACCGGATGCGTCGCTATCCAACAGCTCCGCAAGACGCGGGGGAGTGTGGACCGCACCGCGGCGATCGTGCTCGACGCGCTGCGCGCTCGGCCGGATCAGCCGGGAGTGACGAAACCGGAGGTTCGGCCCGAGAACCGTAACGAATCATTGGACCGTAACGAAACTGGAAGTGGGCGCTGTCCGATGTGTCACGGGGAGGTGCCCCGGGCCGGGACGGGTCGGCGGGCCAGGTACTGCTCCGCGGCCTGTCGTCAGAAGGCTCATCGTCGGCGTGTCGCGTCGGCTCGCTAGCCGGATGGCGCATTTGTGTCATCCGGTGCTCTGATGCGCCACGGACCGATCGGGACCCGGTCCGCGATCGGCGCGAGCAGGTGGTTTCGCGGCGCCCGCCGCGGGCCGAAGAGGGGGTTTACGGGTTGCTCACAGCAGGTCGCTGACGTCGTCGGGCACGTCGACGGCGTACTTGCGCAGGATGTCCATCGAGATCACTTCCAGGGCGTTCTCGTGCGTGGCCGCCAGCACAACGGGCGCGGCGACGCCGTCCTCGTGTGCGTGCAGCCACCGTACGGCCACCACGCACCACCGGTCGCCCGGCTGCAGGCCGGGGAAGTTGTTCTCCGGTCGCGGCGTGCTCAGGTCGTTGCCGATGGAGGTTTGATGCTCCAGGAACTCTGCCGTGACGACGGTGCACACGGTGTGGCTGCCCAAATCCTCCGGCCCGGTACTGCAGCAGCCGTCCCGGTAGAAGCCGGTGAGAGGATCGGTGCCGCACTCTTCCAGCGGCCCCCCAAGCACGTTTCGATCGGTCACGTCGCCGATCCTATTGTCCCTTCGCGAGAAGTTCCGCAGGACAAGAAATCTGGAGGGCTGTGTCGGTGCCCGCGCGGGCGGGTCCGAGGCCCGGTACCAGCGGTGTTCACCGAGTTCGCGGCGTCGGCGCGGTGGCGCGACTCGCGCGCCGGGTGCGGCTCGGGGCCGAACACGTGACGGTCGGTCTGCAAGGATGGTCCGCGTGAGTCCCGAAGTCTGGATCCTGATCGCCGCGGTCGCCGCGCTGCTGCTCGTCGTGCTCGTCGCCGGTTTCGTCCGGTACAAGCGCGGCCGCGTGTCGCTGACTCCGCCCACGCCGGACAAGGAGGTGACCGACCGTTCCGGTGGGTACACCGCCTCCGGCGGATTCAACTTCAGCCGGGGCGGGACGGCGACCGAACCACAACCGGTCGAGCGCACCGATACCGAAGGACAGCCGCACGTCGGCGACGACGCCGCGATCCCGCGCGACGCGCCCAAGCGCGGTATCACCAACGTCCCGTTGCCGGAGGCCGACGTCGCCGAGACGCCCGCCGCGTCGGGTGGCGCCGAACCCGCCACCGCACCCGGGGCGGACGCGTCGACGGCCGAGACAGTGCCGCCGACGGCCGATGAGGCCCAGTCGCCGGAGAGCTCGGTAGCCGACACCGCACCGGCCACGGCCGACGCCGAGCCCGCCACCGCCGAAACCGCTGCTACCGACGCGGTCGGCGCCGCTCCCGACGTGGTCGCTCCCGACACGCCCGCGGGCGTCGAGGCTCCCGCCGCGCTGGAGGAGATCGAGCCCCCCGCCGGTCGCCTGGTCCGCCTGCGGGGGCGTTTGTCCCGGTCGCAGAACGCTGTCGGCAAGAGCCTGCTCGGCCTGCTCGGCGGCGGCGACCTCGATGACGACTCGTGGGAAGAGGTCGAGGACACCCTCGTTCTGGCCGACCTCGGCACCGCGAGCACCACGGCCGTCGTCTCCCGGCTGCGCGCCGAGATGGCGGCGCGCAGCGTGCGCAGCACCGATGAGGCGCGCGCCGTCCTGCGCGACGTGCTGATCGAGCAGTTGCGACCGGAACTGGACCGTTCGGTGCGCGCGCTGCCGCATCCGGATCACCCGTCGATCCTGCTGGTGGTCGGCGTGAACGGCACCGGCAAGACGACCACCACCGGCAAGCTCGCGCGCGTGCTCGTCGCCGACGGCCGCCGCGTGCTGCTGGGCGCGGCCGACACCTTCCGCGCCGCGGCCGCCGATCAGCTGCAGACCTGGGGCGAGCGGGTCGGCGCCGACACCGTCCGCGGCCGCGAGGGCGCCGACCCGGCCGCGGTCGCGTTCGACGCGGTGGCCGCGGGTGTCGAGCGCGGCGTCGACGTGGTGCTCATCGACACGGCGGGCCGGCTGCACACCAAGACGGGTCTGATGGACGAGCTGGGCAAGGTCAAGCGCGTCGTGGAGAAGAAGGCCGCCGTCGACGAGGTCCTGCTGGTGCTGGACGCGACCGTCGGGCAGAACGGACTGACCCAGGCCAGAGTGTTCGCCGAAGTGGTCGACATCACAGGCGTCGTGCTGACCAAGCTGGACGGGACCGCCAAGGGCGGCATCGTCTTCCAGGTCCAGCACGAACTGGGTGTTCCGGTGAAGCTGGTCGGGCTCGGTGAGGGCGCCGACGATCTGGCCCCGTTCGAGCCTGCCGCGTTCGTGGACGCGCTGCTGGGCTGAGCCTCCCGCTCGCCGAGCCCCTCGAAAAGGCTCGCGCCCGCGCTGTTTCGGGCAGTGGCGCGCACCCGGAGGACGAGCACTCGCTGGCCGCCCGGGTGCGAGGTCCATCACACCCCGAATGTTTGCCGACGCCTCTTCCGCCGTAACGAATGTCCGATTCGGCGGACGCTGTACTCACAGCGTCGGAGAACCCTCGGTGTAGGTGACGAAACGTAGTGGCAACACAGCTGCGTCATCCGTTCACGTAGGTGAAACACGACAGCTCTACGGATGAAACACCGAGTGAGGACCCTTCTGTTCAGGTCCATTTGCCGGAATCGGCTGGGCCCGAGATGAGGAGGACATTAAGGTGGCTTTTCCACTTACCGGTGCACCGGATACCGGTGACACCGCCTGGATGCTGGTGAGTTCGGCGCTGGTGTTGCTGATGACCCCGGGCCTGGCTTTCTTCTACGGTGGCATGGTCCGCTCGAAGAACGTGCTCAACATGATCATGATGAGCGTCAGCGCCATGGGCGTGGTCGGCGTGCTGTGGTCGCTGTACGGATACTCGATGGCTTTCGGCGACAACATCTTCGGTGTGATCGGTGACCCAACGCAGTTCTTCGGGCTGAAGGGCTTGATCGGTGGTAACTCCGTCGCCGAGGCCAAGGACGCGGCGGGCGCCATCACCACCGAAGCGGTGAACATCCCGCTCGCAGGCACGATTCCGGCGACCGTCTTCGTCGCCTTCCAGCTGATGTTCGCCATCCTCACGGTCGCCCTCATCTCGGGCGCGGTCGCCGACCGCATGAAGTTCGGCGCGTGGCTGCTGTTCGCGGGCATCTGGGCCACGGTGGTCTACTTCCCGGTCGCGCACTGGGTGTTCGACTTCGACGTGAAGGACGCCGACGGCAACATCGTGCACGAGGGCGGCTGGATCGCCAACAAACTGCTCGCCGTCGACTTCGCCGGTGGCACGGCGGTGCACATCAACGCGGGCGCCGCCGGTCTGGCCCTTGTGCTGGTGCTCGGCAAGCGCAAGGGCTGGCCGGGCACGCCGTTCCGCCCGCACAACCTGCCGTTCGTCATGCTCGGCGCCGGTCTGCTGTGGTTCGGCTGGTTCGGCTTCAACGCCGGTTCCGCGGTGACCTCCGGTGGCCTCGCCGGTTCGACCTTCATCATCACCGCCATCGCGACCTGCGCCGCCGTGCTGGCCTGGCTGCTGGTGGAGAAGATCCGTGACGGCAAGCCCACTTCGCTGGGCGCGGCGTCGGGCATCGTGGCCGGTCTGGTCGCCATCACCCCGGCGTGTTCCTCGGTGAACGTGCTCGGCGCGCTGGTCGTCGGCGCGGTCGCGGGCGCGCTGTGCGCACTGGCGGTCGGCCTGAAGTTCAAGTTCGGTTTCGACGACTCGCTCGACGTGGTCGGCGTGCACCTCGTCGGCGGCATCGTCGGCACCCTGCTGGTCGGTTTCGTCGCCGCGCCCGAGGCGGGTGCGGCCAAGACCGGCCTGTTCTACGGCGGCGGATTCGACCAGCTGTGGCGGCAAGCGGTGGGTGCCGGTGTGGTACTTGTCTTCTCCTTCATCGCGACGCTGATCATTGCCTATATCGTGAAGTTCACCATTGGGCTGCGCGTGAGCGAGGAAGCAGAGTCGGTGGGCTTGGACGAATCCGAGCACGCGGAAACCGCCTACGACTTCGCCGCTCTGGGTAGCACGGCACGTTCGGCCGTCAAGGAGGCATGACGAACATGAAACTGATCACCGCAATCGTCAAACCGTTCACGCTCGAGGACGTGAAGTCCGGGCTCGAGCAGGCGGGTGTGTTGGGCATGACCGTCAGCGAGGTCCAAGGGTACGGCAGGCAGAAGGGGCACACCGAGGTGTACCGCGGCGCCGAGTACTCCGTCGATTTCGTGCCGAAGGTCCGCGTCGAGGTCGTCGTGGACGACGCGTCCGTCGACAAGGTCGTGGAGGTGATCGTGGAGGCTTCCCGCACCGGCAAGATCGGCGACGGCAAGGTCTGGGTGACTCCGGTGGAGTCGATCATCCGGGTGCGGACCGGCGAACGCGGCACCGACGCGCTGTAGCGGAATATCGAGTCGAGCGGCGGCCCCGCTCCCGCCGGAGCTCCCGGTCGGGGCGGGGCCGCGCGCATGAGATGGGCGGTGGGTTGTGGGAAGTCGGCACGAACACGACGGTGGTCCGAAGGGCGCCGAAGAAGGCAACGGCAGGGTGTCCAACGGGGCGGCCGACCTGGTCCGCGCGCGAAGACAACTGCTCGACGGCGGCCTGCCCCGCAATCCCCGGCTGGATGCCGAGTCGCTGCGCCAGGCCTTGGTCGACCTCTACGAACTCTGGCTCACCAGTAAAGGCGCCGAACTGGGCATAGGGCCCGACAGCGGCTTGGCCGTGGTGGCCGTCGGCGGTCTCGGCCGCGGCGAGATGCTGCCGTTCTCCGATCTGGATCTGGTGCTGCTGCACGACGACGTGGATCCCGCCCGGGTGGCCGAGGTCGCCGACCAGCTCTGGTACCCGCTGTGGGACGCGCATATCAAACTCGACCACAGTGTGCGGACCGTGCCGCAGGCGTTGCGGGTGGCCGCCGACGATCTCATCGCCGCCCTCGGCATGCTCGAGGCCAGGCACATCGTCGGCGACCAGGAACTGAGCAATCTGCTGATCGGCGGGGTGCGCCGGGAATGGCGTACCGGTATCCGGTCCCGTTTCGATGATCTCATCGCCCAGGCGCAGGCCCGATGGGAGCGCAGCGGTGAGATCGCCCACCGCGCCGAGCCCGATCTGAAGAATGGGCGCGGCGGCCTGCGCGACATCCAGCTGCTCGACGCGCTGGCCATCGCCCAGCTGACCGACGCCATGCCCGGACTGGGGCCGGACGTGCCGGGCGGCGGATTGAAGCAGGCGCACCGGCGTCTGCTGGACGTGCGTACCGAACTGCATCGCGTGGCGGGCCGTTCCCGTGATCAGCTGCGGGCGCAGGACGCCGACGAGATCGGCGCGGCCCTGCGCATCGGCGATCGGTTCGATCTGGCCCGAACCCTGAGCGACTCGGCCCGGACGGTCAGCTACTCCGTGGACGTCGGGCTGCGCACCGCGGCCAACGCGCTGCCCCGAAGGGGATTGGCGCGCCTGCGCCGGATGCCGGTGCGCAGGCCGCTGGACGAAGGAGTCGTCGAGCATGCCGGTGAGGTGGTGCTGGCCAGGGACGCGCGCCCCCAGCGCGACCCCGGCCTGATCCTGCGCGTCGCGGCGGCGTCGGCGCAGACCGGCCTGCCGATGTCCGCCACCACCTTGAACCGGCTCTCGGAGGACGCGCCCGAGCTACGCGAGCCGTGGCCCAAGGACGCCCTCAACGACCTGCTGGTCCTGTTGGGCGCGGGCCGCGGCACCATCGATGCGATCGAGGCGCTGGACCGGACCGGCCTGTGGGGCAGATTGCTCCCGGAATGGGGCGCGGTCCGTGACCTGCCCCCGCGCGACGCGCTGCACACCTGGACCGTCGATCGTCATCTCATGGAGACGGTGGCCTACGCGGGCGCGCTCAGCACCCGGGTGGCCCGTCCGGACCTGCTCGCCCTCGGCGCGCTGCTGCACGACATCGGCAAGGGCCGCGCGGGCGATCACAGCCTGGTGGGCGCGGAACTCGCCACCCACATCGGCCGCAGGCTCGGTCTGTGGCCGTCGGACGTGCGCACGCTCAGCGCGATCGTCCGGCATCACCTGCTGTTGCCGGAAACCGCCACCCGGCGCGACCTGTCCGATCCGGAGACGGTGCGCTCCGTCGTCGACGCGCTCGACGGCGATCCGCAGCTGCTGGAACTGCTGCACACCCTGGCCGAGGCCGACTCACTGGCCACCGGGCCGGGTGTCTGGGGGGACTGGAAGGCCTCGCTGATCGGCGAGCTGGTTCGGCGCTGCCGGATGGTGATGGCGGGCGACCAGCTGCCGACGCCCGAGCCGATCGCACCGGAACTGGTCGAGAAGGCCAGGGCGGGCGGGGTGCACGTCGACCTGAAGCCGGGGGAGAGCAAGCACACGTACACGGTGACCGTCATCGCGCCCGACAGCCCCGGGCTGCTCTCCGACGCCGCCGGCGTGCTGGCGCTGCATTCGCTGCGGGTGCTGTCGGCCGCGCTCGGCGTGGAAGGCGCTTCGGCCGTGGACACGTTCGTCGTCGCCCCGAGATTCGGCGACCCACCGGACCCGGGGCTGCTCCGCCAGGAGTTGATCCGTGCCACGGCAGGCGAACTGGACGTGCCCGCGGCGCTGGCCAAACGCGAGCGTGAGGCGAGCACCGTCGGCCGGAGCCGGTACGCCCAGGCCCAGCCCCGGGTCATCTGGGCGGACACCGCGGTGCCCGGCCAAGCGATCCTGGAACTGCGCGCGGAGGACCGGATCGGCCTGCTCAGCCGCTTGGCCGCCGAACTCGCCGTCTGCGGAGCCGACGTCCGATGGGCCAAGGTGGTCACGATGGGGTCCGCTGTGGTCGACAGCTTCTGCCTCGAGCTGGGAGCCGAGGACGGTCCGGCGCGCCGGGAAGCGATCGAGAAAGCGATTCTCGCGGTGGTTCCCAGAACTGCGCCGAAGCCGCCTGTCGAGGGTGCGGAGAAATAGGAAAGCGGCGACCAGCTGTACTTCTACCCAGTGACCAATCTGTTGCGGGATATTTGCTACATCTGAGCTCCGCTCCGGTGACCGACCCCTACGATCTAGTGCGTCCGGGCTATCGCGAGCACGAGGGGAGCAGGTCGGTGGCAATTGAAGTCGTTTCGGCGTCCACGATGACGAGTGACGAGACCACGCACATGGCGCGCTGCGTCGGCGGAGACCGGTGGGTGGTCTCCTGGCTTCCGGGTCGCACCTTGACCGGGCAACAGGCGGTGACCGCGATGACGATCGCCTCGACGGTCGCCACCTCCCTCATCCCCAGCACGGCGGAATGGGCCGTGCTCGACGACCTGGCCCACGAGCTGGGCCTGACCGCCAACGAGGCGGTCTTCATGGTGGCCGCGGAGAACCGCGACTACCGCAAATCGGTCAAACCGCGCCGTCGTGTGCTCGACTAGCAAGCCCCTGGCGCACGGAAGGACGCACCGCCTGCGCGAACACGCGGGTGAGCCCATTACCCTGGGAGAGAATGTGACGTCCCCCGAGATCAGGAGCGCGATCGGTGTTCGAATCCCTGTCCGACCGGCTTACCGGTGCCCTCAAGGATCTGCGCGGTAAGGGGCGTCTGTCACCGGCCGACATCGACGCCACCTGCCGCGAGATCCGCCTCGCACTGCTCGAGGCCGACGTCGCGCTGCCCGTGGTCCGCGGTTTCATCGGGCGGATCAAGGAGCGCGCCAAGGGCGCGGAGGTCTCCGCGGCGCTGAACCCGGCCCAGCAGGTCGTGAAGATCGTCAACGAGGAGCTCGTCGGCATCCTCGGTGGCGAGACCAGGCGGCTGAACCTGGCCAAGAACCCGCCGACGGTGGTCATGCTGGCCGGTCTGCAGGGTTCCGGTAAGACCACGCTCGCGGGCAAGCTGGCGCGATTGCTGAAATCGCAGGGCCATCAGCCGCTGCTGGTGGCGTGCGACCTGCAGCGTCCCGGCGCCGTCACCCAGCTGCAAGTCGTCGGTGAGCGCGCGGGCGTGCCCGTCTACGCTCCGCACCCCGGCACGTCCGTCGGCAGTGGCGAGAATCCGCTGGGCATCTCGGCCGCCGATCCGGTGAACGTGGCGCGCGGTGGTGTCGAGGAGGCGCGGCAGAAGCAGTACGACGTGGTCATCGTCGACACCGCGGGCCGCCTCGGTATCGATGAGGAGCTCATGCGGCAGGCCGCGGGCATCCGCGACGCCGTGCAACCGGACGAGACCCTGTTCGTGCTCGACGCGATGATCGGTCAGGACGCGGTCAACACCGCCGAGGCGTTCCGCGACGGCGTCGGCTTCACCGGCGTGGTGCTCACCAAGCTCGACGGCGACGCCCGCGGCGGCGCGGCGCTGAGTGTCCGCGAGGTCACCGGCGTCCCGATCCTGTACGCCTCGACCGGTGAGAAGCTCGAGGACTTCGACGTCTTCCATCCGGACCGCATGGCCAGCCGCATCCTCGGCATGGGTGACGTACTCACCCTGATCGAGCAGGCCGAGCAGGTCTACGACGCCAAGCAGGCCGAGGAGGCCGCACGCAAGATCGGCAGCGGCGAACTCACGCTCGAGGACTTCCTGGACCAGATGCTGGCCATCCGCAAGATGGGCCCGATCGGCAACCTGCTCGGCATGCTGCCCGGCGCCGGTCAGATGAAGGACGTGCTCGCGCAGGTCGACGACAAGCAGCTCGATCGGGTGCAGGCGATCATCCGCGGCATGACGCCGGCCGAACGGGAGAACCCGAAGATCATCAACGCCTCTCGCCGCCTGCGCATCGCCAACGGTTCCGGCGTCCAGGTCTCCGAGGTCAACCAGCTCGTGGACCGCTTCTTCGAGGCCAAGAAGATGATGGCGATGATGGGCCGCCAGATGGGGCTGCCCGGCTCCCGTCGCGGCAACGCGAAGAAGGGCAAGAAGGGCAAGAAGGGTCGCGGCCCGACCCCGCCGAAGGTACGCGGAGGTTTCCCGGGGATGGGCGGTATGCCCGGAATGCCCGCCGGAATGCCCGACCTGTCGAACATGCCCGCCGGCCTGGATCAGCTGCCGCCAGGCTTGGACGGCTTCGATTTGTCGAAGCTGAAGTTCCCGAAGAAGTAGGACAGCGCACCTCCGTTCCGCACGCCAGAGCTGCTCGTTGCATTCCCTGGTTCGGGCGCGCCCGCAAGCGGGCGCGGCGGAGCGGTCCGATCGGAGGACGTAGCCGTCCCGTAGCCGCTTCGTGCGCGGATGACCGCCTTGGGCGTCGGCCAGTAGGTTGGAGGCAGCTACGAGGCCCAGGAGGTTGCTGTGCATCTGCGAGGTGTTGTTCTCCCCGAAGACGAGGTGCGCGATCTCTGGGTGCGCGACGGCCTGGTGTCCTTCGAGCCCGTGCCCGGAGCCGAAACCCTGTGCGGCACAGGGTGGATCGTGCCGGGTCTGGTGGACGCGCACTGCCACGTCGGTATTCGCTACGGCGGCGGTCACGAGGACCGCGCCGGAGCCGTCGCGCAAGCCGAGACCGAACGCTCGGCCGGTGCGCTGCTGTTGCGTGACGCGGGCTCGCCGATCGACACCCGCTTCATCGACGACCACGAGGAGCTGCCGCGCATCATCCGCGCGGGCCGCCACATCGCCCGGCCGAAGCGCTACATCCGCGAGCTGGGCATCGAGCTCGACGACGAGCGCGACCTACCGGAGATCGTCGCCGAGCAGGCCCGCCTCGGCGACGGCTGGGTGAAGATCGTCGGCGACTGGATCGACCGCTCCGTGGGCGACCTGCGCCCCCTGTGGAGCGATGCGATCCTGAAGGAGGCCATCGACGCCGCGCATGTCAACGGCGCCCGCGTCACCGCCCACGTGTTCGGCGAGGACGCGCTGCCCGGCTTGATCAATGCCGGTATCGACTGCCTGGAGCACGGCACCGGCCTCACCGACGAGACCATCGAGATGATGGTCGAGCACGGCACCGCCTTGGTCCCCACCCTGGTCAACATCGACACCTTCCCCGATATCGCCGACAGCGCGGGCAAATTCCCCGTCTACGCCGCGCACTTGCGCGATCTGCACCGGCGGGTGCGCGGCACGGTCGCCGCCGCGCACGAGGCGGGCGTGCCGATATTCGCGGGCACCGACGCGGGCGGCTCCATCCGTCACGGGCGAATCGCCGACGAGATCGCCGCGCTGGCCGCCGCGGGCCTGTCCCGGCACGACGCGCTCGGCGCGGCCTCCTGGAACGCCCGCGACTGGCTCGCACGGCCCGGCATCGAACCCGGCGCACCGGCGGATTTCGTCGTCTACCAGGAGGATCCCCGCATCCACCCGGACACGCTCACCACGCCGTACGCCGTCGTCCTGCGCGGGCGCGTGTACGACCGGCGCGGTCCGGTCACCAGCCATCGCTGACTCGTCACCGCGGTTGTCTCGTGCGTTTCCCGATACGGCGTAAGGTCGGATTCTGTGACAATTCGCCTCGGATATCAGATGCCCAACTTCAGCTACGGCAAGTCGGTGCGCGAGCTGTTCCCCACGGTAGTCGCGCAGGCCCGAGAGGCCGAAGCCGCCGGTTTCGACACGGCCTTCGTCATGGACCACTTCTATCAGCTGCCCGGCATCGGCACGCCAGACGAGCCGATGCTCGAGGCGTACACCGCGCTCGGCGGCTTGGCCACGGCAACGGAACGAATCCAGTTGTCGGCGTTGGTGACCGGCAACACCTACCGCAACCCGGCCATGCTCGCCAAGACCGTCACGACGCTGGACGTGGTCAGCGGCGGCCGCGCGGTGCTGGGCATCGGCGCGGGCTGGTTCGAGCTCGAGCACCGTTCCTACGGATACGAGTTCGGCACGTTCACCGAACGCTTCCAGCGGCTCGAGGAGGCGTTGGGGATCATTCAGCCGATGCTGCGCGGTGAGCGCCCCACCTTCCACGGCGAGTGGTACCAGGCGGAGAACGCCATGAACGAACCGCGCGTGCGCGACGACCTCCCCATCCTGCTCGGCGGCAGCGGCGAGAAGAAGACCTTCGGCTTGGCCGCCCGCTTCGCCGACCACCTCAACATCATCTGCAACGCCTCCGAGCTGCCGCGCAAGATCGAAGCGCTGCACGCGCGCTGTGCCGAGGTCGGCCGGGATCCGCAGACCCTGGAGACCAGCTACCTGTGCTTCGTGATGATGGACTCCGACGGTGATCTGGTGCGCAAGCAGCAGCGGGACTACCTCGGCCGCATGGGAATCGATCTGTCGGCGATGTCGGACTCCGAGCGCGCGCAGAGCCCGGCCGACCGCCAGTTCGTCGGCACGCCGGACGAGGTTGCCGAACAGCTGCGGACCCGTGTTCTCGACCAGGGCGTCGACGGCCTCGTCATCAACATGGTGTTCAACGGGCACGAGCCGGGCGCTGTCGAACTCGCCGGGCGCACTCTTGCTCCGCTGGTGCGCTGACGAGCGCGAACCCGGCGCGAATGCCGTTGGCGCTGGATACAATCGGCCGATGATAGCCCCTCCGTGGCGAGCGTCGTACGGGATCGACGCGCCGTCGGTGCTGCTGTTGCTCGGAGTTCTCGCGGTCGGATATCTCGCCGCCGCTCTGGTGGTGGCACTGTTCCAGCAGGTCCGTCCGAGTCTGCTGCTCCTGCTGATCGGTGTGGTGCTGGCCGCGCAGTTCGGGTTGTTCCTGCACACGACCCGCCGGGGCAAGTTCCGGGTATGGGCCGGTCTGCTCGACGACCTCGCCCTGCGCGGCGACGAACGACTACTCGACATGGGGTGCGGCCGCGGCGCGGTGCTGCTCGCGGCCGCGCGCCGCCTGCCTGCCGGGCGCGCGGTGGGCCTGGATCTGTGGTGCTCGGCCGACCACTGCGGCAACACCCCGGCCACCGCCGGGCAGAACGCTCTCGCCGAGAACGTCGCACACCGGGTCGAGCTGCGCACCGGCGACATGACCCGCATGCCGTTTCCGGACGGCGCGTTCGACGTCGTCGTCTCCAGCTTGGCGATTCACACCATCAGGACCGCCGAGGGCCGTGCGAAGGCGGTGCGGGAGGCGTGCCGGGTGCTGCGCCCCGGCGGCAAACTGGTCATCGTCGATATCGGCAGGACGCGCGAATACCGCGCCGTCCTGGTGGCCGACGGCGCGACGGCTGTCACGCTACGCGGCGTGGGGTGGCGGATGTGGTGGGGCGGCCCGTGGGTGCCCACTCGCGCGCTCACCGCCACCGCTGCGGCGTAATCGCACCGCTGCGGGTCGTCCGCCGACCCCAGTCGAGGGCGCGGACGAGGCCCGAGGCCATCAGGCGCAGCACGCGGAACACGCCGGCGCCACATACTCGACGGCGGCCTCCTGCCCGAGTTCACTCGCGAGTGATGCGCGCGGGCCGCCCGCGGTTGCGTCGGACGAGCCTCATGCCTGGTAATGACGGGCGGACGCCGTTTCGTGAACACGGGACGCGATTTCCGGCGTGATCGCCGGGTCTGGCACAATGGACCACCGTCCTTCCGGACAAGTGTCAGCCCGTCTCCGGTTCCGTACCGCGCGGCGGTCACACACTCCAAAGCGCAAAACCGGGCTCGCAGACCATGCGGGTCGCCGAATTGCGTCGTGACCAACCAACGAAAGGCAGATCAGCAGTGGCTGTTCGCATCAAGCTCACCCGCCTGGGCAAGATCCGCAACCCGCAGTACCGCGTCGTCGTCGCGGACGCGCGCACCCGCCGGGACGGCCGGGCCATCGAGTCCATCGGCAAGTACCACCCGAAGGAAGAGCCCTCGCTCATCCAGATCGACTCCGAGCGGGTGCAGTACTGGCTCGGCGTCGGCGCGCAGCCGACCGAGCCGGTCCTCCAGCTGCTGAAGATCACCGGTGACTGGCAGAAGTTCAAGGGCATCGAGGGCGCCGAAGGCACCCTGAAGGTCAAGCCGGCCAAGCCGTCGAAGCTGGACCTGTTCAACGCCGCGCTGGCCGCCGCCGACAACGAGCCGGTCGCCGAGGCGGTCACCCCCAAGAAGAAGGCCAAGAAGGACGCCGAAGAGGCCGAGTCCGCCGAGGCCGCCGAGTAATGAGTCGACGTTACCCGTCCACGGGGTACCCGTCCGGAGCCGTACATCGGTCGGCCCCGACGACGGGTGAGTCGCGTCTCGAGGTGATGGATCAGTGAGCGCCGTCGTCGCCGATGCCGTCGAGCACTTGGTGCGCGGCATCGTCGCCAATCCGGAGGACGTCCGGGTCGAGCTGATCACCGGTCGCCGCGGACGCACCGTCGAGGTGCATGTACATCCCGATGACCTGGGCAAGGTGATCGGCCGCGGCGGACGCACCGCGACCGCGCTGCGCACCCTGGTCGCCGGCATCGGCGGCCGGGGGATCCGGGTCGACGTGGTCGACACCGACCAGTAGATGGAACTCGTCGTCGGACGGGTCGCCAAGTCGCACGGCGTGCGCGGCGAACTCGTCGTCGAAGTACGCACCGACGAGCCCGAGGCGCGCTTCGCGCCGGGTGTCACGTTGCGCGGCAGGCTGCCGCGAGCGGCGGAGCTTCGCGACTTCACCGTGGAGTCGGTCCGGGAACACTCGGGCCGGCTTCTGGTGTTCCTGGCCGGTGTGAGCGACCGCGCCGCGGCCGACGCGCTGCGCGGCATGCTCTTCGTGGTCGACAGCGCGGACCTTCCGCCTTCCGAGGACCCGGACGAGTTCTACGACCACGAGCTCGAGGGGCTGGAGGTCCGGCTCACGGACGGCACCGTGGTCGGGTCGGTGCGCGAAGTGTTGCATTCCGCGGCGGGGGAACTGCTCGAGGTGCGCGCCGCCGAGGACGGGCGAGAGATCCTGATCCCGTTCGTCACCGCCATCGTGCCCACGGTGTCGCTCGCCGACGGCGTGATCGTGATCGATCCGCCCGAGGGTCTGCTCGACCCGGAATGAGGCGGTCGAAGACTCGTGCGCGTGGCGCGCGCCCGGCCGGCGCGGTGCGGCCCGGCGACAGGAGACACGGATGAAACTCGACGTCGTCACGATCTTCCCGGAGTATCTGGAGCCGCTGCGCACGGCACTGCTCGGTAAGGCGATCGACCGGGGACTGATCTCTCTCACCGTGCACGACCTGCGTCGCTGGACCCACGACGTGCACAAGTCCGTCGACGACGCGCCCTACGGCGGGGGGCCGGGCATGGTCATGAAGCCGACCGTGTGGGGCGACGCGCTCGACGAGGTCTGCCCGGATGACGCGCTGCTCGTGGTCCCCACCCCGGCGGGCGTGCCGTTCACCCAGGCCACCGCGCACCGCTGGGCCGCGGAAGAACATCTCGTCTTCGCCTGCGGCCGCTACGAGGGCATCGATCAGCGCGTCTTCGACGACGCCGCCCGCCGAGTGCGGGTGGAGGAGGTCAGCATCGGCGACTACGTGTTGATCGGCGGCGAGGCGGCGGTGCTGGTGATGGCCGAGGCCGTGGTCCGGCTGCTGCCCGGCGTGCTCGGCAATCAGCAGTCCCATCAGGAGGATTCGTTCTCCGACGGTCTGCTGGAAGGTCCCAGCTACACCCGCCCGGTCTCCTGGCGCGGCCTCGACGTCCCGCCGATCCTGCTGTCCGGCGACCACGCCAAGGTGGCAGCCTGGCGGCGCGAGCAATCCCTCGCCCGGACCCGTGAACGCCGCCCCGACCTGCTCGCGGGGCAGGACGCAGCCGACGGCCCCGGGCGATAGGCGGGGACCGCTCCGCGCTCGAGGCCATGCCGGGTCAGCCCTGACGGTCACCCGGTCGGCGGCTACTTCGTCCTCACGGCAGCAGCCCGTGGCGGCGGGCCGCCACCACCGCTTCGTGCCGGGAGTGGGCGTCGAGCTTGACCATCGCGCTGCGGAGGTAGCTCTTCACGGTCTCCGCGCCGAGTGAGAGGCGTTGCGCCGCTTCTTGATTGGTACAGCCGAGGGCGACCTGGGAGAGGACGTCCAATTCGCGGCGGGACAGTTTCGGGCTGTCGGGGTGCGGCTCGCCGACCAGGACCCGGGTCAGTCGTTCGCACACAGCATGCAGGCGTCCGCGCAACCGGTCGTCTTCGGCGGAGCGCGCCATGCCGCGGAGTTCGGCGTGGATGTCGCGCAGTTCCTCGCTGACAGCCGGTGCGGTCTCGGTCGCCGGTGTGGCCAGTTCCAGCATGCGCAGGCGGCGGTCGACCTCGTCGCGAACGGCGATCTCGGTGGCCAGGCGGCGCCCGGCCTGGACGACGAGATCCGCTGTGCGATCACCCAGCGGGCTCGCGCCACGGGTCGCGGCGTAGAGGACGGCGCGGGAACGGCGGTCCACCACCACGGGGACGGCGAGCACGGAACGGATGCCCTCGCCGGAGACCGGCCCGTCGTAGTCATGGGTGATCGAGGAGGCGCGGCGATAGTCGGTGACCGCGGCGGGACGTCCGGAATCCATCACCCGGCCACCAAGTCCTGACGTCCGCACGACGGCCAGGCCGCGCAGGCCGTTGGTCAGCGTGCCGACGAATTCCGACAGCAGCAGCGCGTCGCCGTGCACTTCGCCACCGAACGCCACCGGCACGCCCGCTGTGCCGGCCACCCACCGGATCTCGGCACGCAGAGCGTCGCCGTCGCGCGGACGCAGCAGAGCGGTGTGGGTCACGAGACTCACCCCTTTTCGGGGGTAGTGGGCAGCGGGGTGTGACCCACATCCTATTGCACACCCGGGTTGCGCTGGATCACAGAACGAGGAGAACGAAGATGGGCACCGATCTGAATCGGCGGGTGCGCGAACTGCTGGACTGTTACGACAGCGGTGACGCATCGGCGGCGGACCTGCTGTGCGATCGGCACCCGGCCGACCGGGTCGCCTTCACCATTGTCGAGGCCGACTTGTCCTCGACCGACCTCACCTACGGCGAACTGCGCGAACGTTCCGCCCGCTTCGCCGCCGCGCTCGCCGGACTCGGCGTCGAACCCGGCCACCGGGTCGCCACGCTGATGGCGAAATCGGCGGACCTCGTGGTCGCGCTGCTCGGCATCTGGCGCCGCGGGGCGGTGCACGTTCCCCTCTTCACCGCGTTCGCGCCGCCCGCCATCGCCCTGCGGCTGGAGGCGAGCCGGGCTTCGGTCGTCATCGCCGACGCCGACCAGGCGCCGAAACTGGCGCCCGGCCCGGATCTGCCCGCGAACCCGTCCTGGCGATTGATCGTCGCCGGGGGTGCGGCTCCCGAGGGGGCGCTGCGGATGGACGAACTGCTCGGCACCCACTCGGCCACCCACCCGCACGCTCGCGCGGTCGCGGTGGGCGGCGACGGACTGCTCGTCCAGTTGTTCACCAGCGGCACCACCGGCACGCCCAAGGGTGTCCCGATTCCGCTGCGCGCGCTCGCCTCCTTCCACGCGTACCAGGAATTCGCGCTGGACGTCCGGCCCGACGACGTCTTCTGGAACGCGGCCGATCCGGGCTGGGCCTACGGCCTCTACTACGCCATCCTCGCCCCGCTGGCCACCGGCATCCGCAGCATCCTGCTGCACGCGGGCTTCTCCGCCGCGCTGACCTGGCAGGTGCTGGAGACCTTCGGCGTCACGAACTTCGCCGCCGCACCGACGGTCTATCGCGCGCTGCGTGCCGATGGCGCCACGCCGCCGGTGCACTCCCGGTTGCGGCGCGCGTCGTCGGCGGGGGAGCCGCTGACACCCGAGGTCGTCGCTTGGTCCGTGGAGTACCTGGGTGTCGCCGTGCGCGACCACTACGGCCAGACCGAGCACGGCATGGTCATCTGCAACGCCTGGCACGAGGACCTCGACACCGAGACTCCCGCGGGATCCATGGGCCGCGCGTTGCCGGGATGGACTTGCGCCGTGCTCGCCGACGACGCCGACACCGTGGCTCCGGCAGGAGAACTGGGCCGGGTCGCGATCGACACCGAAGGCAGCCCGTTGCTGTGGTTCCTCGGCTACCTCGACGCTCCGGAACGCACCGCACAGCGTTACACCGCCGACGGCCGCTGGTACCTGACCGGCGACGCGGGCTCTCAGGACGCGGACGGCTGCTTCCGTTTCTCCGCCCGCGACGACGACGTGATCATCATGGCGGGCTACCGCATCGGCCCGTTCGAGGTGGAGAGCGTGCTGGTGCTGCACGAGCAGGTCGCGGAGGCGGCCGTGGTCGGCATGCCGGACGAGCTGCGCGGCGAAGTGCTCGAAGCGTTCGTCGTGCTGCGCGACGGTGCCACGGGCGGTCCCGCGTTGGAAGCCGAATTGCAGAGCCTGGTGAAGAAGAAGTTCGCCGCGCACGCCTACCCGCGCAAGGTTCATTTCGTGCCGAGCCTGCCGAAGACGCCCAGTGGCAAGGTGCAGCGGTTCGTGCTGCGGCAGGGCGGTGCCCGGTGACGATGCCCCTGCCCAGCTACGCCTCCGGCGTGTCCGACGTCCCGCTGCTCGGCGACACCATCGGCGGTAATCTCGATCGCGCGGTGGCGGCGTTCCCGGATCGGGAAGCGCTGGTGGACCGCCCGACCGGCCGGCGCTGGACCTATCGCGAACTCGGCGCCGCGGTCGACGCGCTGGCCTGTGGACTCGCAGGCCAGGGCATCGCCAAGGGAGACCGGGTCGGCATCTGGGCGCCGAACTGCGCGGAATGGCTGCTCGTACAGTACGCCACGGCGAAGATCGGCGCGATCCTGGTCAA
This sequence comes from Nocardia sputi, assembly GCF_023501985.1. Taxonomy (NCBI): domain Bacteria; kingdom Bacillati; phylum Actinomycetota; class Actinomycetes; order Mycobacteriales; family Nocardiaceae; genus Nocardia; species Nocardia sputi. The sequence goes on along the minus strand of NZ_JAMFLC010000001.1, from coordinate 337,418 downwards.
CCTCAACCCCGCCTATCGCACCGGCGAACTGGAGTACGTGCTGCGCCGAGCGGGTGTGCGGATGCTGGTCGCCGCCGAGCGGTTCAAGTCTTCGGACTACGTCGCGATGATCGAGCAGGTCCGGCCGAACTGCCCGGCACTGGCGCAGGTGCTCGTGCTCGGCACAGCCGGGTGGGAAGCGCTGACGCGCACCGAGATCGACGCCGACCGGCTCGCCACGCTGGGCGCGCAGTTGTCGGCCGACGACCCGATCAACATCCAATACACCTCCGGAACAACGGGATTCCCGAAGGGCGCCACGCTCAGCCACCACAATATCTTGAACAACGGCTACTTCGTCGGTGAGCTGTGCGGATACACCGAGCGAGACCGGATCTGCGTCCCCGTGCCGTTCTACCACTGCTTCGGCATGGTGATGGGGAACCTGGCGAGCACCAGCCACGGTGCGGCCATCGTGATCCCAGCGCCGTCGTTCGATCCGAAGGCCACGCTTGCGGCGGTCGAGGCCGAGCGCTGCACCTCCCTCTACGGCGTGCCGACGATGTTCATCGACATGCTCGCCGAACTCGACACGGCCGCCGCGGATCTGTCCACGCTGCGCACCGGGATCATGGCGGGCTCGCCGTGCCCGGTCGAGGTGATGAAGCGGGTGATCGACCGGATGGGCATGCGCGAGGTCTGCATCTGCTATGGCATGACGGAGACATCCCCGGTCAGCACCCAGACCCGTCGCGACGACGACCTCGACCGGCGCACCGCAACGGTCGGCCGGGTCGGGCCGCATCTGGAAGTCAAGATCATCGATCCCGCAACGGGTCTCACCGTGCCACGCGGCGTACCCGGCGAGCTGTGCACCCGTGGCTACTCGGTGATGCTCGGATACTGGGACGATCCGGACAAGACCGCCGAGGTCGTCGACGCCGCCCGCTGGATGCACACCGGCGACATCGGCGTGATGGACGACGCGGGGTACCTGGCCATCACCGGCCGGATCAAGGACATGGTCATCCGCGGCGGCGAGAACATCTACCCGCGCGAGATCGAGGAATTCCTCTACACCCATCCCGACATCCTGGACGCACAGGTGATCGGCGTGCCGGATGCGAAGTACGGCGAGGAGTTGATGGCCTGGGTCCGGATACGCGAGGGCGCAACGCCGTTGGACGCGGCGGCCGTGCGCGAGTTCGCCACCGGCAAGCTGGCGCACTTCAAGATTCCTCGTTACGTGCACGTGGTCGAGGAATTCCCGATGACGGTCACCGGCAAGATCCGCAAGACCGAGATGCGGGAGCAGTCCCGGCGACTGCTGGGACCGGGCGAGGACTGATGTGGGGAGGTTCACCTGGGTGTGGATCGCCTGTCAGGCGGCGACGGTAGTGTCTCCGACGTGACGACAGCGCCCGAGACTGCCAGTGCAGAGTCCAACCCCGCCGTGCCGCGCTCCGACACCGCGGGCCCAGCCAGCGTGAACCGTCGCATCGCCGAGGAACTCGCGGTGCGCGAGACCCAGGTACGCGCCGCCGTCGAGCTGCTCGACGCGGGCTCGACGGTGCCGTTCATCGCCCGGTACCGCAAGGAGGTCACCGGCGGGCTGGACGACGCGCAGCTGCGCCTGCTCGACGAACGTCTGCACTACCTGCGGGAACTCGACGAGCGCCGCGCCGCGATCGTCGAATCGATCCGCGCCCAGGGCAAACTCGACGCCGCCCTGCACCAGCAGCTCCTGCTCGCCGAGACCAAGGCCCGCCTCGAGGACATCTACCTGCCGTACAAGCCGAAGCGGCGCACGAAGGCGCAGATCGCCCGCGAGGCAGGGCACGAGCCGGTGGCCGACGCCCTGATCCAGGACCCGAACACCGATCCGGCGCAGTACACCGCCGAGCAGCTCGACGGCGCTCGCGCCATCCTGGTCGAGCGTTTCGCCGAGGACGCCGACCTGGTCGGCGAGCTGCGCGAACTGATGTGGAACCGCGGGCAGGTCACCTCGACCGTGCGCCCGGGCAAGGAGGAGGCGGGCGCGAAGTTCGCCGACTACTTCGAGTTCAGCGAGCCGTTCGACAAGCTGCCCTCCCACCGCATCCTCGCTCTGCTGCGCGGGGAGAAGGAAGAGGTGCTCACCCTGCACCTCGAGCCGGACACCGAGGAGCCGCAGCCGGGCGAGCGCACCATCTACGAGGGCCGCATCGCCGCCCGCTTCGGCATCGCCGACCGGGGCCGCCGGGCCGATTCCTGGCTGCTGGACACCGTGCGCTGGGCTTGGCGGACCAAGCTGCAGGTCAGCCTCGGCATCGACACCAGGATGCGCCTGCGGCAGGCGGCGGAGAAGGACGCGGTAGACGTATTCGCCACGAATCTGCGCGATCTGCTGCTCGCCGCACCCGCGGGCACCCGCACGACCATGGGCCTGGACCCCGGCTACCGCACCGGCGTGAAGGTCGCGGTGGTCGACGCCACCGGCAAGGTGGTCGCCACCGAAGTGATCTACCCGCACAAACCGCAGGGCCAGACCGAGAAGTCGCTGGCGGTGCTCGGCGCGCTGGTCGCCCGGTTCGGCGTGGAACTCATCGCCATCGGCAACGGCACCGCCTCGCGCGAGACCGATGCCCTTGCCGCCGAGCTGATCTCGCGCATCCCGGAGAACAAGCCCACCAAGATCGTGGTGTCGGAAGCGGGCGCTTCGGTGTACTCCGCCTCGGCCTACGCCTCGCAGGAACTTCCCGACCTGGACGTGTCGCTGCGCGGCGCGGTGTCGATCGCGCGGCGGCTGCAGGACCCGCTGGCCGAGCTGGTGAAGATCGACCCGAAGTCCATCGGCGTCGGCCAGTACCAGCACGACGTGTCCGAATCGCTGCTGGCCCGCTCGCTCGGCGCGGTGGTCGAGGACGCGGTGAACGCGGTCGGCGTCGACGTGAACACGGCTTCCGTGCCGCTGCTGTCCCGGGTCTCCGGCATCGCGGGCTCGGTGGCGGAGAGCATCGTGGCGCACCGGGACCAGAACGGGCCCTTCCGCAGCAGGACCGCGCTGCTGGACGTCCCGCGCCTGGGGCCGAAAGCGTTCGAGCAGTGCGCGGGCTTCCTGCGCATCCGCGGCGGCGACGATCCGCTGGACACCTCCGCGGTGCACCCGGAGGCGTATCCGGTGGTCCGGCGCATCCTCGAATCGACCGGCCGCCCCGTCGCGGAGGTCATCGGCAACACCACGGTGCTGCGCTCGCTGCGCGCCGGGGACTTCACCGACGAGCGCTTCGGTGTCCCGACCGTCACCGACATCATCGCCGAGCTCGAGAAGCCGGGCCGCGACCCACGGCCGGAGTTCAAGACCGCCGAGTTCGCCGCGGGCGTGGAGAAGGTCGCCGACCTGAAACCGGGCATGGTGCTCGAGGGCGTGGTGACGAACGTGGCGGCATTCGGCGCGTTCGTCGACGTGGGCGTGCATCAGGACGGCTTGGTGCACGTCTCGGCCATGTCGCACAATTTCGTCAAGGACCCGCGCGACGTGGTCAAGTCCGGCGACGTGGTCAAGGTGAAGGTGCTCGAGGTGGACGTGGCGCGCCAGCGCATCGGGCTGACCCTGCGCCTGGACGACGAGCCAGGCACGCCCGCGAAGGGCGGCGACAACCGGCAGCGCGGCCAGGGCGGCCGACCAGGCGGAGGCGAGCCGCGGCAGCGGCAGAGCGGTCAGAACAAGCAGCAGGGCCAGGGCCGTGGTCAAGCGCAGGGGCGCGGCGGCAACCAGCGCCGCAACGCCCCCGCACCGAGCGGCGCCATGGCGGACGCGTTGCGCAGGGCGGGCTTCGGTCAGTAGTCCGGTGCGCGGGAGGGAGTAGCGGCATGCGACGGTGGCTCCAAGAGGACGTGATCGCCCAAGGGCGGCTGCCGTTGCTGTGCTTCCTGCTCGGCTTCATCGTCGGATTCCTGTTCATCCGCCTCAGCGTCCGCATGATCCGCGCACGGGTGCGCTGGTGGCCGGGCAACCTGCGGGCCGGTGACACCCACATCCACCACATGGTGTTCGGCGTGATCCTCGTGCTCGCCTCGGGCATCGGCATGGTCACCGAATACCAGAGCGCCGACACGACCACGGCCAGCGTCCTCGCGGCCGTCTTCGGCGTGGGCGCCGCGCTGGTCCTCGACGAATTCGCGCTGATCTTCTACCTGCGCGACGTGTATTGGGAGGAACAGGGCCGCACGTCGGTGGACGCGGTGTTCGTCGCGCTCGCGGTGACGGGATTGCTGCTGCTCGGCTTCCATCCGCTGTGGATGCTGGACATCAACGACTTCCGGCGCGATCCGAGCATCGAGGTCCGCCTGTTCGTCGTCGTGTTCGCCGTGGTCAACCTCGGGCTCGCCGCGATCGTGATCGCCAAAGGAAAGATCTGGACCGGCCTGTTCGGCATGTTCTTCCTGCCGCTGCTGTTCGTCGGCGCGCTGCGGCTGAGTCGTCCCGGCGCGCCTTGGGCGCGCTGGCGTTACGCCGACCGCAGGCGCCTGATGTACCGCGCCATCGTCCGGGAACGGCGATATCGCCGCCCGGTGATCCGAGCCAAGATCTTCGTCCAGGATCTGGTCGCGGGGAAACCGGACGTCGAGCACGTCCGCACGGCGGCGGAAGCGGAACTCACCCGCACGGTGGTGCCCGCTCCGCCCGCTCCGCACCGGCACCATTCGCTCTGGCACCCCGATCACGGTCCGCTGCATACTCCTGGCCCCCCGCCCGCCCAGGACGCGATCTCCGGCGAACAGAACCACTGAGAAGGGCCGCCCGCGGTTCGCCGTGGCCGTGCACCGTGCCGGGCGTACCGTGAAGGAGCACCGACGCGCCGCCGCTGCGGGCCGATTTCTTCCGCGTCGCGCCGATCTGGCACAATGCTCAGGTTGCCCTGGGTGGTTGTCGACCCGGCGCACCCCCTTAATCGGAGCATGAACCGGCCGAGCACGCACAGTGCCGCCAGGGTCCTCTGTTCGCGCGAACCAGAAGGATGAAAATGAACACCCTTGACTTCGTCGACGAAAAGTCGCTGCGCAGCGACGTCCCCGACTTCCGGCCGGGCGACACGCTGAACGTGCACGTGAAGGTCATCGAAGGCTCGAAGGAGCGCATCCAGGTCTTCAAGGGCGTCGTGATCCGCCGCCAGGGCGGTGGCATCCGCGAGACCTTCACGGTCCGCAAGGTGTCGTTCGGTGTCGGCGTGGAGCGCACCTTCCCGGTGCACAGCCCGAACATCGACCACATCGATGTCGTGACCCGCGGTGATGTCCGCCGCGCCAAGCTGTACTACCTGCGCGACCTGCGCGGCAAGGCCGCCAAGATCAAGGAAAAGCGCTGAGCTAGCTCTTCGGCTCAACAGATCTTCCTCAGCCCGGCATCGGACCTCGGTTTCGCTGCCGGGCTAATCTGTTCGGCGTGGCAGACGAAAGTGGGTCGGTGTCGGTGTCCGAATCGGGCGACGAGGGTAGGCGGTCGGGTCGCGCAAAGCGGCGGTCGCAGAAGAAGCAGCGGCCGTTCTGGCAGGAATTGCCGATCCTCATCGTGATCGCGGCGGTGATCGCCGCGCTGATGGTCACCTTCGTCGGACGGCCGTACGTGATTCCGTCGGAGTCGATGGAAACCACGTTGCACGGGTGCGCCGGATGCACCGGCGACCGCATCTACGTGCAGAAGCTGACCTACTACTGGGGTGATCCGCAACCGGGCGACGTGGTCGTGTTCGTCGGCCCGCCCTCCTGGAACACCCACTACAAGTCGATCCGCTCGGACAACCCCGCCATCCGCGGCGTGCAGAACTTCTTCTCGTTCTTCGGCCTGGTGCCGCCGGACGAGAACGACTTGGTGAAGCGAGTGATCGCGGTCGGCGGTCAGACCGTGGAGTGCTGCGATCCGCAGGGCCGGGTCATCGTGGACGGCAAGCCGCTGGACGAGCCCTACGCCCGCTACCTCGCCCCGTACGTGCCGGGCCAGCCGTATGGCGCCGGTGGCGGACGCGAGTTCAAGCCCGTGAAGGTGCCCGAGGGGCACTTGTGGGTGATGGGCGACAACCGCAACCAGTCGGCCGACTCCCGCGCCCATATCAACGACGAGCTGCAGGGCACCATCCCCGTGGACAACATCCGCGGCAAGGCGGTGTTCAAGATCTGGCCGCCCGGCCGGATCGGACCGGTGAGTTCGGAGAATCCCCAGCAGAACTGATCGGTCGGGGCGCAGGATAATCGGAGGGTGGGGCAAGGTCGAGTGCCGGTGGGTAACGGTTGGCCGCCGCGCGTGGTGATGCGCAGGGCCGCAGGGCTGCGCACGCTCGAGGCGGCATTGATCCGCAGTGGCTTGGGGCCGGTCGCCGGCGTCGACGAGGCGGGCCGCGGTCCCTGCGCGGGACCGCTCGTGGTCGCGGCGTGTCTGCTGGCCCCGAAGGCGTACGACAAGCTGGCAGGCCTCGACGACTCCAAGAAGCTCACCGAGGCCACTCGCGAAGAGCTGTATCCGGTGATCGTCCGTCTGGCGCTGGCCTATCAGGTCGTGATCATCCCGGCCTGGGAGATCGACTCGATCGGCATCCATGTCGCCAATATCGAAGGAATGCGCCGCGCCGTGGCCGGGCTCGGCCGGACGCCCGGCTACGTGCTGACCGACGGTTTCCGGGTGCCCGGCATCCCGGTGCCCTCGCTGCCGGTGATCGGCGGCGACGGTGCGGCGGCGTGCATCGCGGCGGCCAGCATCCTGGCGAAGGTCACCAGGGACCGGATCATGGTCGAGTTGGACCAGCGATTCCCCGGCTACGGCTTCGCCGCCCACAAGGGCTACAACACGCCCGAGCACACCGCCGCGTTGCGACGTCTCGGTCCCAGCAGTGAGCACCGGCGCTCCTGGCGCAACGTGCGCGAAGCGGCGGGACTGCGGCCGGTCGCGGCGGTGGCCGACGACGCGGACGCGGTGCTCGCGGGCGGACTGGACGAAGCGCTGTCCGAGCAGTTTCCGAATGAGCGTACGGCTGGCCGAGTGGCTACCGACGCAGCGCATGCGCGATGATGTCATCACACGACGCGATGCGGCGAGAAGGAGGACGTCCCACCCGATGAGTGCCGAGGACCTCGAGAAGTACGAAACCGAGATGGAGCTCTCGCTGTATCGCGAGTACAAGGACATCGTCGGTCAGTTTTCGTACGTGGTGGAGACCGAGCGCCGCTTCTACCTGGCCAATTCCGTGGAGCTGCGGCCGCAGAACGCGGACGGCGAGGTGTATTTCGAGGTGCGGATGAGCGATGCGTGGGTGTGGGACATGTACCGCCCGGCTCGCTTCGTCAAGCACGTGCGGGTCATCACCTTCAAGGACGTCAACATCGAGGAGCTGGAGAAGCCGGATCTGCGGCTGCCGGAGTGAGCGGCCGCGGAGTTCTCCACAGCGACTCGGTTATCAACAGGTTTTCTGTTTTCCCAGGTCGGCGGCGCTGACCTGACGCGGTCCCGGCGCACGCTGGCCGGGTGACTGACAAACAGGCGCTCGGGGCGCGCGGGGAGGAACTGGCGGCGAAGTTTCTGTGCGCCGCGGGGATGGAGATCGTCGCCAGGAACTGGCGTTGCCGATACGGCGAGCTGGATCTGATCGTCCTGGACGGGGACGTGACCGCGTTCGTGGAGGTCAAGACGCGTTCCGGTCTCGGGTACGGCACGCCCGCCGAGTCGGTCACCTTCGCCAAGCAGCAGCGGATCCGGCGGCTGGCCCTGCTGTGGCTGGCCGAGCAGGACGGGCCGTGGCGCCGCATCCGGTTCGATGTGGTGTCGGTGCTGGTTGCGCACGGTCGCGCACCGGTCATCGATCATCTCGAGGCGGTGTTCTGATGGCTCTCGGGCGGGCGCATTCGGTCGCGGTCACCGGTGTCGACGGTCTGCTCGTCGAGATCGAGGCGGATATCGGGCAGGGCCTGCCCTCCGTTCACCTGGTCGGGCTGCCCGATACCGCGTTGCAGGAATCGCGTGATCGGGTCCGCTCCGCGGTGGCGAACTCGGGGGAGAAGTGGCCCGACGGCCGGGTGGTTCTCGCGCTGTCGCCCGCGACCTTGCCGAAGCTGGGCAGCGTCTACGACCTGGCGCTGGCGGTCGCGGTGCTGGACGCGTCGGGCTCGGTCCCCTCCGAGCGGCTCGCGAAGACGGTACTGCTCGGTGAACTCGCGCTCGACGGGCGAGTGCGGCGGGTGCGTGGCGTCCTGCCCGCCGTGCTCGCGGCGCGCAACGCGGGCTGGTCGACCGTCGTGGTGCCCGCGGTGACCATGGCCGAGGCCGGGCTGGTCGAGGGGATCGAGGTCTTCGGGGCACGCAGCCTGCGCGGTGTCGTTGCCTGGCTGCGCGGCGAAGGCACGCTCGACGAGCCGGACGGCGATCTGCCGGACGCCGTGCGGCAGAGCGGCGATCTGAGCGAGGTGGTGGGGCAGGACGAAGCTCGCTGGGCATTGGAGGTGGCCGCGGCGGGCGGGCACCATCTGCTGCTCACCGGGCCGCCCGGCATCGGTAAGACGATGCTGGCGCAACGGCTTCCGAGTCTCCTGCCACCGCTCACGGAGATCGAGGCGCTGGAGGTGACCGCGATCCACTCCATGGCGGGCACGCTCGCCGGTGACCACCCGTTGATCACCGCGCCACCGTTCGTCGCCCCGCATCACTCGACCTCGGTGACCGCGATGATCGGCGGCGGTTCGGGGACCGCCCGGCCGGGCGCGGTCAGCCGGGCCCACCGCGGCGTGCTGTTTCTCGATGAATGCGCCGAACTCGGCACGAAGGTGCTGGAGGCGATGCGAACGCCGTTGGAGGAAGGGGAAGTGCGCATCGCCCGCCGCGACGGTGTCGCGCGCTACCCGGCCCGTTTTCAGCTCGTGCTGGCGGCGAACCCGTGCCCGTGCGCCCCGGCTCGCGATGTCGACTGCATCTGCGCGCCGCTGGCTCGCCGGCGCTACCTGGGCAAGCTGTCCGGGCCGCTGATGGATCGGATCGACATCTGGGTGCGGATGCACGGGCAGTCCGGTGCCGCATTCAGCACCGACGAGGCCGAGAGCAGCGAAGTCGTCCGCAGCCGGGTCGCCATCGCGCGGCGCGCCGCGGCTGAGCGCTGGCGCGAGTACGGGTGGCTCACCAATGCCGAAGTGCCCGGTCACATCTTGCGCCAGCGGTTCCGGTTACCACGCGAATCGCTCGCTCCGGTCGAGGCCGCTCTGCGTCTCGGTCGCATGTCCGCGCGCGGCGCGGACCGGGCCATCCGGGTCGCGTGGACCATCTGCGATCTGCGCGGCGGCGAACTGCCCGCAGCGCAGGATGTGCTGGCCGCGTTGAATTTTCGTCAGCGGGGTGCGCAATGAGCACGACGATGCCGACCGAAGGCACGGCGGCGGAGGCGGCTGGGGTGGTCGACGCGCCGGCGTCGGATTCCGGGTCGCCGTCCGGCGAACTCGACGCCCGGCGGCTGGCGTGGGTCTACCTGTCGAGGGTGGTGCAGGGGCCGTGTGCGCCGCTGTCGGCGCTTATCGAGTCGGTCGGGGTGGTCGAAGCCGCGCGTGCCGTGCGGGAGTGCGCGCTGCCCGAAGCGCTGCGCGGGCCGACGGCGCAGCGGCGCCATAGTGATGTCGCGGAGCGGGATATCGAGACCATCGAGCGGATCGGCGGGCGCGTGGTGACACCGGACGACCCGGAATGGCCCGCCTGGCGCATGCTGGGCCTCGCGCAGCTCGAGCCGGGCCGGGACCGCGACGGCGCCGTACCGCTCGTGCTGTGGGTGCGCGGCCCACGCTCGCTGCTGGAGGCCAGCGAACGCGCGGTGGCGGTGGTCGGGGCGCGGTGCAGTACCGGGTACGGCAATCGAGTCACGGGGGAGATCGCGGGCGACCTGGCCGCGCAGGGGTGGACCATCGTCTCCGGGGCGGCGTTCGGGGTCGACGGCATGGCGCACCGGGCGGCGCTGGCGGTGCACGGCCTCACGATCGCCGTGCTGGCCTGCGGCATCGACCGGCCTTATCCGGTGCAGCACGAGCGCTTGCTGGTCGACATAGCCGAATCCGGCTTGGTGGTCAGCGAATATCCGCCTGGGGTGACCGCGCAGAAATACCGATTCCTCGCGCGGAATCGCTTGATCGCCGCCCTCGCCGACGGTGTGCTCGTCGTCGAGGCAGGGTTGCGCAGCGGCGCGCGCAACACCGTCAAATGGGCCCGCCGCATGGGCCGTCCCGCCCTGGCCGTGCCGGGCCCGGTGACCTCGGCCGCTTCGGTGGGCTGCCATCGCATGATCCGCGACGGCGAAGCTCTCCTGGTGACCCGGGCCGAGGAAGTCGTCGACGAGGCGGGGCCGTTACGGCTGTCGCTTCCCGCAGCGGCGGCGGCCGCCGATCCGGAAAGTCGGCTGACCGGCGACGAGGCGCTGATTTTCGCCGCGCTCCCACGGGTCGGTTCGCGGTTGCCGCTGGAGCTGTCCAGACAGTGCGCGTTGCCCCTTCCGGTGGTTTGTGCGGCGCTGTCTGCCCTCGAATTGGCGGATCTGGTGGTCGGCGACGAAAGCGGTTGGCGGCGAGGGGCTCACCGCGCATGAGCGCGTCCGGCGCGGGGGCTTGCCATCGGGGGCGCGGGTCGGGACGGTGGAAGGATGGAGGAGCTGCCCGAAGATCTGGAAGCGCTGCTGGTGGAGTACGGCAGGCATCTGCGCCTCGGGCGCAACCGCTCGGAGCACACTGTGCGCGCCTACTTGGGGGATGCGCGATCGCTGCTGGAGCATCTGTACTCGCGGTCGGCCGATTCGGCGATCCGCGAGCTGGACCTGTTATTGCTGCGGTCGTGGCTGGCACGGCAAGCGGCGGTGGGCGCGGCGCGAACGACCCTGGCCCGGCGGGCGTCCTCGGCGCGCACGTTCACCGCCTGGCTTACCGCGACCGGCCGGTTGCCCGCCGATCCGGGACTGCGCTTGGGTTCGCCGAAGGCCCATCGCGTCCTTCCCGCCGTGCTCGGTCGCCAACAGGCGCTGGGCGCCATGGATGCGGCGGAATCCGGCGCTGCCCAGCGTGATCCGATGGCACTGCGCGATCGGACGATCGTGGAATTGCTGTACGCCACCGGCATCCGGGTCAGCGAGTTGTGCGGGCTGGATATCGAGGACGTGGACCGCGAACGGCGCGTGGTGCGTGTGCTCGGCAAGGGCAACAAGGAGCGCTCGGCGCCGTTCGGCGCGCCCGCCGACGAGGCGGTCGGCAACTGGCTGCGCTACGGGCGCCCGGCCTTCGCCACCGCGGAATCCGGTCGAGCGCTGCTGCTCGGTCGCCGCGGCAGACGCCTCGATCAGCGTCAGGCCAGAACCGTTGTGCACGAGGTGGTCTCAGCCATCCCCGGTGCACCGGACATGGGTCCGCACGGTTTGCGGCACACCGCCGCGACGCACCTCCTCGAGGGGGGAGCGGATCTGCGTGTGGTCCAGGAACTCCTCGGCCACGCCAGTATGGCCACCACCCAGCTCTACACACACGTCTCCATCGACCGCCTCAAGAAGGTGCACGACCAGGCCCACCCTCGCGCCTGACGCAGCCGGCCGACCGCATGGCACGCGCCGGGCGCCTCGTCCCATCCCAACGACGAGGCCGACGACGAGCCATACGCCTGGGCCAGAAGAAGCCGTCTAGGGCAACGGCGTACGAGCGCACCCTGCCTCCACCGACCGCGCGCGGATGCTAGCTCGAAGGCGCCGCACCGCCCGAGCAAGGCGGAGGACAGTGCGTCGGTCGCGGTTCACCATGACGATCCGTGCCTTGACGGGCTGACGTAGTAGTGCACCCGAGCCTCTTGCCCGTTCGCCGTGTACCAACCGCCGGATCCGCTGTGCACGCGCAGCCACCCACTCCGCTCGTACATCGCGATCGCCGCAGCGCTGCCGGACTCCACGGTGAGCACTGTCCGCTGCCCACGGCTCTCGGCTACGCCGACCGCCGCCGCCAGCAAGCGCGCGCCCACTCCGGTCCGACGCGCACCCGGGACCACGAACAGCCGGATCACCGAGACGACAGCCGCCGTGCCGACCGCATCCCGCACCGCTTGCGGTGTTCGGCCGCTCACGCCGAGACCGATATGCCCGATGACCATCCCGTCGCGTTCGGCGACAACGGCCGCGAGGAGCTTGGGCGGCGACAGCCAACCCACCGGGGTCCGTGGGCCAGAGTTCCGGATATCGGTCGACGTCGTGGACCTCGCGCAAGGCCGCGACGCAGGCGTCGAGGTCGGTGCCGGTCCGCGGTCGGATCATGACGCTCATCCGACCATCCTGATCCGCCTTTCGCTGCGGGCGCACAGTCGATGGCCGCACGTCCCGGTCAGGCATCGAAGTAGGCGAAACCGTATGTGATCACCGCCGAAGAGGCGCACCCTGAAGAGAGCGAATCGGTGCCCGCAGTTCACGACGTACTTCGATGGGAAAACGAACGATGTCTACGTTCAGCGGACCACAGGCCCTGCATCGCGGAACATACCCATTGGCAGGGCAGACCGCGTGGCGGCAGTCCGCCGCCATTTCCACTACCTCCAAGCCCGTCGGCCCCGAAACGGCGCGCGAGATTTCTCTGGACGGGGGAGTGTCGAAAGTGACCATCGGGCGGTCCGCCGCCGCCGATATCGCCCTGACCGACGTGACCGTCTCCCGTTTGCACGCCATTATCGAGCGGGTGGGCGGTTGCTGGGTCATCGTCGACGACGGGCTGTCGAAGAATGGGACATTCGTCAATGGTGAACGCGTCGGCGGGCGGCGGAAACTCGACTCCGGCGACACCATTCGGGTGGGGCGATCGGTATTCGTCTTCAAGGCCGCGTCATCCTCCGACGAGGAGATGACGCTTGCCCATTCACCACTGCCGAATCGCGATTCACTGACCCCGGCTCAGCATATGGTCCTCGAGGCGCTGTGCCGACCCTACGACGCGCGCAACGGGTATGCGTACCCCGCCTCCAACAGCCAGATCGCACACGATTTGTGCTTGAGTATCTCGACGGTCAAGACGCATATGCGAGCGCTGTTCCGGATATTCCGGGTCGAAGCCTTACCCCCGAACCAAAAGCGGCTGTTCCTGGTCGAACGCGCCATCGAATTCGGCGTTGTCACAGATCAGGAGAGGTAAAGGATTCGGCCGGACCGGATGCGGGATCGGGGCACCGGTGTGTCCGATCAAATCGGTTGGAAACCGGCCCCTGCCTCGCCGCGAGCGTTCGCGTCGGCGACGACCGCGCTGAAGTCGGTTCCGAGTTGCGGTCCGAGGCACGGTACGACCAGGTAGCCGTTGACCATGCCGACCAGGGTGGTCCCGACCACTACCGGCCCGCCCGAATCGCCCTCGACGACACACGTCTGCGTCCAGGTCGCATTGCCGGCCGTGAAGACATTGCCATAGGCGGGCCCGCAGGTCCGCCCGGTTGTCCGGCCTTCCTTGCAGACGAAGTCCCCGGATTGGGCGGGACCGCCCAGATCGGTGATCGTCGTACCGCCCACCTGATTGACCGGCACGACCATTTCCGGATCGAACACGATCACGGCATAGTCCAAACCGCTGTCGGCATAGGCGACAGTGCCGACGGCGCCGGCGTCCCGGTTGGATTCGGCCACGACCGTTGAGTTCACTTCACCGCAATGCGCTGCGGTGAATCCGACCAACCGGCCACCGGAATCACGTCCGATAGTGGTGAGGCTGCAGATGTTCTGACCGCCGACGACGATGCCCGAGCCGCCGCCCAGAACGGACGGAGACTCGGCGTGTGCGGCCCCGGGCGCCCCGAACAGCGCCGTGCCTGCGGCGAGTGCCGCGGCAGCGCTCACGAGTTTCCTGAACTTGGCCATCCGGTAATTCAACCGCACTTATCCGAGCCGCATGATTGATTCGCAGAAGTTCCCTGACCGGGTGCGCCGGTGGACCGGCGGCCATATCGGCAGGCCCATCGACGGAGAGCCCGGTCAGGGTATGTGCGAGCCACTTACGACACGATCCGAGACGAGTCGCATCGTGCCCTGGTCCTCAGCTCCCTTCTCGGAAGTCGGGTCAGGCGGCGCACACGAATACGGCCACCGCGTTGACGACCGGCGGAAGCAGCAGGAGAGGAGCACAGAAAATACCCAGCGGCCAAACCAGGCCCAGCGTCGCGGGTTCGACCTGCGCCGGGATCGGCGTCGAATTATCCGCCACTGGTCCCGGGGATACGTCCGGGGCAGCGGAAGCAAAACCTGAACCGAGTGCGATGATCGGTGCGAGCGCTACCGCCGCCGCCGTTGCGCGCATTTTGTTCGTGGTCATGATGTCTCCAGAGGATTGATTGCTTTCACTAGCCCTCGTTTGTTGAAGGCCGTCAGATGTGAACACCTTCAACTTTGCTCGGAGGACACGCGCAAGACCATCAACCCCCGGGTCGGAATCATTCATACCGGGGGATCCGGGAAGGCGTCGCCATCGCTACTCGACGCGAACCGGAGGCCCACCGTCCGGGGCGGCTGCGCCGTGACGGGCGGATGACGCGCACGCGCCCGTCACGGCTCACCGGCACGGTCAGGCGTTCGCGACCGGGACGGTCTCCGGCTGTTCGGCCGGCTTCGGTCGCCGTGCCCGCAGCAGGCCCGCGCCGAGCAGGGCGGCCGCGATACTGAATCCGGCGCTGATCCACGCGCCGGTGGACATGGCGGCGGTGAATGCCTCCTTGGCGGGCTCGATGTAGCCGAGCTGGAAGGCGGCGCCGATGGATTCACGCGCCATGTCGGGCGCGTCGGCGGGCATGTGGGAGGTGAACACACCGGCCAGCACGCTACCGAGGACGGCGATGCTGATCGCCATGCCGACCTGCTGGATGGTGTCGTTCATCGCGGAGCCGACACCGGCGTGCTGCAGCGGGATCGCGCTCATGATCGCCGCGTAGGCGGCCGGACCCGCCAAACCGCCGCCCACGCCCATCACGAGCATGCTGACCAGAATCCAGAGATAGCCGGTCGCGAGGGCGAGGATGCCGAAGGCCACGCCCATGACGAGCAGACCGGACACGATGAGCGTCTTGTTGCTCAGCGTTTTGCCGAGAGTCGCGCCGAGGCCGTTGCAGACCGCCGCGGCCACGGCGTACGGCAGCAGCGCCAGACCCGCTTTCATCGGCCCGTAGCCGAGCACGAACTGCAGGTACTGCGTGAGCATCAGCATCACCGCGCCCATCCCGAACACCATCAGCAGCAGGGTGAAACAGGTGCCGGTGAAGTCGCGACTGCGGAACACCGCCAACGGCAGCATCGGATGGACGGACCGGCTCTCCCATACGACGAACGCGGCCGCCGCGACGGCGGCCAGCACGAGCACGGGAATGTTCCATTCCCGCTCGATGATCACGTAGACCGTCGCGGTCAGCGCCACGACCGAGAGCACGACGCCGACCAGGTCGACCGGCCGTTGCTCCCCGGTGGTCTCCGGCATCAGCACGACGGCCGCCACGATCGCGAGAACCGCCACCGGGATGTTGAGCAAGAAAACCGAACCCCACCAGTAGTGCTGGAGCAGGAATCCGCCCAGCGTCGGTCCGGCGACGATGCCGACCATGGAGACCGTCGACCACGCCGCCATGGCCGTACGCCGTTCGTCCTCGGCGAAGGTGGTCATCAAGATCGACAAGGTCGACGGCATCAGCAGCGACCCGCCGACGCCCATCGCGACGCGCGCGGCCACGACCTGCCACGGTTCGGTGGCCAGTACGGCGGCCAGCGACGCCACACCGAACACGGCCAGCCCGCAGATCAGCGCTCGCCTCCGGCCGAAGCGGTCGGACAGGCTGCCCGCGGTGAGCAGGAGACCGGCGAAGACCAGCACGTAGGCGTCCAGAATCCACTGCACGTCCGACGGAGTGGCGCCTAGCTCCCGGATCAGCGACGGGATCGCGAGATTGAGCACGGTGCTGTCGAGCATCAGCACGAGCAAGGAAAGACAGAGGACCCCCAGGATCCACCACCGGCGGGGGTCTCGTACAACGTTCGATTCCACTCGCACAGCGTACGAGAAAGTCGAACGGTGTGCGAGCGAATATAGGATCGTGTCGTGACCAAGCAGCAGTTCTCGTCGGTATGGACCAAGCAGCCGCGCCAGCCCAGGACGTCCGGGCTGCACCGGGAGCAGATCATCGCCGCGGCGGTCGAGATACTCGATGCCGAAGGGCTGGATTCGCTGAGCATGCGCAAGCTCGGCGCGAAGCTGGGTGCGGGAGCGACCAGTCTCTACTGGCACGTCTCCAACAAGGATGAGCTGCTGGAGCTGGTGCTCGACGAGTTCTGGGGCATGGTCCGGACCCCGGAGCCCGAGCAGGCGTCTTGGCGGGAACTGCTGACCACCTTCGCCTACAGCTTTCGCGCGACCATCCGGGAGCATCCGTGGGTGGCGTCCTTGGTCGGGCGATTGCCCAGTATCGGCCCGAATTCCCTGCGGCTGAGCGATCGGCTGCGCCGCGCGTTCGTCCAGGCGGGTTTTCGGGGTGTGGACATCTATCTGGCCAGCGGATCGGTGATGTGTTTCGTCCTCGGCCAGGTGATTCCCGAAATCGCTTGGGACGCGGCGTCCCAGGGAGCCGAGATGGACACCGACGGCATGCTGCGCGTGATGAACGAACTGGCCGGCGACTATCCCGAAATGCTCGCGGACTATGAGGCGGCCGTGCCGACCGACCCGGAGGTCGCGCGCGCGATGGCCTTCGACTTCGGCCTGCTGTGCGTCCTCGATGGCCTGGAAGCTCGCCTGCGTAACGCGCCGAAGTCGTCCGAGGTTCGTGTCGCGGAGGAGTGAGCCCATCAGATTGAAACGTGTTCCTTGCGACTGAAATCGCATGGAAACGTGCATTGCGTCGATAAACTGATACGTGTTCCAATACATGACCAGTGGACACGCGATCCGGCGCGCCCGTGCCGATGCGCAGAAAGGCGTCGACGTGAGCACGCACACCGTTCTCGGTCGTGAGATACACATGCCGGTCCGTATCCGGCTCGCGCACGCCTTCATGGCCACCTACCTGGTGCCTGCCGGGTCGGCTCAACGCCTCATCGACTACTCCGGGCTGCGAATCCTCCGGCTACCCGGCGGGCGGGCGATGTGCACGCTGGTCTTCGTCGACTACGTCGACGGCGATCTCGGCCCTTACAACGAGTTCGGTGTCTCGTTCATGGTGCGACACCACACCGCGGGAACGGCGGAGCGTTTCGGTGATTCGAAGGCGCTGGTGACCGGGCGTGCGGGCGTACTGATCCACCGGCTGCCGGTCGACGGGGATTTCACCCTGGCCGCCGGGCGCGGCATCTGGGGGTTTCCCAAGGAACTCGCCGAATTCGTCGTCGACCACGGTGCCCGCACGCGCAGTGGCGCGCTGCACCAGAACGGGCGGCTGATCGCGGATCTCCGGGTGCGGCCCGGGTTCGCGACCCCGAACGGACGCGCTGCCGCCTCCTCGTTCGACGCCTACTCGCACATCGACGGTGTCACCCGTTGTACGCGCTGGGAAATGCGGCCTTCCGGCATGCGAGCGCGGGTCGGCGGAGCGGAACTGAAACTCGGCGATCACGAGATCGCCGCGGAACTCCGGTCGCTCGGCCTGCCGCGGCGCGCGCTGATGTCCTCGTCCGTGGCGCGGCTGGCCATGACGTTCGAGAACGCGATCGTGATCTGACACCCCGCTCGAATCGCGCATAACCAGCCGGTCACGGGCGGGGCGGAGCGTGGACGGGTCCCGTGGCGCCGGTTACGCTGACGTAGCTGATTATTTGCCAACGCTACCAGCTATGGAGTGGTGCCCGTGAGCGTCACCAATCGGAGCTACCCGGCGGAGAAGCGCTGCGAACTGGTCCGATTGCGTGATATAGGCCAGCGAACACGAGACGCGCGCCGTTCCATGTGCTCCACTGGAGCCTTGATCCGGGGCGGTCCGGGACTGATCTGGCTTTCGATCAGCTATCCGCGTAACGCGGCGGCGAGCGAACCTTCTGTGGCGAGGTGTCCGGCGTGCGTCCCCACATCGATCGTGTTCCCGCGGTCGGCGACGGTGTCCCGCGAGTTGCCGCGATCCGCACTAGCGTGGTGTGCCGTGAGCACCGTGCAGTCCGGCGTGATCCCGTGCACCGGAACGTCGCCGCATCCCGGGCGCCGTGCGCTTCGGCGCGAGTGGGCCGGTCGCACGCGGTCGCGCACCCGGGTTCTTCCTATCCGAGCCGAGGCGGCGTGACGCTGCCGAATCCCGAAGCCGAATCGGAAGACGGTGAAGAGGAACTCGACTACCGCTTCACCCTCGCGAACGAGCGCACCTTCCTCGCGTGGATGCGGACCTCCTTGGGGTTGCTGGCCGGTGGTGTCGCGGTGCACACCCTGGTCCAGTCGTTCCGAATCGCGGGACTGCGGCGCGTGATCGCGCTGAGTTGCCTGGTCTTGGCGGCGGTCGTCGCGGTCGGCGCGTACGCGCACTGGCGGCGCGTCGGCGTGGCCATGCGGCGCGGTGAACCGCTGCCGGACACGGTGCTGGTGCCGATCCTGTCGGCGGGCATCGCGGTCGTCTCGGTGCTGGCGGCGGTGGCGGTGCTGCTGCGGTGAGCGCGCCCCATCTGTCCGCCGAACGCACCGCACTGGCGTGGCGGCGCACCGCCGTGGCGGCGATGGTCGTCGGCACGCTGTTCGTGCATCAGGCCCTCGGCAGCGGGTGGCGTGCCTCCGCGTTCGCGCCCGTCGCGGCCGCGCTCGCGATGGCGGCGCTGGCCGGGGCCTGCTACCTGCGCAACCACGGTCTTCGCCGGGGTCGCTACGCCCATGGCGGTCGCATTGTCGCCGCGACGGCCGCGGCGGTGGTCGTGGTCGCGGTGACCGCGGCGGCGGCCGGCTCCCTCGAACCGCTACCCGAGCAGGGTGGCGGCTCAGCAAGGTCCGAGACGACAGGAGGACGACAATGAGCACAGCGAGCGAGCCGAGCGATTTCATCGTCGCGGAGCACCAGCGTGCGGCCGCCGCACTGCCCTTCGCCGACACGACCGATCCGGCCGACGCCGAGCGCGGATTCATCGCCGCGCTGACACCCGGCGTGGTCGCCTCCGAAGACGGAACCGTCGTGTGGGACAACGACTCCTACGCGTTCCTGCGGGAACCCTGCCCCGCGTCGGTGCATCCGAGCCTCTGGCGGCAGTCCGGCCTGCTCGTGCGGCAGGGGTTGTTCGAGGTCACCGACGGCATCTACCAGATCCGCGGGCTCGACCTGTCCAACATGACGCTCGTCGAAGGCGCAACCGGCGTCGTCGTCATCGATCCGCTGATCTCGGCCGAGACCGCGGCGGCGGGTCTCGCGCTCTACCGCGCCCATCGTGGCGATCGCCCGGTGACCGGGTTGATCTACACGCATTCGCACGTCGACCACTTCGGCGGTGCGCACGGAGTCGTCACAGCGGAGGCGGTCGAGCAGGGGCGCTGTCCGGTGCTGGCGCCCGCCGGTTTCTTGGAGCACGCGGTCGCGGAGAACGTTTACGCGGGCACGGCGATGGCGCGCCGTGCGGGGTACATGTACGGCGCGGTGCTGCCGCGCGGTCCGCTCGGCGCGGTGGGCTCCGGGCTCGGCCAGACCACGTCGGTCGGCACCGTCACACTGATCCCCCCGACCGTCGACATCACCGCGACCGGTCAGGAGGAGACCATCGACGGGATACGAATGGTCTTTCAGCTCACGCCCGGCACCGAGGCACCCGCGGAAATGAACTTCTACTTTCCCGACCGCCGCGCGCTGTGTATGGCCGAGAACGCGACCCACACTCTGCACAATGTGCTCACACTGCGCGGTGCGGTGGTGCGCGACGCCCACGTCTGGGCGAAATACCTGACCGAGGCGATCAACCTGTTCGCCCGGGACTCCGACGTCGTCTTCGCCTCGCACCATTGGCCGACCTGGGGCACCGAGCGCCTGGTGGAGTTCCTCGCACTGCAACGGGACCTGTACGGGTACCTGCACGACCAGACCGTCCGTCTACTGAACCAGGGGTACGTGGGCGCGGAGATCGCCGAACTGATCACGCTTCCGCCCGCGGTCGCCGAGGCCTGGCATGCGCGCGGATACTACGGTTCGGTCAATCACAACGTGAAGGCCATCTATCAGCGCTACATGGGCTGGTTCGACGGCAACCCGGCGCACCTCTGGGAGCACCCGCCGGTCGAATCGGCCCGGCGGCACGTGGAATTCATGGGCGGTGCGGAGGAGGTGCTGCGCAAGGCCCGGGCTTCCTACGAGGCCGGGGACTATCGCTGGGTGGCGCAGGTGCTCGATTACGTCATCTTCGCCGACCCGGACAACGATGCAGCGAAAGCGTTGCAGGCCAGTACCTTCGAGCAACTCGCCTATGGTGCGGAGAACGCGACCTGGCGCAATTTCTATCTCAGCGGAGCCTACGAGCTGCGCTACGGTTCGTTCGGCACGCCGGCCAAGCCCGAATCGCCGACCATGGTCGCGGCGCTGAGTATCGACCAGATCTTCGACGCCCTGGCGCTGCGCGTCGACGGTCCCAAGGCGTGGGACCATCGGCTCGTCACGGATTGGATCCTCACCGACCAGGACCGCCCGCACCGGCTCGAACTGCGCAACGGTCGCCTCACCCACTTCGATGTCGCCCCCGGCATGCGGCTACCCGAACCGGACGCCACATTCACGCTGGCCAAAACCACCCTGATCCGGGTGTTGCTGGCCGGCGACGACTTCGGCGTCGCGGCTGCCGCCGGCGATATCGTCATCGAGGGAGATGTCACCAAGCTCGCCGAACTGGTGCACATCTTCGACGCCC
Organism: Nocardia sputi; assembly: GCF_023501985.1. Lineage (NCBI taxonomy): Bacteria > Bacillati > Actinomycetota > Actinomycetes > Mycobacteriales > Nocardiaceae > Nocardia > Nocardia sputi. The sequence continues at coordinate 316,623 of NZ_JAMFLC010000001.1, read as the reverse complement.
CGGATCCCGATTTCGCGATCGTCACACCGTAGGCGTCCGGCCGGTCACGCCACAGGCGGCCGGTCCTCGGGCGGGCGCCGGTGTCGGCCCGGTCGCCGATACGAGAGCCTGCGAGCATCTCATCTCGACTCCCGCCCGAAGAAGTAGCCGACGACGATCCCGGCAAGGCCGGATACCGGCGCCAGATATTGCGTCAGCTCCTGCGCCGGTACACCTTTGACAATGCCGAACATGACTCCGGCGACCGTACCTGCCACGAGCGCCGTGGCCAGTCCAGCGCGGTAGCGCGATTCGAGGATCTTGTTCCTCGCTTCCGCCTCTTCCTTCGCCAGTTCGGTGCGCCTCGACTCCGCCTGCAACTCGTGGTCGCGCCGGGCGCGGTCGACGGCTTCGGTGTCCGAATACGCGGATGCCTGGTATTCGCGCTTGGCCGTGATGTAGGTCATCAACTGATCGAACGACATGGAATCGAGGCCCATCAGCCGTGAAGATTCGATGATCTCCTGGATCTCGACACGGGCGTCAAGCATCTCGTCGTAGACGGGCGACGCTGGATCTACCGGAAGATTCGAGGGCTCCCCGGCCATCTCGGGTTCGGCGGTCACCGGAAAAGTATCGCGCGCCTCTTGGTCGATCGATGGACAGTCGGAAGTTCTGATAGAAGCGATTTCAGACGCCGCGGCCACATGCCCAGCCGTGTGTGGCGAGGCCTTGCATGCCGAGGCTCGGGTCCTGACCGAACTGCTGTAGGTCTCCGCCGCGCCGGACGGAGACGTCTCACTCAAACAGACTTCGGTAAGGCTGCCAGGTACCTGCTCGCGACGAAGCGCTGGATCAGCCGGACCGCGGGTCCGCCGAGGCGGGTGTACCAGGTGGCGGGGCGGGAGAACGCGACGATCAGTCCGTACACCGCGTCGTCTGCGGCGTCGTACTCGACGGCGAACAGTTCCTCGCCGGACGCGGGGTGTCCGGGCAAGGTCCCGTACGCGAAGCCTCGCCTGTCGGGTTCGTCGAGGACGTACACCACCCGGCACGGCGCGACGATCCCGAACGGACCGAATCCCAGGCGCACTGTGATGGTGGTGCCGGGCTCGGCGGTCGGGGTGTCGGCGGATCGAAAGATCCCGGTGCCCTTCTGCACCCGATAGGCGCGGATCTCCGCACCCGCGTGCTCGAACAGTGCTCGTCCGCGCCCGATGCGCCGCCGCAGCCGCAACCCGTGATATCCCTCCGGCAGCGGCCCTCGGGTCGCGCCGACCTCGGAATACGTGAACGCTGACAGCCCATCCTCCATGCTCTGATCTTCACCCCGCCCACCCGGTACCGCCAGCTCTCCCCACCGACACGCCGATTCGTGGAGGGGGCTTCCGCGACGCCATGGGCCCGTGTCCACAGCCGCATCGCACCTGGCACCGCCAGCGGCGCGCCACCCGCCCCTGAGTGCGCGAAGAAGCAACGAATCCAGGCGCCCGGTTCAGGGACGCACAGGTTTGAGCCGCAGGGGAGCGAGGTACAGGAGCCCCAGGGGGTCCAGATACTCACGGCTGCGTCGGCTATCGCCCTCGGCGCGTGCGCCCCAGTGCAGGCACGGCGTCGCGCATCCGGGATGCCCGGCCTCCAGCGCGCCGATCGGGGTGCCCCGGCCGACGCGCCTGCCGACGGGAACCTCGGCGCGAACCGGCTCGTAGGTCGTGCGCAGCCCGCCGGGGTGGGCGATGGACACGACCGGCTTGTCGGCCACCGTCCCCGCGAACACGACGATCCCTTCCCCCGCGGCGAGCACGGCCTGCCCCTCGCTGCCGGCCAGATCGACCCCCCGATGCCCCGGCAGCCAGTTCTGCGCCGACTTGTCGAAGCGCTGTAGCACCGCGGGGCGCGGTTGTAGCGGCCACCCGAACCGGCCGGGTGCGGCCGTCGCCATCGGCTCCGTGGCGGCGACCGCGGCGACGGCGATTCCGAGCAGCGGAGCAAGCCACCGGCCCAGCCGCCTGCCGTGCGGCGATGTCATTCCCGCCGTACCGGGAAGTCCGTCTCCGGTCGCGATGCCGGCTCGGCGGAAGTCGTCTCGAGTCGGTCGTGCCCACCGGCGTCGCGGCCGGATTGCCGGAACGGGCGAGGCGCGCGCCGCAGCAGATCGGAGAGCGACGGCGGGCAGACCGAACCCGCGCACGCCCCGAGCGCGGGTTCCGGCGCGGGCGCCTCGGCCCCGGCCGGCGGCGTGACGACGACGCCGAGCACGAACAACAGTGGAACCAGGAAGGTCGTCACGGTGGAAATCGGTTTCATGTCCTCCACCCTCCCGTGGTCGAACCGCGGCCGACGGCCGGATCCCCGGAATGGGGATAACTCGCTTGCCTGTGGAAAGCCTCCGTTCCGCCTGGTCAAAGGGTTCCGCTCGGATCGATTTAGGTCTGCGTGCGGCGAGGCCGTAAACTGATCGAGCGGTCTGTGCCTGCATGGACCGACTTCGCGCGCCACCCGTGCTTGTTCCTAGCGGCGCTGTCCGAATCGAGCCCGAGATTTCCGGGTTCGCGGCAGCGTGTTCGGGACAGTGAATCGCCGGCTGGTCCCCGCCTTCCCGGCCGGGTCCGACGATTCGGCGGCGCCAGGGCAGCGGATCGCCGATTCGCTGCGTCAACCGGCAAATGAAAGAGAGATACGGGAGCTATGGCTGTCGTAACCATGAAGCAGCTGCTCGACAGCGGCGCACACTTCGGACACCAGACCCGGCGCTGGAACCCGAAGATGAAGCGGTTCATCTTCACCGACCGCAACGGCATCTACATCATCGACCTGCAGCAGACGCTGACCTACATCGACAAGGCCTACGAGTTCGTCAAGGAGACCGTCGCCCACGGCGGCACCGTCCTCTTCGTCGGCACCAAGAAGCAGGCCCAGGAGTCGATCGCGGCCGAGGCGACTCGCGTCGGGATGCCGTACGTCAACCAGCGCTGGCTCGGCGGCATGCTCACCAACTTCTCCACCGTGCACAAGCGCCTGCAGCGCCTCAAGGAGCTCGAGGCCATGGAGCAGACCGGTGGTTTCGAGGGTCGCACCAAGAAGGAAATCCTCATGCTGACGCGTGAGATGAACAAGCTCGAGCGCACCCTCGGCGGTATCCGCGACATGCAGAAGGTGCCTTCGGCCATCTGGGTCGTCGACACCAACAAGGAGCACATCGCCGTCGGCGAGGCGCGCAAGCTGAACATCCCGGTCATCGCGATCCTGGACACCAACTGCGACCCCGACCTGGTCGACTACCCGATCCCGGGTAACGACGACGCGATCCGCTCCGCCGCCCTGCTGACCAAGGTGGTCGCCTCCGCGGTGGCCGAGGGCGTGCAGGCGCGCGCCGGCGCGTCCGCGGGCGACGAGAAGCCGGAGGCGGGCGCGGGTGAGCCGCTGGCCGAGTGGGAGCAGGAGCTGCTCGCGCAGGCCGCGCCCGGTGCCGAGGCCGCCGAGAGCTCGGCCGAGGCCTGAGACTCTTCATCCGCTGTTTCGGCGGCGATCACGAGCGAGTGCCATCGTGATCGCCGCTGCCAACACCCACACTTCTCCGAAGGAGGCTCGCCGAGGATGGCGAACTACACCGCTGCCGATGTGAAGCGGCTCCGGGAGCTGACCGGCTCCGGCATGATGGACTGCAAGAACGCGCTGGCCGAGACCGACGGTGACTTCGACAAGGCCGTCGAACTGCTGCGCATCAAGGGCGCGAAGGACGTCGGCAAGCGTGCCGAGCGGACCACCGCCGAAGGCCTGGTCGCCGCCAAAGACGGCGTCATGGTCGAGATCAACTCCGAGACCGACTTCGTCGCGAAGAACGCGGAGTTCCAGCAGCTGGCCGAGCAGGTCGTCGCCGCGGCGGCGGCCGCCAAGCCGGGCGACCTGGAGTCGCTGAAGGCGCTGGACCTCGGCGGCAGGACCGTCGAGGAGGCCGTGCAGGCGCTCGCCGCGAAGATCGGTGAGAAGCTCGAACTGCGCCGCGTCATCTCGCTGAACGGCCCGGTCGCCACCTACCTGCACAAGCGTGCCTCGGACCTGCCGCCCGCCGTCGGCGTGCTGGTCGAGTACACCGGTGAGGGCGATGCCGCGGCCGAGGCCGCCCGCGCCGCCGCCATGCAGGTCGCCGCGCTCAAGGCCAAGTACGTGACCCGCGACGAGGTCCCGGCCGACATCGTGGAGAACGAGCGCCGCATCGCCGAGCAGACCGCTCGCGAGGAGGGCAAGCCCGAGGCCGCGCTGCCGAAGATCACCGAGGGCCGGGTCAACGGCTTCTTCAAGGACGTCGTGCTGCTGGAGCAGCCGTCGGTCACCGATTCGAAGAAGACCGTCAAGAAGCTGCTCGACGAGGCCGGTGTCACCGTCACCCGCTTCGCCCGCTTCGAGGTCGGCGCGAACTAAGTCCCGCCGCACCCCCAGCGAGCAGGCCCCCCGCCGACCGAACGAACGCCGGTTGACGGGGGGTCTTCTGCTGCCGCCGGAACCGAGTAAGGCAGGATGGATGCCGCTCTGCCTAGCTCCACGCCACGGGCTCCCGCCGTGCGCGCCGAATCGCCGCAAATCGACAATCCACCGCCGAAGGAGACTGGAGACCCATGACGGACCCGGGGACCGATCGCCCAGGATATCGCCGGGTGCTGCTGAAACTCGGTGGGGAGATGTTCGGCGGAGGCAAGGTCGGGCTGGACCCGGATGTGGTGCAGACGGTCGCCGAACAGATCGCCGAGGTGGTCGCCACCGGCGTCCAGGTGGCCGTGGTGATCGGCGGCGGAAACTTCTTCCGCGGCGCCGAGCTCGAGGAGCGCGGCATGGAACGCGCGCGCTCGGACTACATGGGCATGCTCGGCACCGTGATGAACAGCCTTGCCCTGCAAGATTTCCTGCAACAGCAGGGCGTGGACACCCGGGTGCAGACCGCGATCACCATGGGCCAGGTCGCCGAGCCCTACCTTCCGCTGCGCGCCAAGCGGCACCTGGAGAAGGGCCGCGTGGTCATCTTCGGAGCCGGCATGGGCATGCCGTACTTCTCCACCGACACCACGGCGGCGCAGCGCGCGCTGGAGATCGGCGCGGACGTGGTGTTGATGGCCAAGGCGGTCGACGGAGTGTTCACCGCCGACCCGCGCGTCGACGAGACCGCGACCATGTACTCCGAGATCACCCACAAAGAGGTCATCGAGCGCGACCTCAAGGTCGCCGACGCGACCGCATTCAGCTTGTGCATGGACAACCAGATGCCGATTTTGGTGTTCAATTTGTTGACCAAGGGCAATATCGCCCGCGCGGTCGCCGGTGAGAAGATCGGCACACTGGTTAGGTCCTGATACCCGCTGACCGCGGATCGTGACATGACGACGCTGTGGAGGAAACGGTCGTGATTGAAGAAGCGCTCTTCGACGCCGAGGAGAAGATGGAAAAGGCCGTCTCGGTGGCGAAGGACGATCTCGGAACCATTCGTACCGGTCGGGCGAATCCGGGGATGTTCTCCCGGGTCGTCGTCGACTACTACGGATCGCCGACCCCGATCACCCAGATGTCCAGCATCACGGTGCCGGAGCCGCGCATGGTCGTGATCAAGCCCTACGAGGCGGGCCAGCTCGGGGCGATCGAGACCGCGATCCGCAACTCGGATCTGGGCGTCAACCCCACCAACAACGGTGACATCATCCGGATCTCGGTGCCGCAGCTGACCGAGGAGCGCCGCCGCGAACTCGCCAAGCAGGCAAGGGGCAAGGGCGAGGACGCCAAGGTCGCCATCCGCAATGTCCGTCGCAAGGCGATGGACGAACTGTCGCGCATCCAGAAAGATGGCGAGGCGGGGGAGGACGAGGTCGGGCGCGCCGAGAAGGAGCTCGACAAGACCACCGCCAAGTATGTCGGCCAGGTCGACGAACTGGTCAAGCACAAGGAAGCCGAACTGCTCGAGGTCTGACGCGGATCGGTCGGCAGGAGTGACGGGCCCGGAGGAGGCCCGGTCACCGCGAGTGCCGCCGGAACCCAGCGGAGGCCCGCCCGGGCGGGGGACGAACGGAACGACGAGTTGAGCGACGGGACAATCGTGGCCGAGAACGCCGCCGCGGCCGGTGCGGCAGAGGAGCCGCCGGTGAACGGGACAGCCGATGCGATGCACGAGCAGTCGCACGATGCTGCTGCGTCCGGTCATGAACCGTTAGGCTCCGCCGCGGCGTCGGGGTCGGATGCCGCGGCCGCCCGCACCGCCGCGCCGTCGAGTGGTTCGCGCGCGGGTCGTAATCTGCCCGCCGCGCTGACCGTCGGCTTCGGTCTGGGTCTTTCGCTGATCGCCATCCTGCTGTTCGTGCCGAAACTGTTCATCGGCGTCGCGGCGGCCGGTGTGGGCGTGGCGACCTGGGAGGTCGCCAAGCGCCTGCGTGAAGCCGACGTGCTCGTCCCGCGGGTTCCGCTGATCGTCGGCGGCCAGGCGGTGTTCTGGCTCGGCTGGCCCTACGGCGCCAGCGGTGTCGCGGGCGCGTTCGCCGCCACCACCTTGATCTGCATGGTGTGGCGGCTGTTCGACCACGGTTTGCAGACCGCGCCGCGAAACTTCCTGCGTGACACCGCCATCACGGTGTTCACGCTGGCCTGGATTCCGCTGCTCGCCTCGTTCGCCACGCTGCTGCTGCTCGAGCCGGACGGCAACCTGCGAGTGCTGACGTTCATGATCCTGGTGGTCTGCTCGGATGTCGGCGGTTACGTCGCAGGCGTGCTGTTCGGCAAACATCCGATGGTGCCTTCGATCAGCCCGAAGAAGTCGTGGGAGGGCTTCTGCGGCTCCCTGGTGTTCAGCGTGATCGGTGGTCTGCTCACGGTGACGCTGCTGCTGGAGGCCAACTCGATGATCGGCGTCGTCCTCGGCGTCGGCCTGGTGCTGGTGGCCACCTGCGGGGATCTGATCGAGTCGCAGATCAAGCGCGAACTCGGCATCAAGGACATGGGCACGCTCTTGCCGGGCCACGGCGGCATCATGGACCGTCTCGACTCGATGCTGCCTTCGGCGTTCGTCTCCTGGCTGGTGCTGTCGACGCTGCTGTGATCCGGCGCGTCAGCCTTTCTTGGCGGCGCGGCGCAACTGCAGGATGCGGGCGCCGCCCACGGAGGCCATGACGAGCGCGCCGCCGATCATCGACAGCAGCACGGTGACGCCGAGCGGCAGCGAGAAGTCCCAGAAGAAGAAGCGCACTTGAATCTGCTCCAGGTTCTGCAGGATGAAGATCAGCAACAGAACCAGGATCAGGACGCCGGTGACGAGCCCGGTCCAGGTGTAACCGGTACGCGACGACAGGGACTTCGTCGGTGTCGGCGTGATCTGAGCGTCCGGTTGTGGAGCGCGCCCGCCACGCGAGAGATCCGGATCCGGTTCGTGCGGGTATTCGGAGTGGGTGGCCATGTCTCGATCATGGCCGACCGCTGTCGCGGACGCGGGCATTTCCCGCATGCGGCTCGGCATGTCGGGCTGCTCGGACGCGGTCGAGTGTGCGACCGGTTCGCACGGATGGGAGAATGGAGCGATTATGACCGTCTCCCTGCCCCTGGTTTTCGACGCTCCGCGCCGCGGCATGCCGCCGCGCCATCTCGCCGACCTCGATGCCGAGGGCAGGCGCGCGGCCGTCGAGGAACTGGGCCTGCCCAAGTTCCGCGCCGATCAGATCGCCCGGCAGTACTACGCGCGGTTGCAGGCCGACCCGGCACGGATGACCGATCTGCCCGCCGGGGTGCGGGAGAAGATCGGCGAGGCGTTGTTCCCTCCGCTGCTGAGCGTTGTCAAGCACGTCGCGTGTGACGACGGCGAGACCCGGAAGACATTGTGGCGCGCTGGAGACGGCACGCTGCTGGAAAGCGTCCTCATGCGCTACCCGGACCGTGCGACCCTGTGCATCTCCAGCCAAGCCGGCTGCGGCATGGCGTGCCCGTTCTGCGCCACCGGCCAGGGCGGGCTGAACCGCAACCTGTCCACCGCCGAGATCGTCGACCAGGTGCGTGCCGCGGCCGCCGCGTTGCGGGACGGGGAAGTGGCGGGCGGTCCGGGCAGGTTGTCCAACATCGTCTTCATGGGCATGGGCGAGCCGCTGGCCAACTACAAGCGTGTGGTCGCCGCGGTCCGCCGGATCACTTCGCCCGCACCGGACGGCTTGGGCATCTCGCAGCGCAATGTCGTCGTCTCGACCGTGGGGCTGGCTCCCGCCATCCGCAAGCTGGCCGACGAGGGCCTGTCGGTCACGCTCGCGGTCTCGCTGCACACGCCCGACGACGAACTGCGCGACACCCTGGTCCCGGTCAACAATCGCTGGCCGGTCGCCGAGGTGCTCGACGCGGCCCGCTACTACGCCGACACGACCGGCCGTCGCGTCTCGGTCGAGTACGCGCTGATCCGCGACATCAACGACCACCCATGGCGCGCGGACATGCTCGGCGAGAAACTGCACAGGGCGCTCGGCTCCCGCGTGCACGTCAACGTCATCCCGCTCAACCCCACCCCTGGCTCCAAGTGGGACGCCAGCCCCAAGCCGGTCGAGCAGGAGTTCGTCCGGCGCGTGAACGCGCAGGGGGTGCCGTGCACGGTCCGCGACACCCGCGGTCAGGAAATCGCGGCCGCCTGCGGACAACTGGCCGCGGAGAACTGAAACGCGCTAGCCGCGGTTCTTCGCCGGGCGGTTGGTGGCGGCGCGACGTTCGGCTTCCTTCGCCTTGATGCGCGCGTTCTCCGCGCGGACCGCGGCGTAATTCTCGCGCTCGCGCACGAGCCATTCCGGCGGGTCGGCGAGCAGGGCGTCGATCTCGTCGGCGGTGAGGTGATCGGAGACCTCGGCGCGGGTCAAGCCGGTGTTGGAGACGCCGAGCTTGCGGGCCACCACGTCGCGCGGGAACGGGCCGTTGCGCCGCAGTTCGGTGAGCCAGGCAGGGGGATCGTCGCGCAGCGCGTCGAGCTGGGCGCGCGAGATCGGTGCGGTGCGGAACTCCTCGGGCGCGGCCGGAAGGTAGATGCCGAGTTTGTTCGCCGCCGTCAGCGGCTTCATCGTCTGCGTTTTATTGTCCGGGCTCACCGATACAGCCTAACGGGCGCCGCCGGACGGATTCGTCCGCAGTCCGACTCGCGCAACGCGGAGGCGGGCAGCCGCTACTCGGCGGCGCGGGCGGTTCCCATCGGCCATTGGCATACGCTTCCACGAATGAGCCGGTTGGAGTCGATAGATGTGGTGCGCCTGCGCTGGTTCGTCGCGGTCGCGCAAGAGTTGCACTTCGCGCGCGCGGCGAAGGCGCTGCACATCTCGCGGCAGAAGCTGAGCCATACCGTCATCGACCTGGAGAACGAACTCGGCACGAAGCTTTTCGTGCCCGGCGCGCAACCGACCCGGCTCACCGACGAGGGACGGGAGTTGCTGGAGCAGGCGGATGAGATCATCGCGCGGGCCGAATCGGCGGTGCGGCAGCAGGCGGAGGCTCCGGCTGTCCTGCGTGTGGGTTTCGTGCCCGGGGTCACCGTTACCAAATGGACCCGGATCTGGGCTGAGCGGTATCCGGGCACACCGCTCGAGGTGATCGCGCTGCCGCAAGCGGAGCAGGAGGCGGCCTTGCGCGAGGGACGCGTCGACCTCTGCTTCGTCCGGCTGCCGATCGACCGCGAAGGCATGAGCGCGATCCCGCTCTATCGCGAGGTCCCCGTCGTGGTGGTGCAGAAGGAACACCCGCTCTCGGTGTTCGACGACGTACGCATGGACGACCTGGCCGATGAGCATCTGCAGGACACGTCGGACGTCGACGCGGTGGCCGGCGTGTTGGAACTCGTCGCCGCGGCCGGTGGGGCGGCGATCGTGCCCCACTCGCTGGCTCGTCTGCACCATCGCCGCGACCTCGTCTACCGCACGATGCTCGGTGTCTCCGACACGGAAATCGCGCTGGCCTGGCCCGCTGATCACACCACCGAGGCGGTCGAGGATTTCATCGGCGTCGTGCGCGGCCGCTCCGAGCGCAGCTCACGCGCCCCGGCCCGGGCCGACACGAACGAGCCGCGGAAGAAGCCTTCGGCCAAGAAGACAGGCGGTCGTCCGGCTCCCGCCAAGAACAAGCCCGCCCGGCGGCGCGGGCGCTAGCCGCTTCGTGCCGCCCAGGACTGGCGGCGGTGCGAACCCCGGCCGGTCCGCACCGCCCGGCGATCAGCCGTTGCAGACCCGGTTCAGTTCGTCGGTCGCCGGGTTCAGATTCGTGACCTCGTCGTCGGTGAGGGCGTGGGCGTAGGCGGCGATGGCGTCCTTCTCCGCACCTTCGGCCGGGATCGCCGACAGCTCGGCGGCCAGGGATTGCTGCACGGTCGAGTCCAGATTCCCGCCCGACTGGTCGATGGCGGCGTTGATCGCGTCGATGGCCGCGCCGCACGCCGCCGACTGGGCGTACGCGGGCGCCGCGGGCAGCAACAGCAGCGAGCCGAAGGCGCTCGCGACGAGCAGGGCGGCGGAACAGGTCTTGATCATTGCGTCCTAAAGGTTCGGGTGAATAGAAATCGAGGCCCGCGACCCGGTTGGGACGCGGACCTCGGACGCACACGGTACCGGGGCGCGGCTACGCGGTAGTGACTAGCGCGGCTTGCGCTGCAACAACGAGTCGCGGATCAGGATGCCCACGATCAGGGCGGCGAAGCCGACGAGGAAGAGGTTCTCGACCTGGCCGCTGTGGTTGCCGACCAGCATGGCCAGCAGGATCAGCGCGACGATCCAGCCGGCGACCCGGAAGGTGCGCCGCGACTCGCCGCTCCAACCCCAGGCCGCGGAGGGAACTTCGGCGGGGTCCACGCGAGTGACGATGCCGCGCTCGGTGTCGGCGTGTTCGAGTTCCGTGGCGGCCACGATCGCTCCTTAGCTGTTCCTTCGTACCGCGATTCCGGTACGCACTCGATGAGCTACTGCCGCATATCGTGGCATACGACGGTGCGTCGTTGTAAGTCGGCCCGCGCCCGTCGAACACGGTGCGGCGGGTAGGACACAATGAAGTCGTGTCCGACATCGTGAGAGTCCTGCTGCTGGGCAGCACCGGATCCATTGGCACCCAAGCGCTCGAGGTGATCGCCGCCAATCCCGACCGCTTCGAGGTGGTCGGACTCGCCGCGCGCGGCGGCAACACCGAGCTGCTCGCCGCCCAGATGGCCGCCACGGGCACCAGCAATGTCGCAGTCGCCGACCCGGCGGCGGCCCAGCGGTTGGATCTGCCGTTGGGTGGTCCTGGGGCGGTGACCGAGCTGGTGCGCCGCACCGAGGCGGACGTCGTGCTCAACGCGCTGGTCGGCTCGCTCGGGCTGGAGCCGACCCTGGCCACCCTCCAGTCGGGCACCCGCCTCGCCCTGGCCAACAAGGAATCGCTGGTCGCGGGTGGTTCTCTGGTGACAAGGGCCGCTGCTCCCGGGCAGATCGTCCCGGTCGACTCGGAGCATTCCGCGCTGGCGCAGTGCCTGCGCGGCGGTCGCGCCGACGAGGTCGACCGGCTCGTGCTGACCGCATCCGGCGGCCCGTTCCGCGGGTGGACCGCCGAAATGCTGGAGTCGGTCGAGCCCGCCGAGGCCAAGGCGCATCCCACGTGGTCGATGGGCTTGATGAACACCCTGAACTCGGCTTCGTTGGTGAACAAGGGACTGGAGCTGATCGAGACCCACCTGCTGTTCGGGGTGCCCTACGACCGCATCGACGTCACCGTGCACCCGCAATCGATCGTGCATTCGATGGTCACCTTCACCGACGGTTCCACGCTCGCCCAGGCCAGTCCGCCGGACATGAAGCTGCCGATCGCCTTGGCGCTCGGCTGGCCGGACCGGGTGCCCGGCGCCGCCGCGGCCTGCGATTTCGGCGCCGCGTCCACCTGGACGTTCGAACCGGTCGACAACGAGGTCTTCCCGGCGGTCGAGCTGGCCCGCGCGGCCGGGCAGGCCGGGGGCAGCGTCACCGCGGTCTACAACGCCGCGAACGAAGTCGCGGTGCAGGCCTTCCTCGACGGCGCCATCCGCTTCCCGCGGATCGTCGGCACGGTGGCCGCCGCGGTCGAGGCGGCCGACCGGTGGCGCACCGAGCCGGATTCGCTCGAGGAGGTTCTCGCCGCGGACGCCTGGGCGCGGGAGTTCGCCGCCGCTCGGGTAGGCGGCTGAGACCGCTCGATGACGGATCGGACGCGCGCAACGACGGCGTCCTGGCACACTGAAGACACAGGGCAGGTCTCTGTCCGGTTAGGGTGATCAGAGTGCTCGCGGCCAGGAGCGGACGCGTGCGTGCGGGATATTCGAGCTGCGCAAACGCAGGAGGGCTGTAGAGCAAATGGTGTTCGCGTTGGGATTCGTGCTGTTCGCGCTGGGCATCACGGTGTCGATCGCGCTGCACGAATGTGGGCACATGTGGACTGCCCAGGCGACCGGCATGAAGGTGCGGCGGTATTTCATCGGATTCGGGCCGAAGATCTTCTCGTTCCGCCGCGGTGAGACCGAGTACGGCTTGAAGGCGCTTCCGCTCGGTGGTTTCTGTGACATCGCGGGCATGACGGCGCTGGACGAACTGCGCCCCGAAGAACTCGACCGCGCCATGTACCGCCAGGCCACCTGGAAGCGGCTGCTGGTCATGTCCGGCGGCATCGCGATGAACTTCGTCCTCGGCTTCATCCTGATCGTGGTGCTCGCGGTCGGCTGGGGGTTGCCGAACCTGAAAGAGCCGCCCGCCACCGCGCTCGGCACCATGAGCTGCGTCGCGCAGCAGAACGCCGACGGCTCCACCGAGCCGTGCACCGGCACGGGCCCGGCGCAGCGCGCCGGATTGCAGCGCGGTGACATTGTCAAACAGGTCAACGGCGTCGAGGTGGATACCTGGCGGGAGTTCCAGTCCGAAACCCAGAAGCAGACCGGCCCCTTCACCTACGTCGTCGAGCGGGATGGCCGCACCCTCAGCATTCCGGTCACCCCCGAGCGGGTCGTCCGCTACCCCGAGGGCGGTGGCGCGGGCCGCGAAGTGTCAGCCGTCGGCGTGGCGCCGGACCGCTACGAGCCGGTGCAGTACGGCCTGCTGGCAGCCGTGCCCGCCGCAGGCGCCTTCACCGGTGACATGTTCGTGCGCACGGTCGACTCGCTGACCCAGATGCCCGCCAAAGTGTCCTCGCTGTGGGACGCGGTCACCGGCGGTGAGCGGGATCCGGAGACTCCCGTCAGCGTCTACGGCGCCAGCAAGATCGGTGGCGAGACCGCCGAACGCGGCCTGTGGAACTTGTTCATCCTCGTGCTGGCCAGCCTGAACTTCTTCCTCGGCGTCTTCAACCTGCTGCCGTTGCTGCCGCTGGACGGAGGGCACATCGCGGTGGTGCTCTACGAGAAGGTCCGCAACACCATCCGCGGCTGGAAGGGTCTCGCGCCCGGCGCCCCGGTGAACTACCTGAAATTGCTGCCCGCGACCTATGTGGTCGTGGTGATCGGCGGCGCCTACATGCTGTTGACGCTGGCCGCCGACATCGTGAACCCGATCAAGTTGTTCTGACCGGGGCTGCCGAGCGGTCGGCGCGGTCGGCCGGGGGAGGCCTTGTCATTGCTGTCACAAGGTGGGCGTCGTCTGCCACGGCTAGACTCGGCAGCGAACCGGCCGGACACGATGAAAGTAGGCAGCCGAAGGTGACCAGCACAATCGGATTGGGGATGCCGACCGCTCCCGCGGCGGTGCTCGCTCCCCGGCGTAAGACCCGCCAGCTGATGGTGGGCAATGTCGGGGTGGGCAGCGCTCACCCGATCTCGGTGCAGTCCATGACCACGACCAAGACGCACGACGTGAACGCCACCCTGCAGCAGATCGCGGAGCTGACCGCGTCGGGGTGCGACATCGTGCGGGTGGCCTGCCCGCGTCAGGAGGACGCGGACGCGCTGGCCACGATCGCGCGGAAATCGCAGATTCCGGTGATCGCCGACATCCACTTCCAGCCCCGCTACATCTTCGCGGCCATCGACGCGGGCTGCGCGGCGGTACGGGTCAACCCCGGCAACATCAAAGAGTTCGACGGCCGGGTCGCGGAGGTCGCCAAGGCCGCGGGCGCGGCGGGCATCCCGATCCGCATCGGCGTGAACGCCGGTTCGCTGGACAAGCGAATGATGGAGAAGTACGGCAAGGCCACGCCGGAGGCGCTGGTGGAGTCGGCGCTGTGGGAGGCGAGCCTGTTCGAGGAACACGGGTTCGGCGACATCAAGATCTCGGTCAAGCACAACGACCCGGTGATCATGGTGGAGGCCTACCGCCAGCTGGCCGCGCAGTGCGACTACCCGCTGCACCTCGGCGTCACGGAGGCGGGCCCGGCCTTCCAGGGCACGATCAAATCCGCCGTCGCGTTCGGCGCGCTGCTTTCGGAGGGCATCGGCGACACGATCCGCGTTTCGCTCTCGGCGCCGCCCGCCGAGGAGGTCAAGGTCGGCGGGCAGATCCTGCAGTCGCTGAACCTGCGCCCGCGCAAGCTGGAGATCGTGTCGTGCCCCTCCTGCGGTCGTGCGCAGGTGGATGTGTACACCTTGGCCAATCAGGTGAGCGCCGGTCTGGAGGGTATGGCGGTGCCGCTGCGGGTGGCCGTCATGGGCTGCGTCGTGAACGGGCCCGGCGAGGCGCGCGAAGCGGATCTGGGCGTGGCTTCCGGCAACGGCAAGGGCCAGATCTTCGTCAAGGGCGAGGTCATCAAAACCGTTCCCGAAGCGCAGATCGTCGAGACGCTCATCGAAGAGGCGCTGCGCATCGCCGAGGAGATGGGTGCGGACGCCGGCGCGGGCGAACCCGTCGTCACTGTCAGCTGAGCAGCCGCTCACCAGCGCTTTCGGCATAGCCATACCGCATCGCGCCGGTTCGTGGCAGGCTGTCACCGTGCGGAGTCTGCTGGAGCCGGCGCGACGGGCCAAATATGCCCCTGCGCGGCAGCTCGCTAATCGAGACCTTGCTCAGGTGCTGCGTGTGCTGGATGCCGATCCGGTGGCTTCGTGCATGGTCGCCGCCCGGTTGCAGGAGTTCGGCCTGGACACCCGGTGTGGTCAGGGCGAGCTCTGGAGCCGGGGCGGCCCCGCGGAGTCACTGTGTTTCTCGGGTGCGAATCTGGTGCCGCTGCTCGGCGACCGAGACGCACTGCGCGCGTTCGCCGACCGGGCGATCCGCTGGCCGCGGATCTGTTCCTCGGTGGTCGGGCGCAGAGAGCTGGCGTTGCCGCTGTGGGAGATGCTGGCCGGACATTGGGGCCCGGAACGGGAACTGCGCGGGGAACAGCCGCTGCTGGCGCTGGCCCAGCCGCCGCTGGCCACGCCCGACCAAGAGGTTCGCCGCGTACGTCAGGACGAACTCGACCGATACCTCTCGGCGGCGATCGCCATGTTCATCGAGGAGGTGGGCGTCGATCCGCGCGCGGGCGACGGCGGTCGCGGCTATCGCCGCCGCATCCAGAGCTTGATCGAATCCGGCCGCGCCTGGGCCCGTTTCGAGGACGGGGAAGTGGTCTTCAAGGCCGAGGTCGGGTCGCTGTCCAGGCGCACGGGCCAGATCCAGGGGGTCTGGGTGCATCCCGATCACCGTGGGAAGGGGCGTGGCACCGCGGGCACCGCGGCGGTCGCGAACGCCGTGGTGGCCTCCGGCCGCACCGCGAGCCTGTACGTGAACGACTTCAACGCGATCGCCCGCCGCGCCTACTGCCGGGTCGGGTTCCGGCAGATCGCGACCTTCGCCACCGTCCTGGTCGACTGAGCACGCCCGGCGAATTCCGGAGTGCCGCAGGCGTTTGCCCGTCAGTGACCATTACGATCGGTGCCGATGTCGACTCGGATGCTCTTCTCGCTCACCGTCGCGGCCCTCACGGTGGCCGCCGCCGCGTGCGCGAGCGAGCCGCAAGGACCCGTTCCCGCCGCGGACGCGTTCGTCAAAGCTTTTGCCGAGCACCGGGTCGGCGCCGCGGCGGACCTGACCAACCTGCCGGAGAAGGCCAGCGGCGCATTGCGTTCGGCCTGGGATCAGCTGCAGGCCGAACAGCTCACCGCGCGCACCGGCGCGGCCCGCGTAACCGGGGACACCGCGACCGTGGAGTACACCTACGAGTGGCGGCTGCCCAAGAACCGGATGTGGAAGTATTCGGGCCTGTTGCAGATGGGCCGGAGCAACGGACGCTGGATGGTCCGGTGGACCTCGTCCAACATTCACCCCAAACTCGGTGACACCCAGACCATGGCGTTGCGGTCCAATCCGCCGCCGCGGGCGCGGGTCAACGAGCAGTCCGGCAGCGACGTGATGGTGCCCGGCAGAGTGTCCCGGGTGGCGTTCGCCGCGGCCGACGCCCCCGATCCCGCGACCGTGGCCACCGCGCTGGCGGCCTCGTTGCACCGTTTCGACAAGTCGCTGACGCCGGAGTCCATCCTCGACGCGGCGAAGGCCGCCGCGGGCGCCTACACCGTCGCCCTGCTCAACGAACACGAATCCGGCCAGGTCACCACCGATCTCATCGGGCTGCCGGGGGTCACGCTGACCCAGCAGTGGGATCTGGTCGCCACCGACCGGGAATTCGCGCCCGACCTGCTCACCCAGGTGCGCAAGACGGTGATCGCGGAGGTGGACGGCAAGGCGGGGTGGAGCGTGGTCACCATGAACGCCAACGGCGCCGACACCGATGTGCTGATGGAGGTACCTTCGCAGCCCGCGCCGTCGTTCTCGCTCAGCGTCGACCGCCACGTGCAGAATGCCGCCCAGCGCGCCGTGCAGCCGCGTACCGAGCAGGCCATGATGGTGGTGCTGCGCCCGTCCACCGGCGCGATCCTGGCGGTCGCGCAGAACAAGGCGGCCGCTCGGGAGGGGCCTATCGCGACGATCGGCCAGTACCCGCCCGGCTCGGTGTTCAAGACGGTGACCGCGGCCGCGGCCATGTCGAACGGTCTCGCGACCCCGGATACGGTGCTGCCGTGCCCGAGCCGCATCGTCATCGGTGAGCGGACCATTCCCAACTACAACTTGTTCACCGTCGGCAACGTGCCGATGTCCACGGCCTACGAGCGCTCCTGCAACACCTCGTTCGCCAAGCTCGCCAGTGAGCTGCCCGGTCCCGCTCTGCACGAGGCCGCCGCGAAGCTCGGTGTCGGGCCCGCCTATTCGATAGTGGGGCTGCCGACGACCTCCGGCTCGGTGCCGTCGGCCGACGACCTGATCCAGCGCACCGAGGACGGCCTCGGCCAGGGCAAAGTGGTGGTCAGCCCGTTCGGCATGGCGCTCATGGCCGCGACCATCGCACACGGCTCGGCGCCCGTGCCCTACCTGATCGCGGGACGGCCCACCCGGATCGATGGCGACCGTCCGGCTCTCGCCCCCGACGTCGTCGCGGGGTTGCGCGCGATGATGCGCCAGGTGGTCGTCGGCGGCACGGCGGAACGGATCGCCGATCAGGGCGAGGTATACGGCAAGACCGGCGAGGCCGAAGTCGACGGCGGCTCGCACTCCTGGTTCGTGGGCTTCCGCGGCGACATCGCGTTCGCCACGCTGCTGGTCAAAGGCGGTAGCTCCGACAATGCCGTCGCGGTGACACGGGACATGCTGGCAGCCTTGCCCGCCGGGTACTGATGCGCCTTCGCTCCCACACGGGGACGACCCAGAACCGGAGTTCACGGTCTCGTGGCCGGGGAAGCCGGGCCACCCGAACAAGTGTCGACCGATAGTTCACGGAGTCCTCCTTCGTCAGGCCCGGCCCGATACGTGCGCAGGCACGGGAGCCGAGGCATCCGCACCGGCCCGGACAGTGGTCATGGCGACTGTCCGGGCCGACGGCGGCCTACCGTCGATCCCGCTCGGACGACGCGATCAGCAGATGTTCCAAACTGGTCGTCCGGTCGGAGTACTCGTCGACGCCGATGACCGCAACGAACTCGCTGTCACCGACACGGTGCTGGAGGGGTAACCACGAGTTGGCGAGATACCAGCCCGCTCCTGCGGTGCCGCGCGGCCCCAAACCCCCGCAATAGATCCAGTACCGATCGGGATGCTGATCCGGGCACGGCCGCACTCGCGCGATGACGCCGAGGTTGCGGTCGTCGCCCGAGTCGTACCGGCTTCCGTCACTGAGCTCCAGGTGCACCGAGTCGTCGCCGCTGTCCCGGATGGTGAACAGCGGGTGCTCGACGATTCGCGGATACAACTGTGTGCAGTCGTTGCCGCTCAACCCGAAACTGATGTACGGGCGATCGTGATGGGTGACCATGTAGCGGTCGCTGCGAACCTCGGCGCGGATGTTGGTGTAGCGCTGCAGCAAGGAGAACACATACAGCAGCCCGCGAAAATCGTTCTCCGACAGCACGGAGGGAATGTCGACGGGACGCTCCGGGAAAGCACCCTCCTGCTTCCCGAAAACTCGCCGACGGGAGATCCCCGCCGCCCGCAGTACTTCCACGGACGACCTGGACAGCTCGAACGACGGATACACCAGAGTTGTGCCCCTGGTGCTGGTCTCCACCCCGAGGAATGCCTCGAGCCGGATGTCGGTGCCGGTAGGACCCGACCCGAGTGACCGCGTGCCTTCCGGTGTCGAGTTGGCCATTTGAAACAGTCCTTCAACAGTCCAGCCGGGAAACATCTTCTCGAGCACCCGGCAGTGATAGTCGCGAGGAAGCCCGACCATACGGCCCGACAGCCACTGGTAGTACTGCGCTTTCGCCGGCCCATGCCCTGGGGGAATGGGCGGGTCCAGCTGCGCCGCGCATCTGTCGTACGCGGCAAGGAAATCCGGATGACTTTTCAGATGCCGCTCCGCTAGCAGCATCTTCAGTACGGTCGCCAACGAAACCCCCTTACCCCTGCAGCCTCTGTCGACGATGACGGAGGCTCTCTTGTATTGGCTCACCGCAACGAAACTGGGCCGTCGGCAAAAGCCTGCCGACGGCCCAGCCGCATCAGCCGTCAGATATAGATGAATGGAAGACCATTACTGGTTCCTGCGGACGTGGTTGCGGTGACTTGCACTGTTCCCGTTCCAGCGGGAGTGACGGCGGTGATCTGTGACGCGGAGTCGACGGTGAACGAGGTCGCCGGTGTGCCGCCGAAATCGACGGCGGTGGTGCCTGTCAGGTCGGTCCCGGTGAGGACGACTGTCGTTCCGCCGGCCGCCGGTCCTACATTCGGAAGCACGACCGCCAGTGTCGGTACCGCGATGTAGGTGTAGGCGAGGCCGTTGCTGGTTCCGCCGGAGGTGGTGGCGGTGACTTGCACCGTACCGGTCCCGGCGGGTGCCACGGCGGTGATCTGGGTCGGTGAGTCGACCGTGAACGAGGTCGCCGGTGTGGCGCCGAAGTTCACGGCTGTGGTCCCGGCCAGGTCGGCACCGGTGAGAACGACGACCGTTCCGCCCGTTTCCAAACCTACGTTCGGCAGCAAAGTCGCCAGGCTGGGCGCCGCCAGGTAGGTGAAGGCGACGCCGTTGGTTGTTCCGCCCGGGGTGGTGGCGGTGACTTGCACGATCCCGGTTCCCGCCGGTGCTACGGCGGTGATCTGTGTCGCGGAGTCGACGGTGAACGAGGTCGCCGGTGTGGCACCGAAGTTCACCGCGGTGGTTCCGGTCAGATCGGTTCCGGTGAGAACGACCGTCGTGCCGCCCGATGCCGGGCCTACGCTCGGAACCCCCACGGTGAGGGAGGGCACCGGAACATAGGTGTAGGCGACGCCGTTACTGGTCCCGCCCGCAGTGGTGGCGGTAACCTGTACGGTCCCCGTCCCCGCCGGTGCTACGGCGGTGACCTGGGTGGCGGAGTCGACGGTGAACGAGGTCGCCGGTGTGCCGCCGAAGTCGATCGCCGTGACTCCGGTCAGTCCTGTGCCGGTGAGCACGACGGTGGTTCCGCCGGATGCCGAGCCCAGGTTCGGAACCGCCGCCGCCAGGGTGGGAACCGCGACGTAGGTATAGAGAACGCCGTTGGTGGTTCCGCCCGGGGTGGTGGCGGTGACTTGCACGATCCCGGTTCCCGCCGGTGCTACGGCGGTGATCTGGGTGGGAGAGTCGACGGTGAACGAGGTCGCCGGTGTGGCGCCGAAGTTCACCGCTGTGGTGCCGGTCAGATTCGTTCCGGTGAGAACGACTGTCGTGCCGCCGGATACCGAGCCCAGGTTCGGAACCGTCGTGGTGAGGGTGGGAAGCCCGACGTAGCTGTAGGCCACGCCGTTGCTGGTGCCACCCGCGGTGGTCGCCGTGACTTGAACCGTCCCGGTGCCCGCCGGTGCCACGGCCGTGATCTGGGTGTCGGAACCGACGATGAACGAGGTCGCCGGTGTGGCGCCGAAGTTCACCGCTGAGGTGGTGGACAGCCCTGTCCCCGTGAGGACGACGATCGTCCCGCCGGCCACCGGGCCCACGTTCGGAACCGCCGTGGTGAGCGCGGGTACCGGCACATACGTGAAGGCCAAGCCGTTGCTGGTTCCACCGGGCGTGGTCGCCGTGACTTGCACGGTGCCGGTCCCGGCGGGTGCTACGGCGGTGATCTGCGTGGCGGAGTTGACGGTGAACGAGGTCGCCGGTGTGGCGCCGAAGTTCACCGCTGTGGTGCCGGTCAGATTCGTTCCGGTGAGAACGACTGTCGTGCCGCCCGATTCCGACCCCACATTCGGAACCGCTGCGGTCAGTGCGGGCACCGCGATGTAGGTGTAGGCGACGCCGCTACTGGTTCCACCCGGTGTGGTGACCGTGAGTTGCACGGTTCCGGTTCCGGCGGGAACGATGGCCGTGATCTGGGTGTCGGAGTTGACGGTGAACGAGGTCGCCGGTGTGGCGCCGAAGTTGACCGCGGTCGCCCCGGTCAGCCCCGTTCCGGTGACGATCACCGTCGTGCCGCCGGTCGCCGGGCCGACATTCGGAACCACCGTGGTGACGGCGGGCACCGGGATGTAGGTGTAGGCGACGCCGCCGCTGGTTCCGCCGGGTGTGGTGACCGTGAGTTGCACGGTTCCGGTTCCGGCGGGTGCGATGGCGGTGATCTGGGTGTCGGAGTTGACGATGAACGAGGTCGCCGGTGTGGCGCCGAAGTTGACCGCGGTCGCCCCGGTCAACCCTGTGCCGGTGACGACCACTGTCGTCCCGCCCGCTTCCACACCTGCGTTCGGCACCGCCGCGGTGACAGTAGGCACTGCGACGTAGGTGTAGGCGACGCCGTTGCTGGTTCCGCCCGGTGTGGTGACGGTGAGTTGCACCGTTCCGGTTCCGGCGGGTGCGATGGCGGTGATCTGGGTGTCGGAGTTGACCGTGAACGAGGCTGCCGGCGTCGCGCCGAAGTTGACCGCGGTCGCTCCGGTCAGTCCCGTTCCGGTGATGACGACGGTCGTCCCTCCGGTCACCGGTCCGACATTCGGTACCGCCGCGGTGATGGCGGGCACCGGAATGTAGGTGTAGGGGAGGCCGTTGCTGGTTCCGCCCGGAGTGGTGACGGTGACCTGTACGGTCCCGCTGCCGGCCGGCGCGACCGCCGTGATCTGGGTAGCCGAATTGACCGTGAACGAGCTCGCCGGTGTGCCACCGAAGTTGACGGCCGTGGCTCCCGTCAGATTCGTGCCCGTGATGACGACTGTCGTCCCGCCCGTAACCGGACCGGCATTCGGCACCAGCGTCGTCAGGGTCGGCACCGCCACGTAGGTGAAGGGGAGTCCATTAGTGGTCCCTCCAGGTGTCGTGACGGTGACCTGCACGGTCCCCGTTCCGGCGGGTGCTACGGCGGTGATCTGGGTGTCGGAGTTGACCGTGAACGAGGTCGCCGGAGTGCCGCCGAAGTTGACCGCGGTGGCGGTCGACAAGCCCGTTCCGGTGATGATCACCGTCGTCCCGCCGGTTGTCGGACCGGTGGTGGGCACAAGGCTGGTGAGTGCGGGGACACCGGCATAGGTGTAGGAGACGCCGTTGCTGGTTCCCCCGGAGCCGGTGACCGTCACCTGCACGGTGCCCGTTCCCGGGGGTGCGACGGCAGTGATCTGAGTGGGCGAGTTGACCGTGAAAATGGTTGCGGTATTGCCGAACCGGACGGTCAGGGGACCGGTGAATCCGGTGCCGGTGATCGTGACAGTGTTGCCGCCCGAGGCGGGACCGGCGGTCGGCACAATCGACGTGATGGTCGGAACGACGACGTAGATGAACGGCACCGCGCCGCTGGTACCACCCGGTCCGGTGACGGTGACCGGAACGATCCCGGTCCCGGCGGGCGTCACAGCCGTGATCTGCGTGTCGGAGTTGACGGTGAACGAAGTCGCCGGTGTGCTACCGAAGTTGACCGCGGTGGCTCCCGTGAAGCCCGAGCCGGTGAGGGTGACCGTCGTCCCGCCTCCGGTGGAGCCCTGGTTCGGGTTGATGCTGTTCAACGCGGGGACCGGAACATAGGTGTAGGGAAGGCCGTTGCTGGTTCCCTCGGAGCTGGTGACGGTGACCTGCACCGTACCGACCGATCCGGCGGGAGCTATGGCCGTGATCTGGGTGGGGGAGTTGATAGTGAACGTGGTCGCGGTACCCCCGAACCGCACGGTCATTGGACCGCTGAAACCGGTACCGGTGATCGTGACATTGGTCCCCCCCGTGGTTGGGCCTGAGGTCGGGGAGAGGGAAGTGATGGTAGGCATGGCTGCCTCCTATTTGCCGTGGTGATGATTCCTCTGCACCGGGGGGCGCCCGCCGCTGTTCAACGGCCCGGCTAATTCCATTAACACCTCTGGAGCGATGCCTGGCAACGTGTCTGGCGCTCCGTTTTGGTCCGTTTTCGAATCGCCATCGGTGCGGCAGGTTGCGGCACGAACTTCCTGGCAGACGGTGTGGCAGCGATGTTTTCGGCAGCGCTGTGCCGCCGTCTGCCGGAGGGCGGCTCCTTCTGAGCCGCGGTCCCGGCGAACGATTGGCGACCAAGCGGAACGTTCGTCAGCGTCCGGCCAGGAAGGAAACTTCCGGTCTCACAGGAACAGTTCGGGTGGGTCGTCGAACTCGATGCCCGCCTGCCGTGCCCTGGTCACCATCTTCCGGTCCCACTCCCGGTGCGCCCGCAGCGCCATCCGGAACGCGCCCATCTGCTCGGACATCTGCTGTGTCTGCGAAATGGCCAGGTCACTCAGCACTTTCGCGGCGTCGGCTTTCGTCTTCGTCATGGTGGCGTCGACGTCGCCGCGCTTGAACCACGCCGTCACGGCCGCGGACAGCACCGACGAGCTGGCGATGAGCACCAGCGCCGCGAAAATCGGAGACTGCTGGATCACGTTCATGACGCCTCCCGAATCTTCACCGCGTGCAGCGTCCTGACGTCCTGCAGTACCTGTCTGCGCTTCCACAGGAAAGCGATCCCCAAGGCGATGGGCAGCGGACCCCCGAGAACCGTGGCCGGACCCAGGGTTCCATGCTGGACCTGCAACAGCAGCAGTTGCGCACCGAAGGCCACCAGTGACCAGCCCAGCGCCCCTAAACCGATTTGTTCGACCAGGTAACCCCAGACACGCCGGGCGAACACACCGGTCAGCGTCGCCACGCAGCCGATCAGCATGAGGATCAGCCACAGCGTGCGGAAATGCGAGGGCATGGCCGCGATCGCCGAACCCGATGGCGGGCCATAGACGCACTGCAACACCATCGAGACGCCGAAGACGGCGCACAGCACTACTTCGAAGGGGTCGTGTCGGGTCTTCTCCTTCGGGGTTTTCATGCTGGTTCACCGCTGTCGGGTGGCGCGGGGCTCACCCGGTGCCGTGCCGCCTCGACCGCGGGCAGGCCCAGCGCCGCCGCGACGACGGCGAGAACGAATCCGGAAAGATCGGACGAGACGACGCCCTTGGTGACGCCGTATCCGATCAGCGCTACCAGCAGCGGGTACAGCAAGGCGCGGACGGGCTCGCTGCGCAGGATGGTGATGACATTGTTCATCGGTTTTCCCTTTCTCCATTGTGTGGGTCGTGCAGGGGTTCATCGATGCCGTCGGCGGTCACCGTGGCCAGGGTCTGGCGCGGCGTCCAGTAGACGAGACCGTTCTCGAAGTTCTGGTAGGTACCGGTGTCCCAGGGAATCTCGTCGGAGGTCGGCCAGCCGAGGCGGCCGTTCTCGGAGCCGCTGCGGTTCCAGCGGTCGCGGATCGCACCGTGCATCCAGTAGGCCTTCGCGCCGTCACGCCGGTACAGCGCACCGCCTTGGAAGCCCTGTACCTCACCCCACGGCAGGCCGTCAGGTCCGTCCAACACGGTGCAGTCGGTGACCGGATATCCGAGCGGGCCTGCTTCCCAGCCCAACTCGCCGAACTTCTGCCACAACGTGTGCGGGATCGGATGCGCGCCGGTCGAGGGATGCCAGTAGATGAAGCCGTGCTCGAACTGGGCGTATCGGCCCACTCTGTCCGAAGTGACGGACTCGCCGCCGCTGATTCGGTCTCCGAGCCAGGGATTGACGGCGTAGATGTCATCGATCGCGTCCGGCGGCGCTGCGGCGGGTGCACCGGCGGCGTATTCCTGGACATAGCCTATGAAGCGGGTCCAAGGGAAGTTGAAGCCCACGTCGGTGTGTGTGCCGAGGCCGAGGCATTCCGTCACGTAATTGTGGTCGCTCACGCCCTCGCGCTGCTGGTAAGGCGGTGTGATGACGTCGATGGCGAAGCCGTATCTCCTCGCGTCCTGGACAGCCAGCCACGCCGCGATCCGAATGTCTCCGTCGATCTGTGCCCAGTCGTCCGGTCCCCACCCCGCGCGGCTTCCGGCGAAGCACAAGTTGATCGTGTACGGGTTCGCGTCCAGCACCGACCAACTCGCGAGGTCGGTGTCGAGGACATCGCACACGATGCCATCCCGCACGGTGTAGTGATAGCTGACCCCGTGGCCGGGATCGTTGAGATAACTGGCCAGGCTCTCGGCCGTGCCGTCGCCTTCCTGCGTGTGCAGCAGGAAATTGGTGATCCGCGCTCCGTGGCGCGAAGACCCCGATGCGCCCATACGATTGAGTTCTGTGTATTCCGGTGGCATCATTCCGTGCCTCCCGATGATCGGATTGCGGTGCGGCGACCATCGGTCGCCGAGGATGGGTCGAAGCAGGACGACGGGGGAGCCGGACTGCACCCGGTAGGGGGAGTAAACCCGCGCGTCGGACTGCGTCGTGACGTCGATTCGCCGAAGGACCGGGGAATCTAGTTGAACCCGTATGCGAAGGAGGAGGGTTCGTGGTGTCGCGCTTCCGCGTGTACCGGGGTGTCGTCCGCCGAGACGCCGGTCGCGGTGACACGGGGACCCCACCATTGATGTCCCGAGGACGGGAAGAGGAAAGTAGGCATGTCGCTGCCTCTCTGTTTGCTGGTTCCTCTATACCGGGGGGTGCCCGACTCTGTGTGTGGCCCGGTTACTTCCATTAATGCCCTAGAAACAGCGCCTCGGCAACGCGTCCTGGCATCCGTTTTTGTCCGTTTTCCAGATCGTTGCCAGGCGTTGACCGGTGGGGGGTGCTCCAGTGCGGATTTATCGTCCGGCCCTGCTGCGGTGCCGTTCTCGGGAACGTGAGCAATCGGAGTATGTCGCGGAGATTTCGGCCGCCACGCTAGGAGACGAAAATCAGTCGCACAGTGCCCGCGGCCGCCTGCGAATCCGTCTGCTGGGCGGTGGTTTACGAGAGCACAACCGAGCCTCCGAGGTGCGCCAACGACTGGGCCGTCGCCGGATTCCGGCGACGGCCCAGTCGTTGGCGCAATCAGACCTAGGTGTGGTGCGGGCATACCTGGTACCGCCCGATCCTGTGACGGTGACCTGCACAGCTCCGAACCGCCAGAGCGACGGCCGTGATCTGTTCCGAGAGCATGAGGTGTGCTTGCCCTGCTATGTGCGCGTTGCCGCTCCACGTGTCGAGCGGAGCGATCAGCCCTTCAACGTGCGGATCATGTTCACCAGTGCGTGGGCGCCTTCTCGTGTCGGTTGGTCATCTGGCGTCGTTCGATCACGGGTGCCGTAGAAGTGAAGTGCGCCCTCCCAGCCGTCGATGCTGGCGGTGAGTTCGATCTCGAGCAGCGTAGTGGCGGGATTCGCCCCCTTGGGGAGTGGTTCGGTGACAACCTTGACAGTCACGCCGTTCACGGTGAGGAACTCGGCCGGGTAGTTCCCGGTCGTCGACGGGGGCTCGGACAGGGTGTTACCACTGACGATTATGCGGAACAGCGATACCAATCCGAGGTGACGCCATGCGGACCCGTCTGCCTTCTCATAGAAGCACCCGTTGCCGCCGCCGATTTCATCGGTCAGCGCCTTGCCGCCGGCGCCCGGGCTGATCTTCAGGTTATCGGTACCAGCTCGGATGGTGAAGAACTGTTTTGTAGCGTCGCACAACTCTTGGATGGTGTGGTTGCTCGTCGGCACCTCATATGTTTCGGGATGAGTACGCGGCAACAGATCGCAACCCGAAAGTAGTAGGGCCAGCGCCGAAGTCGCGACAACTTTTCGCCAGTTCATGTCGCCTGCCATTCAGGGCTGGGAGAGTTGATGACGAAGTCGTCGGAGGCGCTGCGCGGCCAACGATCGTTGAGAAATCCTTTTGGTTCCGATGTGGCGGTAGTGATTTGTTTGATGATTTCTCTTTGAGTGAGCAAGCCCTTGGCGAGATGATCGGTATATTCTATGGCTTTATTGATCATCTTTCCGAGGACATCGATCGCATCCGATATTCCGACCGGAGCGGCGACAAAGGTGCCGATCTTGAGGAGAGCCGACCCCAGCGCGGTGATCAGATCCGCGACATCCTTGACGATCTTGGAGTAGAAATCCCAAGCCGTATCCGATACCTGGGCGAGCGCAGCGCTCAGCTTGTTGCAGATCGATTTGGCGGAGTCCATTGCGGTGTCCTGAAGTGTGCGAGCCGCCGTGTACTTGAGAGCGGCCGCACCTGCCCAGTAACCGATGACGTTGCCGTTGGCCACCTCGTTGTTCTGCGCCTCGCCGATCTTGGATTCCAGCTGCGACCATGCCTCGCTCGTCTGCAGGAAGGCGATGGGCGCCTTCAAACTGTCGACCGCGCCCTGGAGTTTTTCCAAGAGCTCCTGAATCCTCTTCTTGATTACTTCCTTGTGGTCCTGCATGTAGCCGGTGAAGTCGTCCTCGGTCATCGCACCGTAGACGGCACCGGCCACCGCACCGGCCAATCCGAAGAAGGTCGCTGCCTCGGCCTCGGCAGCGGCGATCGCCGCCTTCCGGAACGCCTCATCCACCTTGGCTGGCTGCGTCCTGATCTCCGCGATCTGGTCCGAGAACTGATCGAGTACGGTGTTGATCTCGTCCAGTGATTTCGTGTCACCCATCAGTGATCCGCTTCCAGTTCGATCAGGACGTTTGCGAAGTTCTGGTCCTGCTCCTGATAGACCTTCGCGACATGGTCCAGAACCGCGGCGATGGCATTGGTTTCATCTCTACCCTCGACCAGTCTTTCGTACATGTACCGCGCGGCCGCCACTTGGGCTTCCCAGGTATCGCGGAACAGCCCCCAGGCGACGTCCTGGTGACTGAAATGGATACTCTGCGCCTGCGTCGCGGCGACGGTGAGGGTGTCCGACGCGTGATCCCAGGCTCGGGCAGCCTTCACCAACTGGTTCAGATCCGCTGCGAAATCGACCATTACGAGTTCCTCATCAGGTAGCGCTTGTATTCCGCGAGTTCGTGTTCGAGCTCATCGTCGGTGCGGTCGGCCCATGACCCGTCTTCGTGGAACCGTGGGCGCTGTTGCCGGATCTGGTTCGCGCAGTCGAGGATGTCGTGCGCGATGTAGGACGGGCTGGCCGTGGCAGCCCACCGCGGATCTACCTCGATGCTGCCGATGCGAGAGATGCTCGCGACCATCGTGATCGATGGCCCGCCGAAATCGGTCACTGGCCCTCGCCCGACGAATTCATCACTCAGCCGTAAGGAGCGTTCGACCATCTCGAATTCGGCGAGCGACCGGGTGTCGAGGAGCGTGATCAGTTCTGTGCGGCGAGACTGGGATACGGTCAATTCGGTCCATCTGCCCGATGCGATGACCGGCGCGTCGTGCCGCCACAGCGCCAGGTAATAGCCGGTCATCGCCGCCGCGGAGAAGTCCGGTGGATCCAGGCGGTCGTGGATATTCCGGCTCACAACGACATCCACCGGAAGGCGTCCGTCGTCGAGATGCATCGTGAACAGTCCCACGCCGATCGAACGGGTGAACTCGCTCATCGAATTCCTTCGTCTTTCGATAACGACCCGCTGTGGGAACACCGTCTTCGGCACTGCGGCTCTCTTCCTCGGTCACTTCTGTCGGCTTGTGGTAGTTGCCTGCGTACAGAGTTGGACGCCGAGTGACCCGGTTCGGTTCCGCTGGTCTCGCTACCAACTTTCCGGGCGGGCGGCTGCCAAGCGTTGGAGGGCCTGGTCGATCCAGGTTGTGAAGTGGGTTGTCAGGTCGGTGGGGGTGGTGGGGCGGACGGTGATGTGGTCGGCGCGGTGTTCGGTGTAGCGGCCGTCGTCGGAGATGTCGTGCCACTGGAGGACTTTGGCGGGCTTCGTCCGGGTGTGCAGGGGAGCGGTGAGGAGGACGGCGGTGCCGCCGCCGTCGACCGGGCGGCCCAGGAGGCGCTGGTACTGCTCGCGGGGGGTGTTGCGCGCGTTGTCCTCGAGGTAGGTGTCCCGGCGGGGGATCAGGTCGTCGGGATGGAACGTGGCGGGCTTCTCGGCTCCGGGCGCGCAGGCCGGAACGGCCTTGACCAGGCGGACGGGGAGTTGCTCGGCGGGGAACATGCGCACGCGGATCGGGCCGTGCTTGTGGTGGTTGCCCGCTTGGCTCAGAACGACAGCGCGGTAGCTGTCGCGGGCGCCGAGGATCCGGTACTCGCGGACGTCCTGGGTGCCGGTGCTGTTCTTGTGCTTGCACGTGCCGCCGAGGATCTCGATGCGGAACTCGGAGGCGCCCAGGATGTGCAGGGCCGCGTTGATCTCGTCGAGTTCGTCCGCGGAATAGTGCCCCCACACGGCCGCGCGGTGGGCGGCGAAGTCGTCGCGGAAGGCGAAACGACTGGTGTAGCGCAATGGGCCGGGGATCCGGTCGTGCGCGTCGCCATACCAGAGCGCGGCGAAATCGTCCGGTTCCCAAATCCATTCAGCCATGTGCGATCCCATCCGGCCGTGTCGAAGCGGCCACTGTCCACGCGCACACGCCCGCCGCCGAGCTGTGGTGCGGGCGTGTGCCGAGTCGAGAGTAAGTGGCCCCGATCAGGTCTGCGTGCCGCCGATGACGCCACCGGGCACGGTTTTCGGAACCTCGCCGAGCAGCTCGTCGGTGTTCTCCTGGGTGATCAGGTAGTCCGGCGTCTTGTGCTCGGATTCGTCGTCCTTGCCGCCGCCGCGAGCGCCGGGCGCCATCATGCCCGGCATACCGCTCATACCTCGCGCCGCCGTGGCAGCCGACGCGGCGGCCTGGTTCATCGATGTGGTCGGCATCCCAGGTGCGCCCGCGACGCTGCGTCCCGGTTGCGGCTGGTTGGGTGTGCCAGGACTGCCAGGACTGCCAGGTGTGCCTGGACTGTGCGGCGACGGGGTGCCAGCCGGCACTGTCTTGGTCGGGTCCGTGGTGGTGGCGGGGGTTGTAGAGGCGGGGTCCACGCCGGTGGGTGTGGTCGAAGTGTCGGAAGCTGTCGTGTCGGAGGATTGCTGGTCCTGCGCCGACTCGTCGGTGGACTGCTGTTCCTCGGTGCTCGTCTCGTCGGGCTCGCCGTCGCCGTCCTTGTCACCGGGAGTGCCCGAATCGGTGGCGGCAGGACTGGTGCCCGGGTCGTTCGAGCCCGGACCGTTGTTGTCGCCACTCTGGTACCCACCTGGCGGAGGCGCGGGAATGTCCACCGACGCGGTCGGACCGACCGGAGTGGGCAGCACCGGAATCTTGCCGTCCATCTCACTGAACGGCTGTACGTAGAACTCTTTCATCGCCGCCCGCGCGGCCTGCTCGGCCTCGGACCGCTCGTCCGACAGACTCCAGCGCGTCGGGTGGAAGACCCGCTCGCGGAAGGAATAGTCGACGGTATCCGGGAGGGCTCTCTTCGTATTGGCGATGGCGGTAGCGGCGTCACGGACCCGGCAGTACAGCTCCTCCAAGGAGTTCGTGAGATTCTGCGCGTCGCTGGTGTACTTGGCGATCGCGTTCTTGGATTGTTCCGCAGCGGGGCCGGACCAGGCTTGGGCGATGGAGGTCTGGATGGAGCGGGCGAAGGTTTCCACGCCCTGCTCCCATTGGGTGCGAGCCTGCCAGTACTTGTTCGCCTGGTTGATTGCGTCGGTGATGTCGAGCGGGCTGAATGTCTCGTTGATCCGCGAGTGTTCCCAGCTATCGGGATGTTCGCCGCCGTTCGGGATACGGGTGCTCTCGTAGCCGTTCATCTGCCGGTCCCGTCCGGGAGTGAGACCGGTCCGAATGGCAGTTGTACGGGTGGGCGCTCGGGGAGGGTGGCGTTCAAATGGTTGAACTCAGCGGCGAAGTTGCTGTCCGCCTGCATGAGCCGATCGCGGGCTATCCGGTGGACCTCTTGGATGTCTTGAACGATACGAAAATGCTCTTCCATGATCTGGTAGACACTGTTGCCATCCTCCGCTCCGCGCGCCTTCTTCTTGAAGCGGTCCACCAACGTGGAGGCGGACACCATGTCACTGTTGGATTCCCCCAGTCCCCAATGCGTCTGCTGTGAAACGATGTCCATGGCGCGCTGAATGTTGCGAATCGCATCCTTGAAGAACTCGCAATCTCGATCTATGTAGACGAAGTCCTCGGCTCTCATCTCGAGATTGGCTTGGCCGTCGCGAACGGCGCTGAGGACGTTCGCCATCGGTCGATCCGGTGGAGTCTTGTCGTCACCCATCTGTTCTTCCCTCCCGGTGAGTTGCTCCAGTATCAGTGTGGTCTACACATTGGCGGGCATCGTCGCGACAACTTTCTCTGCAAGAGTTCGTGCGAGTGAGCAAGTGTCCGTTTGGCCAGTCTTACGATTCGACGGCGGATTGCTCAGGAAGAATTCGAGGCTACCGCCCTTCATCTCCACGTTCACGGTGCAGACAGCCTCGGGATGTTCGTCCACCTGCCGCGTGGATATGGCGCGGCGTCCGCTTACCGCGTACTCACGGGTGTCAGTGAAGTTTTTGGCCCGCACCATGTCGACAGTGAGGTTCGTTGTTCGAATGGCAGGCGAGTACCCATCTGTTTGGACCCATGCGCAGCCGCGCCATTTGACGCCGCCGGAAGCGTTGGAGTCCTCGTTCTGCTTCCCCCGCAGATTCTCGGAATCGAGCACGCTCTGGGGGATGTCGTTGCACGGGTTGTAGCCGGTCGGGACATCCTGTGCGATGCTCTGGCTGGTTGGGGAACTCCCGGTCGGAGTCGCATCACCCTCGGTCGAGGAGTCGCAGCCTGTCAGAACGAGTGCGGTACCTACGGCGAGGGTGGCCAGACGCCCCGAACTCTGCCCTGACTTCATTGGTCCCCCTTGCGCACCGGTGTTGTCCCTGGCTCTTCGAGGCCGGACCGGCTTCTCCGCCCCCCGCAACGAAAGTTGACGCTACCGCCGGGGTTCATCGGGGGCAAGCGGTCTGACGAGCAGGTCGATGGTTCCGGGGGAGTTGTGAGCGAGCATCCCCCGGAACCTCTGGCGAAGGAGGTTCCGGAGTTGCCGTCGAGGCTGTCTCAGAACTGTGAGCGGTCGAGTTCACCTCTGGTTATGCGGGCAGTGAGCGTGTCCCACTCACTCGCTGTGAACACAAGCGCCGGTGCGGCGGGATTCTTCGAGTCGCGCATACCCACGAGGTCGGGAGCAAGGAACGCGACCTCAACGCATTCTTTGTCCGAGCTGCTATGGCTGCTTTTGAACCACAAGGCAGTGGAGGGATCGACGTTCACTCGGCAAACTCCTTTGCGATCTTGCGGAGGAGGGATCGGCTGCGAACCTCGTCGAGTGCCGATCGTCGGATGTCGGCGAACGCCTGTCGGTATTCCCGTATCTCCTCGGACTTCTCAAGATACAGGTCGCCGGTGAAACCCTGCATGTATACGACTGGTGGCTCGGTGAGATGTGCCGTCGGGTGCCTAGGGAACTCGAGCATCACGAACGGGCCGACACGCAGGCCTGCGTATGCTGCCGCATCCAGGGGGACGATATACACCGAAATGTTGTTCTGCTCAGTTACTTCCGCAAGATATCGGATCTGGTCTGCCATGACCGACGTGCCGCCGATCGGCCTGCGCAACACAGACTCGTCGAGCACCGCGTCGAGATGCAGCGGGTCGGAGGTACTGTCCAAGCGGGCCTTGCGTCGGGTGAACACCTCGATGCGTCGCTCGACCTCGGGGCCGGGCATCGTCGGGTAGTCGACCCAGATCAGTGCCCGTCGATACTCACTGGTCTGCAACAGTCCGGGCAGAAGAGTCGTTTGATACGAAGTGACGCGGTGGGCGGCTGCTTCCAGGCCAACGTAGTGGCTGAATCCTTTGGGGATGGCGTCGTCGAGGGAGTGCCACCAGCCAGTGCGCTTGGTCTCCTCCGTCAAGTCGAGCAAGACGGCAGTTTGCTCCTCCGACGCCCCGTACACCTTGCACAACCGCTCGATGAACAGCGGATTCAGCCGGACCGGCTGCCCGGTCTCCATCCGCCACAGGGTTTGTTTCCCCACGCCGATCACATGGCGGGCGTACTCCGCGCTGACGCCCGAGTTGACCCGCAGCTCGCGCAGCTGCCTGCCGAGCATGCGGCGGGGGAGGGTGGATCCGGTTGGAGTCACGACGAATTCCCTTTCGTAGCCTAAGTATTGGCCAGGTATCAACTGGAACCGTTGTGGCGGGGGGCCTTGGAACCTGGGCGGTTTTCGCCCGGTTCCACCACTGAGAAAGTTCCCGCCCAGCAATATCCGGTGCTCTACTGAACGCGACCGGCACGAATCGAAGAAGTGCTGAAACCTTAACCGCGACAACGGTTACAGGTCCAGCGGCCGGCATTCTCCGCTTTCCGAACTATGTGAATCGAGGCTGGCGAATGAACTATGCGGCATTCGCGGACACTCCCGCGTCTCGCTGTGCGTTTTACCGCCGCACCTGTGGGCTGCCCGCCGGGATACACCCGGAGATCGGCCGGATCGTCGTGAAGGCCGGCGTGGTGGGCGGGATCACGATGCCCGACAGGCTGGGGCAGTGCGTGCGCGACGACATGCTTTTCCGTGGCATGCCGTTGGGGCCGGTGATCGCGCATATCCGTTCTCGGCGGTGGACTTTCCTGTGCCGACCCGATCTACCCGACGACATGCGGCTGTTCGCGGCCTTGTTCCGGCTCGACGTTTCGATCGTGCCTTTCGGCAGCGAAATCGCGCTGCCGTCGCCCGCCGACGCGAACGGCGTATTCCGCCGATGGGTGGTGGCGCCGCGCGACACGTTCCGTCCGTCCGGAATGGTGATCGTGAATTGCCTGCTGGCCCGCGCGGGCGGGAAAGACGCGCCATGAGCGAGGGCTTGCCGACGCGAACCCAGCTGCTGCGGGCCTGCCGGGAGGGTGCGCCGCCGCCGGGGCATCCGGTGCTGTCGCGGGCGCGCGCCCTAGCGGAACTGCATGTTCGCCGGCTCCGCACGGAACGGGAATGTGCGTGCGCAATCGATGAGCGCCGGGCCCGGCTGGTTCGTGACGTCGACCGCTGGGTCGAGTCCCGGTTGCCCGTGGCGCGTGGCGGAGCCTATCTGCACACCGAATCGCTCGGCTCGGTAGTCGACCGACTCGCCCAGCTGAGCGCGTGCGCGTACACGGCCATGGCCGAGGACCAGGAGTGGGACCTGTGGTTCGCGTGGGAGCGGCTGGCCGAACTGGCTGTCGGCTATGAGGATCTGGTCACCGAACTGACCAGCGGGCGCCGTCGATTGCCGAGCGCTTCCTAGACCGTGGCGTGCGCCGGTTCAATCGCGCCGCAAGGTGGCGGCGAGGTGGTGTTGCAGTGGCTCGCCGACCGCCGCCATCCGCAGGGAGTAGTCGATGGTGTCGCCGGACAGGCGCAGCGAACGGCCGAGGGCGGTCACGAGTTTGGCGGTGGTGCTGCGCCCGATGTTGGTGGAGTCCAATTCCATGCGCAGCATGCCGTCCTCGACCGCGAGCGAACCCTCGCAGATTTCGGTGATACCGGTGGGATGCGCGAGGATCAATTCGACGCGGTCGGGGCGTGGGCAACGCAGATAGCCGGTTTCGGCGTGCAGCGGCCGGCCGTCGTCGGTGGCGCGGGTCTTCTGACGGTAGGTGAGGAACGGGCGGCCGAGATGGCCGAACCGGAT
The DNA here is from genome assembly GCF_023501985.1 of Nocardia sputi. NCBI lineage: Bacteria > Bacillati > Actinomycetota > Actinomycetes > Mycobacteriales > Nocardiaceae > Nocardia > Nocardia sputi. The sequence goes on along the minus strand of NZ_JAMFLC010000001.1, from coordinate 282,357 downwards.
TTCCTCGACATAGCCGAACGGAGGAATGGTCGGGTATTCACCCTGTCCGTTCCCGCGCCAAGTGCCGAGCAGTGGAGCGAGCGGAGCGATATCGGGATGCAGGGTAATAGCAGGCTGGGGTTCGACCACGGCGAACAGCCTAAACCCGTGCCCGTCCAACCGTTCGGGTACTCCCGAAATTGCCGCGCGCTAAGGTTAGCTTCGCCTTATCACCAATGTGGTGTGGTCGGAAAGGAAACAGGAAGTTGAACGGACGCTGGAAAGAGTCGCGCCGTGGCGGTATGCCTCGGTCGCGGACCCGAAGTGGTCTGCTGCGCGTGTCGGCGCTCGGCGCCGCGCTGATCGTGGCGGCGGGCTGCTCGGACTCGAAGCCGGACGAGGTGCCCGCGCTCGACGGCAACAAATACGTCCAAACCAATCTCGCGGCCAACAACGCGGAGTACAACGCGCAGTTCGTTTTCCCCGACCTGGTGAACGCCTGGGGGCTCGCCGACCGACCCAAGGGCGCCGGTGGGCACTTCTGGGTGGGCGCGGGCGGCAAGTCGTTCCAATTCGTCGGTGACGTGACCAAGTCGGCCGACGAGAAGGTGCAGAAGCTCTTCCAGGACCAGTTGAAGATCGTCACCATCCCCGGCGCCGACGCCGACACCTCGGACAAGAGCGCGGGCAAGACCACCGGCGTGGTGTTCAACCCGGCGCCGATCACCTCCGATCTGTTCGTCGTCCGCGACCAGCCGGTCGAGGCGGAAGGCGGGCCGCTGAACGGCTCGGCGCGCTTCATCTTCGCTACCGACTCCGGCAAGATCTCCGCCTGGACCGAGCAGGGCTTCGAGGGCCGGATCGTGCGCCACGACGGCCCGGCCAACCTGGTCTTCGACGGCGCGCCGCAGGGTATGCAGTTCTTCGGGATCGCGCTGGCGCCGTCCGGGGACACGCTGCTGGCCGCCGACTTCGGCGCCGACCCGCAAGTCCGGACATTCGACAGGAACTGGCAGCCGATTCCGACCGTCGGCTTCGCCAACCCCTTCGCCACCGGCGACGCGATCGACCCGGCCGCGCCGGAGAAGGGTAAGAAGGCCAAACCCGGCGATCCCGCGCCGTTCAACGTCTCCACCATCGGCGACCGGGTGTTCGTCGCCTACGCCACGACGCAACCGGACGAACAGGACGCGACGAAGTTCGACGCCGGCGAGGAGGATTCGCTGGAGAAGGACGAAGAGCGGGAAGCGGGCGGCGAACCGGACAAGGGCAAGCTCGCCGAGTTCGACGCCACCGGCAAATTGGTGCGCATCATCGACGACGGCAAGCGCCTGAACGCACCCTGGGCGGTGACGATCGCACCGGAGGGCTTCGGTCCGCTCAGCGGGAAACTGCTGGTCGGCAACTTCGGCGGTGCCGGGCACGTGCTGGCCTACGACGACACCACCGGCAAGTTCGCCGACTACCTGCGCGATGCCGACGGCAAGCCGGTCGCGATCGAAGGGCTGTGGGCGCTGATGTTCGGTAACGGCGAGAGCCTCGGCGACGCCGACTCGCTGTACTTCACGGCGGGACCCGACGACGAGAAGGACGGTCTGTTCGGCAAGCTGCGGTTGAAGTAGATCCGGTTCGTGGCAGCCCGCGCCGACTCGGCGCGGGCTGCTCGTGCTTCTACCGGCCGCCGGTCGGTGCCGAGGCTCGGCGTTCGGTGCGTCGCTCCTGGATAGCCGACTCGACCTCGTCGACCGCCGTTCGTATCGTCGCCCCGTAGCCGTCCTCGGCGAGGGTGTGCACCCGTGCACGGGCGGCGTCGATCTGGCGCTGCGCGGCGTCGAACGAGCCGAGCCTGCGATAGTCGTCGGCGAGATTCAAATGCAGTGACGGGTAGAACGCGGCCACCCGCAGCGATCCGTCATAGGTTTGCGCCCGATCGTCCGAGAGGCTGTCGGCGGCGTCGAGCGCCCGGATGTCCCAAGTGAGCGCTTCGGCGGCGTCGTCGTACAAGTCGGCCAGATAGTGGGCGAGCGTGCACCGGTGCAACGGGTCGCCCTGCGGACCGAGCGAGGCCCACACGGCGAGCAGAGCGTCCCGCGCGTCGTCGGGACGCCCCTCGTGCCCGAGCGCGACCGCGCTGGTGATGGTGTTCATGGTGTCGTCCGAGGTGGTGTTCATCAGGTCTCCTAGACCCTGGTAGTAGCGACTGCTATTTCGTGGTCGATGGGTCGCACGGGCATCGCCAGGGTGGTGAGGTCTCCGTCGGTCGCGGAGCGCAGGACCACCGGCTGATCGGCGGCGATGATGTCGAGCATCAGATCGGGGCCGAGCGCGGTGCGGACGGCGGGCAGCAGTGTGGCGGGATCGAACGACAGTGTGATGACGGAGCCGGTGACCGTCGCGGGCAGGCGGTGCGCCGTGCCGGGTGCGGACGCCGCGATCTCGGTCGGCCGGATCGCGAATCGCACCACGGCGTCGAATTTTTCGAGAAGCTCCAGCACCGCCTGCCGGGCGACGATCACTCGGGTTCGGACCGGCCCCAGCCCCGACAGCAAGGCTCGGTGGTCCGGGAAGGTCGCCTGAATGACGGCCGACTGGTATTCGACGCCGTCGCCGCTGAGGAGCAGTCCGTCGTCTGTCGAGGTGACGACGACCTCGTTCCTGCCGCACAACCACTCGATGAGCGACTCGAGTCCGTTCGGATCGAGCACCACGGACCACTCGCCGCCGTGCTGCCGGTTCGCCACCACGGTCCGGGTGGACAGGCGGTAACGGTCGGTGGCCGTGAGCGTCACCGCGTTACCACCCGCTTCCAGCAGAATGCCCGCCAGCACGGGTATCTCGCGGGTCCGCGCCGCGGCCCCGCGGACCTGCTCGAGCGCCTCGGCCAGCGCCGCGGCGTCGATCGCCACGTGGGCCACGAGCGACTGCTTGACCACCGCGGCGACGCGCGCGGCCTCGTGCGCCAGGCGAGTCAGTTCCGCCACGTGACGGTCGAGCAGGCGGGGTACGTCCGCGGGGTCGCCGGAGAGAACTTTCGCGATCGTTTCCAGGGGGAGGTCGATCGCGCGCAACTGGCGGATGAGGGCCGCTCGCTCTCGCTGCGCCTCGGTGTAATAGCGGTATCCGGTCAGCGGGTCGACCCGAGCCGGAACGAGCAAGCCGCAGTCGTCATAGAACCGCAGTGCGCTCGCCGTTAGCCCGCTTTCCCGCGCGAGGACGCCGATCGTGATCAACCCTGCCGATTCCGAACTCGCCACCCGGCAATCATGGAGCCTCAACCAACTCGAAGGTCAAACCCGTGTCGCCCCCGCCGACTGGGCAGTTCCAGGTACCTGGTGTCCGCACGGTCCGATGCGGCTGGTCAGTCGGTTTGGGAGTCGGTGGGGGTTACGCGCCAGCGGCGTGACCAGTCCCAGACCGAGCCGAGTGCCGCGCCCAGCTCGATGCCCGCCGTGGTCAGTTCGTAGGACTTGTCGGGGTTCTTCGCGATCAGTCCCGCCGACTGCAGAGTTTGCAACCGCACCGACAGCATGCTGGAGGAGCAGTTGCCCATGCGGCGGCGTAACTCGAGGAAGCCGAGACGCTCGGGTTCCAGTTCCCACAGGATGCGCAGGATCCAGCGTTGGCCGAGGAGATCCATCGTGGCCAGCAGCGGCGTGTTCGACGGGTCGTCCCGGCCGCGCGGCGGCCTGGCTTCGTTTGCACTTCTCATTTAGAACCAGCATAGTGATTCTGAATTAGAAGCACCGGCCGGGGCGCCGGGCGGACCGAGAGGATGACGGCATGACCGGACGGCGAATCGTCCTGATCACGGGCGCGTCCCGCGGCATCGGCGCGGAGACCGCTCGGGTGCTCGCAGCGCGCGGCGACCATGTGGTGATCAACTACCGGGAGAAGGCCAAGCGAGCCGAGGCACTGGCGGAATCGATCCGGCAAGCGGCCGGTAGCGCGTCCACTGCGGGCGCTGATATCGCCGACGCGGATTCGGCCCGCGCGCTGGTCGCCGGGGTGGCGGAGGCGTTCGGCCGGCTGGATGTGCTGGTGCTCAACGCATCCGGCGGGCTCGAGCGCGATGCGCGGCCCGGTTACGCGATGGCCCTCAACCGTGACGCGCAGGAACGCCTGGTACGGCTTGCCTTGCCGCACATGCCGTCGGGCTCGCGGATCGTTTTCGTGACCAGTCATCAAGCGCACTTCCACGGCCGCAAGCCGGTGCCCGCCGACTACGAACCCATCGCCGCGAGCAAGCGCGCGGGCGAGGACGCGCTACGCGCCATGATCCCGGAACTCGGTGCCAGGGGCGTCGCCCTGCACGTCGTCTCCGGCGACATGATCGACGGCACGATCATCGTCCAATTGCTGGAGCGCCGGAATCCCGACGCTGTCGCCGCACGGCGCGATCAGGGCGCCCTGCCCACCGTCACAGAGTTCGCCACCGCCGTCGCCCTGGCTACCACCGCCCCCGCCGATCCCGGCCACACCACCTACATCGGCGGGCAGGACTACTTCGCCGCGTCGGAGATCTAGCGGCCAGTGCGAGTTCGGTCCTCGCGGGTAATTCGGTGGTGATCCGGGTCTGACGAATTGGCCGAGCGGCATCGGCGGGAGATACGTTGCTGCACAACGACCTTCGGCCGGACAACATGGTACGGCGAACGGATGGTGCGGTGCTGGCGGTCGATTGGGCGTGGGCGTGCCGGGGTGCCGCGTGGATCGACCTCGTCGCGCTCGCTCCGACGATCGCGGCCGCTGGTGTCGACCCGGATCCGATCATCGCCACCCATCCGGTCACCCGCGACGTCGATCCCGCGGCGGTCGACGCCTTCGTCTGCGCACTCGCCGGCTATTGGGCAGCAGCCTGCCGGAAGCCGGAACTGCCGCGTTCGCCGCGTTTGCGCGACCATCAGTCGGTGTTTGCTCGTATCGCTAGCCAGTGGCTGGCGTGTCGGCTCGAGTGGCAATAGCCGCAGTAAAGACGGCTCTATTGTCGAGAAATGCGAGGTCACTGAATGTTTGCCCTTGCTTGTGGCATCGGCTCGTGCTCCGCCGATCCGGTCGATGGGCGTGTCGCGCGAGTGGAAGTGGCCGAAACCGACGTGGGAGGCACGGCTCTCGGCCAAGCTGGTCTCATGTGGATGTTCGGGCAGTGCCGGGACACCGGCGGCGCAAGGCATCGAGGACGTGACCGAGACGCGTCCACCCTGATCGAATTGGGGGTGTGGAAAGTGGGTCAGGTGTCCGAGGCTCGGGTCATTCCCGGCAAAGAACTGCTGCTGGCCGCGTTCCGGGGTCTGCCGCACATGGATCATCCGATGCTGGAGGCGGCCGGAGAATTGGCTCAGCTGCATCAGACTCGCGAACGGACCCCGGCGAGCCGGTGCGACAAACTCGACCGGCGTCGCGCGCAGCTCCTACGCGGCATCGACCGCTGGGTCACCTTGGCCGCGCCGATCCCGCCGCCCGCCGCGCCCGAACACTTCGAGACGGTCGGTCGCATGGTGGACCGACTGGCGATGCTGGCTGCCCAGGCATTCGTGGCGCTGGCGCATGCGCCGGAATCGGTCTTCTACGACGCGTGGATCCAGATCGATGAATTGGCCGACGGCTACCAGGATCTCGTCGACGACCTGCGCACCGGGGCGAGACGACTACCAGAGGGGCGCTACGACCGCTGGTAGCTATCTGCCGCGCCCGAACGGCCGGAACGATCGCTGGCGCTTGCGTGGCAGAGTCGCGTACACCATGGTCATGTCGGCGAAGACTTCCGCTTCCCGCTCACGGTCGACGCCGAATTCGGCACGGCCGAGGACGTGTTCGATCGAGTGCGGCGAAATAGAGGGCAGGAGGACGGCCAGCGACGGCGGCAGCGGATCGCTGCGCTCGTGGTCTTTGTGATGACCCAGCAGCATGTGGCCGATCTCGTGCAGGATGACATGATCGGCGTTGCGGCCGGTCGCCGCGGCGTCGTACACGATGATGTCGTCGTGCTTGCGCGCCACCCACAGTCCGCCCCCGCCGCAGCCGGTGTCGGCCAACATCGCCTTGGGTACGGGGTGCAGACTGATCGAGCGTCCGCGATGGGCGGCCACCGCGGCCAGATAGGCGGTCAGATTCCACGGATTGGGGAGGGGCACGATCCGGGTGGCATCACCGAAACGGGCTTCCATGCTGGTCATCGGCGCCCACCTTACCTACCGGGCAGCGACTAGTCACCTGCGGGAATCGGACATACCGGCGGATGCGGTCCTGCGCCGGTAGCGCGACCGGTCACTCCGTGGGCGGCTTGCTGTCGAGTGGTTGTGCCCGGATAGCGCGCAGGGCAAGGTAATTCAGGCCCCACAGCGCGACCCCGATGGCCAGTAGTACGCCTGCGATGGCGTATTGCGCCGGATTGCGGCCGGTGAACGGCGTGACGAGAAAGCCGCAGGTCAGCGCACCCAGCACGGGCAACGGCGTCGGTGTCTTGAAGTGATAGTGCGCCACCGGGTCTCGGCGCAGCACCAGCACCGCGACGTTGACCACGGTGAACACCGCGAGCAGCAGCAGGGCCGTGGTGCCGCCGAGTTCGGGCACTTCACCGACGAACAGGATCAGCCCGAGGGCGAGCAAGGTGGTGAAGATGATGGCGTTGTAGGGCGTCCGGCGGCGCTCGTGAACGCGGCCGAACGGCCGGGGCAGCACTTGCTGCCGGGCCATGCCATAGATCAGGCGACTGGCCATCAGCATGTTGATCAGCGCGGAATTGGCGACGGCGAACATGGTGATGTAGGCGAAGACGTGGGTCGGGAAGTTCGGCGCACCGGCCTCGACCACCTTCAGCAAGGGCGTGTCCCCCTGGCCGAGCTGGTCGGCGGGAACGAGCGCGATCGCGCTGATGGACACCAGCACGTAGATGAGCCCGGTGATGAGCAGCCCGGCGAGCAGCACCTTCGGGAAGATCCGGCTCGGCTCCTTGCATTCCTCGGCCATGTTCACCGAGTCCTCGAATCCCACCATCGCGTAGAACGCGAGCGTGGTGGCCACGATGACGCCGCCGACCGCGTTGCGTTCGCCGGTCTCGAATTCGACGATGCGCGAGAAGTCGCCGTCGCCGACCCCCAACGCCCAGCAGCCGATCGCGATGACGATCAACAGACCGGTCAGCTCCACGCAGGTGAGCACCACGTTGAGCTTCACGCCCTCGCTCACGCCGCGCAGGTTGACCGCCGCCACCACCGCCATGAACACCAGCGCGATCACCGTCACCGCGACGCCGGTGCCGAGGTCCAGGTCGAACGCTTCGGCGAAGTTGGCCGCGAAGGCGCGCGAGGCCGTGGAAGCGGAGGTGATACCGGAACTCATCACCGCGAACGCGACCATGAAGGTGAGGAAATGGATGCCGAACGCCTTGTGCGTGTAGAGCGCCGCGCCCGCGGCATGCGGGTACTTGGTGACCAGTTCGAGATAGCTGAAACCGGTGATGAGCGCGACCAGGAACGCCACCAGGAACGGCACCCACACCGCCCCGCCCACCTCGTTGGCCACCTTGCCGGTGAGCGCGTAGATGCCGGTACCGAGGATGTCGCCGACGATGAACAGCAAGAGCAGGCCCGGCCCCATCACCCGTTTCAGCTCGGGCCCGGATTCGGATATCGGATTCGCGGTGACTTCGGACATGCGTCCTCCCCTCGGCAGTAAGGGCGAGGGTACCCATTCGGGGGGCGGAATAGTCGTCACCCGGGCCGTTTCCCGCTGAGATTGTGCGTGCCCAGCCGGGGCGGAAGCGTGGAGCGTGGCTGTGTGGGGGTGGGGGAGGGTCGGCTCCGGCCGTCAACGGCCTCCGCCGCCGTAGGATGCCCGGCTAATCCGCCTGGTCCATCCGGCGCGCGGCCTCCACGATCATGGCCGCGGAGTCGCGTGGACTCAGCGCCATGGCGCGCAGCTGGTCGAAGATCACCCCGAAGCGCCGGATCTCGGTGTGGCCCTCGATCAGCTCGTCACCGGCCATGCCCTCCACGTAGACCAGTTCGGGATCGGCGGGATCGGGGAAGTCCAGCAAGGTGAACGAGCCCGCCATGCCGGGGTGGGCGCCCGCGTCGAACGGCAGGATCTGCAAGATGACGTTCTTGCGCTTGATCTCTTGCAGCAGCCGGTCGAGCTGGCCGCGCATCACCGCGGGCCCGCCGACGGTCCGACGGATCGCGGCCTCGTCCATGACCACCCACAGTTCGAGCGGCTCCTCTTTGGTGAGGTTGACGGCGCGATCCATCCTGGCCTTGGCTCTGCTCTCCATGACCGACGCCTCCAGCTTCGGCATCGAGGTGTCGATCACGGCCGTGGCGTACTCGTAGGTCTGCAAAAGCCCAGGGACGAAGGATGTTTGGTAGTGCCGGGCCGACAATGCCTCGGACTCGAAGTTGATGTAGGCGGCGTACACCTCCGACACGCTGCCCTCGTAGGCGCGCGACATGCCGGGCTTCAGTGCGTCCGACAGCAGCTCCAGGGCGTCCTCGCGCTGTTCCTCGCCGATGCGGTACAGGTCGAGCATCGCCATGAGGGTGCGACGCTGGGGGCGGGCCTGCGCGGTCTCGATCCGGTACAGCGTGGTGACGTTGATCCCGGTCTTCGCACTGACCTCTTCCTTGCTGAGCTGGGCGTTCTCGCGCATTTCGTGCAACATCGCCGCCAGCCGGCGCAAGCGGACGGTCAGGACGGTGCGCTTGCCTGCCATCAGTACTACCCCTTCGGTCCGCGCACTCGCTGGAACGCGTTACGGCGTTCGCCCTCGAATGCGCCCTACGTGCAGCGGATCTGTGCCGATGTGGGCACAGCAACAGAGACTACCTCCAGTGATCCACGTTATGGTCACTGTTTTCCGTGGGCGTTCGCGATGAGGGGCAATACTGCGGGGCTAACCAGACCGGCTACTCGATTGCGACGCGGAGCGAAGACTCGCGGACCTGCTCGGCGTGCTCGCGCAGACGACGGGAACGCCGTGCTGTCGAAATGGGGACGCGGGTTGCCGGGGTTCGGTCGATCCCCGGCGGCGGGCAGGATGGGGTTCGCGTCGAGTTCTGCCGGGACGGGGTGGACGAGCTGCCTCCGCCGTCGGGTTCGCGGCCACCGTCGGCAACAGTTGCCAGACCAACGGCCCGCTATTGCCGATTGATTGCTCATTGAAGGATGTGACCGCACATTTAAGGCTATTCCCAGGATGTGACATCCAAATGTGAGTGCTAGAAGTTTGCCACAATTTGGTTTCGTCTCGTGTTCCGTCCCGTCGCGTGTGGACGCCGATGGATAATGACCGCGTGACGAGGATGGATCACCTCGCGCTGAGAAGCGCCTCCGCGATCGACAGCGTCATCGCGGGCACGCCACAGAGCGTGGGTAGCTTCCGCTTCTGGTTCGAGGATCAGCGATGGGAATGGTCGGAGGAAGTGGCCGCGATCTACGGCTACCCCGCGGGAAGCACGCGACCCAGTACGGAGTTGCTGCTGGCGCACAGGCACCCCGACGACCGCGCGCTCGTCGACCGGTCCATCGTCACCGCCGTGCGAACCGGTGAACCGTTCTGTGGCCGCCACCGCGTGATCGACACCGCCGGGCGCACCCGTCACGTCATCGTCGTCGCCGACCGCATGCTCGACGACCAGAAGTCGGTGGTCGGCACCGCCGGCTATTTCATCGACGTGTCCGGCACCCTCGAGGAGAACCGGCAGGAAGTTCTCGACGACACTTTGCCCGAACTGGTCGAGTCCCGAGGGGTGATCGAGCAGGCCAAGGGCGTGCTCATGGCCGTCTACGGCATCAACCCCGAACAGGCTTTCCGGGTGTTGCAGTGGCGCTCCCAGGAAACGAACATCAAGTTGCGGACGCTGGCGCGTCAGTTGGTCGGCGAGGTGCCCGCCATGGGCGGCGGTCCGGCATCGCAACGGGCCCGGTTCGACCATCTGCTGCTGACCATGCACGACGTGGCGGCGGCGAAGTGAGCCTCGGCCCGGCTCTTGTGCCGGGCCCCGTGGCCGCCCCCTTGTGAGACGGCCTTCAGTGGCGGTTGCCCGCGCGCGGCGACGTGGATCGGAGTGCCGGGCGCCTCACGTCCTCCACCGGCCGCTTGCCTCTTTGCGCCACGGCCACCCCGTGCCGCGGCCACGCCATTGGACGAACGCCCAGTTCGCTGCGGTGTCGCCACCGAATGCCCGGCGCGCGAACATCATCGAGCGCTCCGATGTTGCGTGCTCTTCGCTCTCGGGCCGATCCCAGCCCCGATAAGTCGGAGACAATTCATTAGAAGTAACCATAGTGGGAGGGAGTCGTTGTGGTCAGTGAGTACACATCGGCGCTCGAGCGGGAAATATCGGACATGCGCGGACAACACGAGCAGTTGCTGCGCAGCGGGCGACAGTGGTCGTTGCGCGAGATGTTCGGTACGCCCGACTGGGACATCGTCGATTACTGCCGTGACTTCCGGCCCAACCGGTTCGGGGCGCAGGCCTGTGCGGAGGTCGAGCGCTTCTGCCGCGAGCACGGGATCTGGCTCGAGCCCGCAGGCCCCCACTACAACAGCATGACGCCCTATCTGCATCCCGGTGCGGTCAGCGCCGAGCGGATGACGATCATCGGTCTCTACAACGCGATCCTGTTCTGGCTCAACGACACCGTCGGCCGGGAGAAGTTCGGGCATCTCGGCGACGACGAGCAGCAGCGGGCGCGCGTCGCGGTCGACCGGCTCTGTGTGCTCCTGCGTACGCGCTCGGCGCCGCGGGACCTCACCCCGTTGGAGGCTTCGACGTCGGCGTTTCTCACCAGGCTGTCCGCCCTCGCGGACCCGGCCTGGCTCGACCGGTTCATCGAGTCCACCATCGAGCATCTGCGGCCCGCGATCCGAGACCAGAACGCCCGTGCGCGCGGCGGGTTGCTCAGCGTCGAGGAGTACATCGATCTGCGGGGTCAGGTCTCGGGCATGTATCCCGCGATCGCACTGTGTGAGTTCGGGCGGAACGACTATCTGCCCTGGGACCGGATCGGCCACACCGGGTTGGCTGCTGATCTGCGTCGGCTCCGGGTGCTGACCGTGGAGATCGGAGCGCTGATGAACGACGTCTTCTCCTTCGAGAAGGAGTGCATCGTCGATCTCGCGGACTTCAACTTGATCCCGGCGGTTCTGCTCAACCACCCCGGCTGGTCGCTGGAGGACGCCGTGCGGGGCGCCACCGAGATCGTGCGCGCAAGGCTCGTGGAATTCCGGAAGGTGGGCGCGACGCTCGCCGAACAATGCGACCGCTTGGGCATCGAAGACGCCGCTTCGGCTGCTACCGTCTCGACTCACATCGCCGATCTGATCGCCTGTGTACAGGCGACCTGGGTCTGGCAGATCAAGACCTTACGGTACAAAGGTGCGTCGATATTCAGGGAGAACGGGCTGAAATAGGCACACCGCCCTCACCGTGCTCGCCGAATACTTCCGAGCGGGAGTACTCGACGGTCTCGAACATGTGTGGATACGATGCGTCGGGGGCTATCTCCGGCCTGAATGGTGAGGGGGTTGCGGTGGAACAGATCGAACTCGCCTCGATGGCGAACGTTTGGTGGCGCGCTTTGCAGGCCGTCGCCGGTGGGTCCATGTCGCTACCGGACCCCGAGGCCGTACTGCTCGGCATGCTCGAGGAGTTGGTGGCCGGCCTGGAGGCCGAACCCTTCGACGCGAGCGTCGGTCTCCGCGTGGGCGCGGCGCTGGCCTCCGCCGGGCTGGTCGGCCCGGCCGTGCCCAGCACGTCCGCGCAAGTCCTGTACGGGTTGGCCGAACGCGGGGTCGCGGATACCGGGCGGCGGCTCGCGGCGCTGCTCGCGGCGGTCGGTCAGGGATACGAAGCGCAGTCGCGCTCGCACGAGGACGCGGCCGCCGAGGCGACCCGCGCCGCCGACGAGCGGTTCCGCGTCGTCTTCGACAACGCCGCCATCGCGATCGCCATAGGTGACACCGACGGGACACTGCTGGATGTCAACCGGGGCCTGGCCGAGATGATCGGAGTCCCGGTCGACGCCCTGCGCGGGGTGTCGGTCTACGATTTCGCCCACCCCAACGACCGGGAGGGCATCCGCACGCTGGTGTACGACAAGCTGGTCCCCGCCGGGGAAGGCACGGTGAAGCTGGAACAGCGGATCCGCCGCGCCGACGAAAGCTATGGGTGGGCGTCGTTCGCCATCACCTTCGTCAAGGGCGTGGACGGGCAGAGCGACTATCTGCTCGCGGTCGGGGAAGACGTCACCGAGCAGCACCGGATGCGCGAAGAGTTGCACCGCCAAGCCCGGCACGACCCGCTCACCGGTTTGCCGAACCGTCGGCATCTGATCGAGCGGATCGACGCGATGATCGCCGACGCCCGCAACGGGGACCGCGCGGGGTTGTGTTTCGTCGACATCGACCGCTTCAAACACGTCAACGACCGCTACGGCCACGGCACGGGTGACCAGATCTTGACCGCGGTCGCCGGCCGCCTGCAGGACAGCGTGCGCGGATCAGGATGTCTGGTCGCCCGGATCGGCGGCGACGAGTTCGTCGCGCTGATCCCGCCGCCTGCCAGCGACCACCGGGTGGCCACCGTGGCCAACAGCCTGCTCGAGGCCTTGGTCGATCCGATCACGGCGGGCGATCGGAGGCTGCGCATGTCGATCAGCATCGGCGCGGTCGTCACCGCGGTCGCGGGCGCGGACGCCGAATCGCTGCTCGACGCGGCCGACACTGGTCTGTACCGGGCGAAGGCCGACGGCAAGGGCCGGTGGGTGTTGCACATCCTCGACACCGACACCTCGCGCGGTCCGCAACCGGTGTTGTGAACGGAAACGATCGAATGCCAGGTGACGCGCACCTAGCGGTTCCGGGCCGATGATGTCCGGCGTTCGCCATGGCGCGGCGGGGCGACGCTTTCAGCGGGCCAGCAGCCGGTGCAGGAACGCCGGTGGGACCATCGGACGTTCTTCGTGCCAACGGCCTTCGCGCAGGTCGTAGCTCAGGCTGTGCAACAGCGACATGATCCACGGCCCCTCGTCGAGCAGCGGCCTGACGACCCCGGCATCGGCGTACCGGATCACTACCGGCACCAATTCGTCCTTGGCCGCTTCGGGCTTTCCAGCGGCCGCGAGGCAGGAGGCGAGCAGCAAGGAGGCCTGTGCGGCAGCCCGTGGACGCCGGGCGGCATCGATGGAATTCCGCAGGTATTGCGCGCGCGCACCAGCGGCGGCGACCCTTTTTGCGGCTCCGGAACGCAGCAGCATCCGGATCGCGGAATCCTCGCGTAGTTCGGCGGCCATCGTGGCGATACCGCCTTCTCCGGCCGGGGGTTCGGTGACGTAGGTGGCGGTCAGGCCGAGCCGGACCTGCTCGTTGGCGATGCGGGTGGCCAGTCGCGGCAGCTTCAGGGCCCGCGCGACCTCGGCGCCGTCGTCCAGTCGCCGCGCCGCGGACGCCAGATCACCGCGCAAAGCCTTGATCCGGGCGCCGGTGGCGTAATTGGCCATCAGGAAGTCGACGGGGCCGCCCTCGGTGCCGAGCCGGCCGGCCTCGTCCAGCAGGCGCTCGGCCGCCGGGAGCTGGTCGCGTTCGTAGAGCAGCTCGCCGAGCAAAGCGCCTGCCAGACGCGCGGCGTAGGACTGCGGGCCCGAAGAGGTGGTGGCGATCTCGAGCGCGGTCCGGAAACTGCGTTCCGCCGTCGTGATGTCGAGCTGTTCACGCGCCGCGACGCCGACCAGACTGTGGCTGTACATCAAGATGAACGTGCTGCGGTTCTGCCGGTAGAAGGGGGTGGCCCAGTCGTGCCATTCCCGCGCCCGCTCGTAGTCGAACCGGCTGATCGCGGAGAACGCGGCGAGGTTCGCGGCCGCGGCCAGCGCCCACGGACCCAGCGTGTCCGCCCGGCTCAGGCACTTGTCGACTACGGCGTCCACGCCTTCGGGGTGGTCGGCGAACGTGCGTTCCACGCATGCGATGAGGTCGGCTTCGAGCGCGAGATCGGGGTCGGCGGCCGGAGCCTTCTCCCGCGACGCCCGGACCAGCCGTAACGCGGCATGCAGTTCGGTGGGCCTGCGTAGCAGCGCGTTCGTCCAGGCGATGCCGACCTGGAGCCGGGGGCGGTCGGCGGCGGCCGCCGGAGGAAGTTTGGCGACCAGTCCCAGAAACGTCGCGAGCTGGGCTTCCTGCACCAGATCACGAGATTTCGCCTCGAGTATGCCGACGGCCTTCTCATCGTCGTCGGCGGCCAGCGCGTGTTCGATGGCCTCGCTGAGCATCCCGTGGTCGCCGAACCAGGCGGCTGCCGTCCGGTGCAGACCGGGCACTTGCTCGGGGCGGTCGCGTTCGAGTCGCCTGCGCAGGAACTCCGCGAACAGATGGTGGTAGCGGAACCATTCGCCGTCTTCGTCGACGCGGCGCAGGAACAGATTGCGGCGTTCGAGATTCTCCAGGAGGGACTGCCCGTGCGGTCCACCGGTCAGCGCCGCGGCGAGGCTACCGGAGATCCGTTCGGGCAGCGAGGTTTTCAGCAGGGCGTCGAGGAGCTCGGGCTCGACGGTGTCGAGCACGTTCTCGGCCAGGTACTCGGCGATGGCGTGATGGTGCCCGGACAGGTGGGCGATCAGCGAGGCCGGGTCGGGGTGCTCGCGCAGCGACAGCGAGGCCAGTTGCAAGGCCGCCGCCCAGCCCTCGGTGTAGTCGCGCAGCTCGGCGCTCTCGGCGTCGGCCAGGCTCAGGCCGGTCTGCTCGGCGAGGAACGCACGAGCCTCCTCGGCGTCGAAACGCAATGCGGCGGCATCGATCTCCACGAGCTGGTGGCGCACGCGCATGGTGCCCAACGGCAGACTTTCCAGCGATCGGCTGGTCAGGATGATCTGAAGGTGGTGGGGGCCCTGCTCGAGCAGGTAATGCAGCGCATCGACGGCGGCCGGGTCGGTGATCCGATCCCAATCGTCGATCACCAGGGCGAATCGCTCGTCGCGGGCGTGAATCGCGTCGATCAGCGTGGTGAGCACATAACGCGCGGCGGCGTCGTCGCCCTCTTCCAGGACCGCAGCCAGGTCGGGCGCCAGTGCGGGGGTGACGCGGTTGAACGCCTCGATCAGGTGCGTCAGCAACCAGACGACGTTGTTGTCGTCGCGGTCGACGTTCAACCAGGCCACGGCCACGTGCTCGGTCTCGGCGAGACGCTTCGCCCATTGGGCGGCCAGCGTGCTCTTGCCGAACCCGGCGGGGGCATGGATGACGGCCAGGCGCGGTCGCGGCTCGGCTTGCAACGCGTTGATCAGGCGGTCGCGTTGGACCAGCGGCCGAGTGGGCATCGCCGGGCGGAACTTGGTCTCGGGTGTCGGCGGTGTCCTGGGGTGGGGAGTGGGAAAGCGCGCGGTGGCGATCAACGGCCGCGTGCTGAGGTCTCCGGCGGCCGGATGATCGGCGGTGGGGAGGGTCATGTGCTCCACCGGCATGCCGTTGCCGCGCTGGATCTCGCGCAGCATCTCACCGAATGCGGCGGCCGAGGGCGGACGGTCGGCGGGATCGTGCGCCATGCCGGCTTCGACGGCGGCGGCTATGTCGTCGGGGATGCCGTCGAGCCGCAGATCGGGGACCGGGTCGGCGGCGATGCGGAGGAACTGTGCGACGACCTGCTCGCCGGACCGGCGCTCGTACGCCGCGTGACCGGTGATCATGGCGAACAGCGTCGCGCCGAGCCCGTAGACGTCCGAGGCGACCGACGGAACGCCGGAGCGCAGCACCTCCGGCGCGGTGAACGCGGGGGAGCCGGTCACCACGCCCGTGGTGGTCTCGAAACCGCCTTCGACACGGGCGATCCCGAAGTCGGTGAGCTGGGGCTCACCGTAATCGGTGAGCAGGACATTCCCCGGCTTGATGTCGCGATGCAGAATTCCGGCGCGGTGCGCGGTCTCCAGGGCGCCGGCCAATTTGACGGTGATCGCGAGCGCGTCGGGCAACGGCAGGAATCCTTCCCGGCGGATGCGGTTCTCCAACGAACCCTGCGAGTGATACGGCATCACCAGGTAGGGCCGTCCGCTGCGCGTGGTCCCCACTTGCAGGATCGGGACGATGTTCGGGTGCCCGGACAGCGCACCCATCGCCTGCTGCTCGCGCAGGAATCGTTCGACGTTCTCCGGTTCGACATCCGGCCGTGCGGTGAGCACCTTGACCGCGACGCTGCGATTCAGCGCCCGTTGCCGACAGCGGTAGACGACCCCGAACCCGCCCTTGCCGATCAGTTCGGGGTCGTCGAGACCCGCGCCCTCCAGTTCGCGCTCGATACCTGGAGGCCGATCGTGCTGTGTGGCGAACGGGTCCGAACCGGCCATGGCCCTGCTCTGTGTCGGATGTGGTAGTCCTGCGGTAGATACCCAGTTTATGCCTGGCGAACCTCGGGTTGGTTATTACGGGTGATATAGAGAGGGAGGTTGGCGCGGGCAAGTGTCGCTGGAACGATGTCGGCGAGCGGTGCCGAGCTCGCGTCGGCAACAGGTATCGCCCGCGATGGTCCCGGGGCTGTGGGGCTCTCGCCGATCGGACCGGGTCGGGCGGCGGCGTGTCGGCGGTGTGTTGCGCGACCTGCCATGGCTGCGGCCATAAGATGCCTCGGCACGCCGGAGCCGGCCCGGCCGTCGCGCGGGCCGCACGAGATCCGTTGTCGGCGTCCCCGGTCGGTGCGCTTCGTGAGGAGGTGGAATGCTCTGGGTTGTTCAAGTGCTCGCCGTCGCGGCCGCACTGCTCCATGTCGGCATCTTCATCATGGAGTCTGTTCGGTTCACCGATCCCAAGGTGTACCGGAGGGTCTTCCGGATCTCCGAGGCAGAACTGCCCGCGGCGCGGCCGTGGGCGTTCAATCAAGGCTTCTACAACCTGTTTCTCGCGGTGACGACACTGGTCGGCGTGGCGATCCTGCGGGCGGCGCCGGAGGCGGGATGGGCGCTGGTGGCGACCGGGTGTGGGTCGATGCTCGCCGCGGCGGTGGTTCTGGTGGCGCATGACCGTCGGTTCGCCAGAGGCGCCATAGTGCAAGGAGTTCTGCCCGCGCTGACCCTACTCACCGCGCTGACCCAGCTCTGAATGCGGCCATGCGGTCGAAGATCGATCGCATCGCCGGTGCGACGCTTCGGGATCGGCACGGCGGCTCGACCGGTGATGCCGACCGCGAAGTATCGCCTCGCGAGGTTCGGCCGAACCGCCCGGATGCCGCCGGAAACCGAAGGTCCGTGGCGATAGGAAAATTCGTACCGACTTTGCGGTATGCGACGGGGGAAATGACCGGAAATCATGGCAAGAGCAGCGGTTGCCAGGCATGCTTTCGGGATAGCCGATCGGTGTGGCGAGGCTCGGCCGATAAGCCGAAAATTGTTGCGGCGAGTGTGCTCTGGGCGTGAAATCGCCGTCAGGAGTCCTTGACCGCAGAAATGCAGACGCAATCTTGCGTTCTTGCATCTGTACGTGCATGATCCAGCTAGCCTAGTTGTGACAACGATCCGATGACCGGGATAACGGAATCGAGAGCCAATTATGTTGGTACAAGAAGCGTTGGTGTCGGGAGAACTCGGAGTGCGGCGGTGAGCGCGCCGACAGTCGGCGTCTTACCGACCGCCCCGCAATTGCTGTGCGCTTTCCAAGGACGTCGTTTCCAAGACCGGGAACTACTACGGTCCGCGCACGCACTCGCCGAGTTGCACCAGCGTCGCGCGCAGGTGGTGGACGCCGCACTCGTCGCCGAAATCGACTGCAGGCGCCGCGAACTCGTCGACGAGATCAACGACTGGGTCGCGCAGGAGATCCCGCAGCATCGCAACGGGTCCTCGCTGCACACCGAAAGTCTCGGTTCCGTAGTGGATCGTATGGCGCGCAGCTGGGTGGACGCGAATCAGGTCATCCACACCGAGGGCGGGCGCAGCGACAATACCCATAAACACTGGTATCAACTCGCCGAACTGGTCGACGGATACACTGATCTGGTAACCGACGTGGCCGGTGGCCGCCGCCGTTTGCCCGAGCAATGAGCTCGAACAACCAGCTCGTCGCGACGGTGGTCTCGTCCGAGTGGTGACGTCCCGGTGCCGAGTCATCCGACCAGTGGCTCCATCCGGGCAACAGCGTCGCCGGCACAGTGACGGCGGGCGCAATGGGGCGCCCCGCCCGGCGTGCCGCGTGGTCGACTGGCGCGGCACGCCCGTACCGATTCCGCTATGTGGCAATTATTCCGCAACTAGTGTGGGCTGACCTCTGCGTGCCGCCCGGCGGGCACGCCGTTGCTTGCGGAAGCGGCGAATCCGGCTCGCGAAGAAGTACACCAGCGTCACCCCGATGACGAGCAGGACCGCCGCGACCACCGCCGCGGCCACCGGGTGGAAGACGGCGAGGGTGATCACGCCCGCGACGGTCACGTCCTCGGCGGTGCTGACCACGATGTTGCTGGCGGGCTCGGGAGAGGTGTTGACGGCCATCCGCGTTCCCGCCTTCACCAGGTGGCTCACCAGCGCGGCCACACCCCCGACCGCGCCCGCTGCGAGTTCGGGGAGCGATCCGTCCTGCCCGGCCAGCAACGCCGCCACCACGGCCCCCGCGACCGGCCGCACCACCGTGTGCACCGCGTCCCAGAACGAGTCGAGATACGGGATCTTGTCCGCCACGGCCTCGAGCAGGAACAACACCGCGGCCGCGATCAGGACATCGGTGCGCTGCAACGCATCCGGCACCGAATCCGCGAATCCGAAACGGCCGAAGAGTCCGAGGAGCAGGACCACCGCATAGGCGTTCACGCCGCTGGCCCAGCCCGCGGTGAAGATGAGAGGTAGTGCGGACACGCGCCCATGGTAGGGCGATCCACCGACACAGGAGCTGTCGTCCGCGCGACCGGCTCAGCGCACCTGCGGGGCGACCTTCTCACCGAGCAGGTCGATAGTGCGCAGGACCTTTTCGTGCGGCAGAGTGCCGACGCTGGTGTGCAGCATGAAACGGTCCAGCCCCAGCGTGCGGCCGACGGCGGCGATCTTCTCGGCGACGTAGTCGGGTGAGCCGACGAACAGCGAGCCCTCCGGCGAGCGCAATCCGTCGAACTGCGTGCGCGTCATCGGACCCCAGCCGCGCTCGCGTCCGATGACGCTCATCGCCAGCGCGTACGGCTCGTAGAAGTCGGCGACGGCTTGCTCGTCGGTGTCGGCGACGTACCCGTGCGCGTGCACCGCCACCGGCTGCTCGGAATGGCCGCCCTGTTCCAGAGCGCGATGGTAGAGCTCGACCAGAGGCTTGAACCGGGCAGGCTGTCCGCCGATGATCGCGATGGCCAGTGGAAGCCCGAGCAGTCCGGCGCGGATCACCGACTCCGGGCTACCGCCCACCGCGATCCAGACCGGCAGCGGTCGGTGGTCGGTGCGCGGGTACACGACCGCGTCGCGCAGCGGCGGCCGGAACTTGCCGCTCCAGGTCACCGGCTCGTCCTGGCGCAGGCGCAGTAGCAGCGCCAGCTTCTCCTCGAACAGTTCGTCGTAGTCCGCCAGGTCGTAACCGAACAGCGGGAACGACTCGGTGAACGAACCGCGTCCGGCCATCAGCTCGGCGCGGCCGGCGGACAAGCCGTCCAGCGTCGCGAAATCCTGGTACACCCGGACCGGATCGTCGGAGCTCAGCACGCTGACCGCACTGGTCAGCCGGATGCGTTCGGTGCGCGCCGCGATGGCCGCGAGTACCACCGCGGGGGCGGAGGCGGCGAAGTCTCTGCGGTGATGCTCGCCGACGCCGTAGACGTCGAGACCCGCCCGCTCGGTGGTGACGGCTTCCGCGACGACCTGGCGCAGCCGCTCGGCCGCGGTCGGCGCGGGCCGGTCGCCGACGGGATAGAGCTCGGCGAAGGTCGTGAGTCCCAATTCCACGGCACGAGCCTCCTTCCTGACTGGTTTCAATGTCAACCATTTACGAAACGGACCGTGGTCCGAAACTATTCCGCCTGGCTCTCGGCATCGGCGCGGTCGTCCGATTACGCTGTTCGCTATGTCTGTCCGCACTCGCAAGCCGCTCGTTCCCGGCACGTTGTCGCCCACCCGTGAAGTCCCGCGCACCATCGAGCGCCCGGAATACGCGTGGAAGAAGACCGCCAACGAGGGACGCGAGCCGTGGGTGCAGACCGCGGAGACGATCGAGAAGATGCGGATCGCGGGCAAGATCGCCGCGCAGGCGCTGGAAGAGGCGGGTAAGGCGGTCGCCCCCGGCGTCACCACCGACGAGCTCGACCGCATCGCGCACGAGTACATGTGCGACCACGGGGCGTACCCGTCGACCCTGGGGTACAAGGGTTTCCCGAAGTCGTGCTGCACCTCGCTGAACGAGGTCATCTGCCACGGCATCCCGGACTCGACCGTGATCGAGGACGGCGACATCGTCAACATCGACGTCACCGCCTACATCGACGGGGTGCACGGCGACACCAACAAGACCTTCCTCGCCGGTGATGTCGAGGAGGAGGTGCGCCTGCTGGTCGAGCGGACCGAAGAGGCCACCATGCGGGCCATCAAGGCGGTACGGCCGGGCCGGGCGCTGAACGTGATCGGCCGCGTCATCGAGTCCTACGCCAACCGTTTCGGCTACGGCGTGGTGCGCGACTTCACCGGCCACGGTGTCGGCCCGACGTTCCACAGCGGTCTGGTCGTGCTGCACTACGACCAGCCCGCGGTGGAGACCATCATCGAACCGGGCATGACGTTCACCATCGAGCCGATGATCAACCTCGGCGGCATCGACTACGAGATCTGGGACGACGGCTGGACCGTGGTCACCAAGGATCGCAAGTGGACCGCGCAGTTCGAGCACACGTTGGTCGTCACCGAGTCGGGGGCCGAGATACTGACCCTCCCGTGACGGACGGCCTGGCCGGTCGCACACCGGAGGATTCGGCCGTGATGAAGGGCGCACTGCTGGTCGCGGGCACGACCTCGGATGCGGGTAAGAGCGTCGTCGTGGCCGGGATCTGCCGGATGCTGGCTCGGCGCGGCGTGCGCGTCGCGCCGTTCAAGGCGCAGAACATGTCCAACAACTCCGTGGTCACCCTCGACGGCGGGGAGATCGGGCGGGCGCAGGCGTTGCAAGCCCAGGCGTGCGGGTTGGAGCCGAGCGTGCGGTTCAATCCCGTCCTGCTCAAGCCGGGCAGCGACCGGCGGTCCCAACTGGTCGTGCGGGGGCGGGCGATCGGCACCGTCGGGGCTGAGGACTACTTCCGGCATCGCCAGGAGTTGCGCGGCGTAGTGGCCGCCGAACTCGCCGCGCTGCGCGCCGACTTCGACGTGGTCGTCTGTGAGGGCGCCGGATCGCCCGCCGAGATCAACCTGCGCGCGACCGACCTGGCGAACATGGGTCTCGCGCGGGCCGCGGGCCTGCCGGTGCTGCTCGTCGGGGACATCGACCGCGGAGGCGTGCTCGCCCACCTGTTCGGCACCGTCGCCATTCTGGAACCGGAAGACCAGCAATTGATCTCCGGTTTCATCGTCAACAAGTTCCGCGGCGCGGTGGAGCTGCTGCGGCCGGGGCTGGAGCGCCTCACCGAACTCACCGGCCGCCCCACTCTGGGTGTGCTCCCGTATGCCGAGGACCTCTGGATCGACGCGGAGGACTCGCTGGGCACCCTCGCCGACGCGCCGGTCGGCCGTCCCCGTCCGCCGGTGGGCGCGGAATGGCTGACCGTCGCCGCGATCCGGCTCCCGCGCATCTCCAACTCCACCGACGTCGAGGCGCTGGCCTGCGAGCCCGGCGTCGCGGTGCGCTGGGTGAGCGAGCCGTCCCGGCTGGCGGACGCCGATCTGGTGGTGCTGCCCGGCAGCAAGGCGACGGTGTCGGATCTGCGGTGGTTGCGGCGTACCGGCATCGCCGACGCTCTGCGGGCGCGCGCCACGGCGGGCGGACCGATCCTGGGCGTCTGCGGCGGATATCAGATGCTCGGTAGCCGCATTGTCGACCGCGTCGAGTCCGGCGCCGGCGTGGTCGACGGCCTCGGGTTGCTGGATCTGACCGTCGAATTCGCCGAGTCGAAGGTGTTGCGCCGCACCGAAGGGCACGCCGCGGGACTCGTGGTGCGCGGCTACGAAATCCATCACGGCCGTGTCACCCACCGCGGCGACCCGGCGTGGCTCACCGTCGACGGAGAGTCCGAGGGCAGTGTGCGTGGCACGGTGTGGGGCACGCACCTGCACGGACTGCTGGAGTCCGACGAGTTCCGCCGCGGCTGGCTCCGCGCGGTCGCCGCGTCGGCGGGCCGGTCGGGTTTCGTTGTGGCCGAGGATGTCTCGGTCGCGGGAGTGCGTGCCGCACAGCTGGATCTGCTGGCCGACCTGATGGAAGCCCACCTCGACCTCACCGCGCTCGAGCGCCTGATGGCCGAGGGTGCGCCCGCCGGTCTGCCCGTCCTGGCCACTGAGGCGGTCCTCGCGCGCGACCGTATCGGTTGACGCGAGCCACCCAGCGCCTTACCTTGCAGTAAGGAATTCGGCGCCAGGTAAGATCTGGGCTGATCGAGCACGGTCGGGTGTGAGGACGATGGCGGCGGAGAAGAGGCCGGGCAGCCGAGGGGGCAATGTGGTGTCGGCGACGGTGACCAGTAAGGGACAGATCACCATCCCGATCGACGTGCGCGTGGCGATGGGCTTGCGCACGGGCGTGCGGGTCGCGTTCGTGCCGACACCGGACGGCACCTACGAATTGGTGCCGGAAACCCGCACGATCAAGGCGCTCAAGGGCATCGTGGGCTGGTCCGGCTCGCAGATCGGCCTGGCCGAGATGAACGAGGCCATCGCGGGCAACGTCGTGGAAGGCAAGGCGCGATGATCGGCTTGGACGCGAATGTGCTGATTCGCTACCTCACCCAGGACGACCCGGAGCAATCCGCCCGGGCCAATCAGGTGATCGACGGGCTCAGCGAGAGCAAACCCGGTTACGTCACGATGATCGTGCTCGCCGAGATCCACTGGGTGCTGCGCCGCGGGTACAAGCAGGACCCGGAGGCCGTCACCGACGTCCTGCTCGGACTGCTCGACTCCAGCGAAATCGTGGTCGAGCGCGCCGACACCGTGCGTCAGGCGCTGCGCCGGGCCGCCGACGGCGCGGACTTCGCCGACGCGCTGATCCAGCAACTCGGCCAGGAGGCCGGATGCGACCTGACGGTCACCTTCGATCACAACGCGGGTGAGCGGGCCGGGATGCGCCTGCTCGCCTGAACCCGGCCCCCCGACCCACCGCTGCGGTGGCGTGATCCGTGTAGCGTGATTCGGCATGGAATCTCGGCAGATCACGGTCGGTGACCGGGCGTGGACCGTGCGGATCGACGGACCGGAATCCAGGCACAGCGTGCTGCTGCTGCCCGACGCGGGTGACTCGGCGGACGTCTTCGATCAGGTGTGCGCGCGCCTGCACACCTCGGATCTGCGCACCTACGCCGTGGAGTCGATCCACGATCTCGATGCGGCGGGTGTGACCGCGATCCTGAACGAACTGGGGTTGCCGTGGGTCAACCTGGCCGGGCGCGGCGCGGGCGCGGTACTGGCCTGGCAGGCGTGCGCGCGCGGATTCGGCCGCTTCCAGAGTCTGGTAGTGGCCGATCACGGCCACCCGGCAGCACCGGGCGCCGACGGCGCGGTGCGGGACGCGACCATCGGCCCGGTCGAAGTGCCGACCACGCTGTTGGTCACCAAGAATCTCCCGCGCTCGGTGGCCGACAGGTCCGGGCGATTCGTCTACGGCGAGTTCCGGGTGGTCGAGGTCGACGTGACCAACGTGGCCACCGAAGCCGACCACGAGCTGGCCACCGAGATCGTGCTACGCACCAGCCTCTGGTGAGTTCGCGCCCGCCGGGGCCTGGTAGCCCGCGAGCCAGTCGAGCCAGCTGTCGAGCTCGGCGAACGCCTGGGCCAGCGGTTCGGGGCCGGACAAGAACACGTCGTGCCTGGCGCCGTCGATCGGCACCATGTTGGTGCGGTCGCCCAGGCAGCCCGACCAGCGCTGGATCTGCTTGACGTCGAGCACGGCGTCGGCCACGTCCACGGCGGGACCGTACTGCCGGGCGAACTTCGTCATCCGAGAGCGCAGAATCAGCGAAGGCACCCCGATGTCGAGGCCCTGGTGCAGCTGGGCGTGGCCGTTGCGGATCGCGCGCAGCCAGCCGAGCCGAACCGGGAAGCCCTCCAACGGCTTCCAGTCCAAGTTGTAGTTCCACTCGCCGGACACCGAGTGGTGCAGGCTGTCGCCGTAGGTGCTGATCTTCGCGCCCGGCAACCGGACCATCTTCCGGAACCGCCCGACCGCTTTGATGATCGGCGTGCCGATCGTCCGGTAGTACGCGGGACCCTGCAGGTCGAACCACGGGCTGTTGAGCACGACGCCGGTGATGCCCGCGGCCGCCGTGCCCCGGGCACGGTTGAGCCGATCCAGCCACAGCGACACGACCAGACCGCCGGTGGAGTGAGCGTTGAGCACTACGGGCGCGCCGGTCTCGGCCCGGATGATCCGCAGCGACTCCGCGAGCTCGCGGTCGTAGAAAGCGAGATCCGTCACATAGTGCGGGGTGTGTCCCTCGCGCAGCGAGCGACCACACTTACGCAGGTCGAGCGCGTAGAACTGGAAGCCTCGCGCGGTGAAGTGCTCGGCGAGATGCTCTTGGAAGAAGTAATCGGTGAAGCCATGGACGTAGAGCACCGCCCCAGCGGTCTGCTCGACGGCGCCATTGGGCACGTAACGCACCAGCGTGGCGACCACCTCGCCTTCGCCGTCGGGATCGGGCCCCAGGGGCAGCGTGCGCTGCTGGTAGTGCGGGCCTAGGACGTCGGGGCGCCAGCCCCCGCCATCCGGAGAGGTGCTGACCGGCTCGGCAAGCGACTGTTCGTTCGTCACGCGACCAATCTATTGGACGCTGTCAACCGCTCACAGGCCACGACCGTCTCCCCGCCGCCGAAGTGACGACGATCTCTGTCGCATTCGGCACATTCCTCGGGCTCGCTACCGGGCCGCAGCGTGGTGAGGTGCACAATTGGGCTTAGGTGAACGGCGGGTAACCTAATTCCCGCCATGCCGTTCGGGGCCGGTGGACGCCGGAACCGAGCCACAACCACACCGTGCCCAGGCTGGTCCACCCGCCGGTGGACCCGCGCAGAAGGACAAGGAAGTCGATCTACCCGTGCCGAACGCTGCCATGACTGAAAAGACCGATGTAGTACTCATCGGTGCCGGAATCATGAGTGCCACTCTCGGCGCGCTGCTGCGGCAGCTGCAGCCGGACTGGTCGATCTCCCTGTTCGAGCGGCTCGACGCCGCCGCCGCGGAGAGCAGCGATCCGTGGAACAACGCGGGCACCGGGCACTCCGCCCTCTGCGAACTGAACTACAGCCCGCAGCAGCCCGACGGCTCGGTGGACATCACCAAGGCCGTCGACATCAACGAGCGCTTCCAGGTCTCCCGCCAGTTCTGGTCCTACGGCGTGGAGAACGGCATCCTCGCCGATCCATCCGCCTTCATCAACCCGATCCCGCACGTCAGCTTCGTGCACGGCGCCGACAACGTGGACTACCTGCGCAAGCGGTACGAAGCGCTGGCCCCGCACCCGCTGTTCGAGGGCATGGAGTACATCGACAGCCCCGACGAGTTCACCCGGCGCCTGCCGCTGATGGCGCGTGGGCGCGACTTCTCCGACCCGATCGCGCTGAACTGGACCGACGGCGGCACCGACATCGATTTCGGCGCGCTCACCCAGGAACTGCTGGCCTATCTCGGCGCCTCTGGCGTGGACTTGGCCTTCGGGCACGAGGTGCGCGACCTGTCCAAGCAGTCCGACGGATCCTGGCTGATCACCGTGCGCAACGTCCGCACCCGCCAAACCCGCAGGCTGATCAGCAAATTCGTGTTCGTCGGCGCGGGCGGCGGCGCGCTGCCGCTGCTGCAGAAGGCGAACATCAAGGAGGCCAAGGGATTCGGCGGGTTCCCGGTCAGCGGTCAGTTCTTCCGCTGCGTCAACCCGGCGCTGATCCACCAGCACGAGGCCAAGGTGTACGGCAAGGCCGCGGTCGGCGCACCGCCGATGTCGGTGCCGCACCTGGACACGCGCGTGATCAAGGGCAAGCCCGGCCTGCTGTTCGGCCCGTACGCTGGCTGGACGCCGAAGTTCCTCAAGGACGGCAAGAACACCGACCTGTTCAAGTCGGTGCGGCCGAACAACATCTTCTCGCTGCTCGGCGTCGGCGTCACCGAGCTCGGTCTCACCAAGTACCTGATCAGCGAGCTGCTGAAGTCCGAGACCGGCAAGGTGACCACGCTGTCGGAGTTCATCCCGCGGGCCGCGGGCAAGGACTGGGAGCTGATCACCGCGGGCCAGCGCGTGCAGGTGATCCGCCGCAAGGGCGTGGGCGGCGTGCTCGAGTTCGGCACCGCCGTGATCGCCGCGCAGGACGGCACGATCGCCGGGCTGCTCGGCGCCTCCCCGGGCGCCTCCACCTGCGTCACCGCCATGCTGGACGTCTTGCAGCGCTGCTTCCCGCAGGAGTACGCCGAGTGGACGCCGAAGCTGAAGGAGATGGTGCCTTCGCTGGGCGTGAAGCTCTCCGACAACCCCGCTCTGTTCCACGAAGTGTGGGATTGGACCTCCAAAGCGCTCAACCTCGTCGACGGCGGTGACAACACGCCTCGGCACACAGGGGTCGCGGCGAACGCCTGAGTTGTGATAGCAAGGCGCGATGATGTCAACGGTTGCTCTGAAACGCTCCTGGGCGCAGGATCTCGATACCGCGACGCTCTACCAGCTGTTGAAACTTCGCGTCGAAGTCTTCGTCGTCGAACAGAAGTGCGCCTATCCCGAACTGGACGGCAAGGACCTGCTTCCCGAGACCAGGCACTTCTGGCTCGACGACGAGGGTGAGGTCATCGCCACGCTGCGGCTGTGTGAGGAGCACCGGGACGGGGTGAAGAGCTTCCGCATCGGCAGGCTCTGCACCGCGGCGCCCGCCCGTGGGCACGGATACACCACGCGACTGCTGCAGGCGGCGCTGGCCGAGGTCGGTTCGGCCACGGTCCGGCTGAGCGCCCAGAGCTACCTGATCGACCTGTACACCAAGCACGGCTTCAAGGTCGACGGGCCGGAATTCGAAGAGGACGGTATCCCCCATGTGCCCATGCGCAGGGGCGGGGAGTGATCGTCGTCCCACCGCCGTTCGCACCCGCTCCGGGCATCTCCGGGGCGGGTGCGGCGTTTTCGGCGGCCTGTCCGCATCGGTTCTGAATCGAAGGGCACTGGCGGACGGGTGAGGCGGCGCGCTTAGAGTTGGGGCGTGTCCGTGTCCCATGCCGAAACAGTGCCGACGTCCGACCAGCACAGCCGCACGCGTTCCGGAGCGGACGGTGAGGTGGGATTCCCCTTCTCGGCGGTGGTCGGGCAGGAACGGCTGCAACTGGCGTTGATCCTCTGCGCGGTGCATCCGGGGATCGGCGGCGTCCTCGTGCGCGGCGAGAAGGGCACCGCGAAGTCGACCGTGGTGCGCGCGCTGGCCCAGCTGCTGCCGCCGGTGGTGGACGAGACCGGGGCGCGGCCCGCCCGGCTGGTGGAGTTGCCGGTGGGCGCGACCGAGGATCGCGTGGTCGGCTCGCTGGACCTGGAACGGGTGCTGCGCGACGGGGAGCAGGCCTTCCGTCCCGGTCTGCTGGCCGCCGCCCATCACGGGGTGCTCTACGTGGACGAGGTCAACCTGCTGCACGACCATCTGGTGGACGTGCTGCTGGACGCCGCGGCGATGGGCCGGGTGCATATCGAACGCGACGGCGTCTCACACTCGCATCCGGCGCGTTTCGTGCTGGTCGGCACCATGAACCCGGAGGAAGGCGAACTGCGTCCGCAGCTGCTGGACCGGTTCGGGCTGACCGTCGACGTGGTCGCCTCGCGGGATGTGGACGTGCGCATGGCCGTGGTGCGCCGCAGGCTGGACTACGAGGCCGACCCGGCCGGTTTCGCGGCCCGGTACGCCGAGGCCGACCACGAGGTGGCCGAAAGAATCCTCGCCGCCCGCGACCGGGTGGGCCCAGTGACGCTCGACGACGTGGAACTGCGCCGGATCGCCGCGCTGTGCGCCGCGTTCGACGTCGACGGGATGCGCGCCGATCTGGTCGTCGCACGCGCCGCGACCGCGCATGCCGCCTGGCGCGGCGCCGACGCGGTGACCGAGGACGACGTACGGGTGGCCGCCGAACTGGCGTTGCCGCACCGGCGCAGGCGCGATCCGTTCGACGAGCCCGGCATCAGCGAGCAGCAGCTGGACGACGCCATGCGTGACGCCGCGGCGCAGGCGCAGCGCGCCGAGCAGACGGCCGAGCCGGACCGGACGCCCCAGGATGCCGGGGAGCCGGACGGCGCGACAGCCGACGACGCGGATTCGGGCGGCACTTCCGGCGACGACCCGGACGGTGGCCCCGAAGACCCGTCCCCGCCCGAGGGGCCGGGCGGAGGAGCACGTGAAGGACGCAGCGGCGCACCGGTTTCCGCCGCCGCGCGAACACCACGGTGGGAGGTTCCCGGCGTCGGCGAAGGCGCTCCCGGGCGCCGCTCCCGCGCGGAATCGCGGCACGGGCGAGTGGTGCGCTCCAGAGCCGATACCTCTTCGGGCCTGCATCTGCTCGGCACTGTCTTCGCGGCCGCGCCGCATCAACGTTCCCGTGGCCGCGGCGACGGGCCGTTGCGGCTGGCCGCCGCCGATCTGCGTGGCGCGTATCGGGAAGGGCGAGAAGGCAACCTGGTCGTGTTCGTGGTCGACGCGTCTGGTTCCATGGCCGCCCGCGACCGGCTGTCGGCCGTCACCGGCGCGGTGGTCACCCTGCTGCGGGACGCCTACCAGCGCCGCGACAAGGTCGCCGTCGTCACCGTGCGCGGCGCGCAGGCCGAACTCGTGCTGCCGCCCACGTCGTCGGTCGACATCGCGGTGCGCCGGTTGTCCGGGATGCGCACGGGCGGGAAGACGCCGTTGGCGGCGGGCTTGGTGAAGGCACGCGAGGTCGTGCTGCGCGAGCGTGTGCGCGATCCGCGCCGCAGGCCGATGCTGGTGCTGCTCACCGACGGTCGCGCCACCGGCGGCGTCGATCCGGTTCCCCGCGCCCGAGCCGCCGCGGCATTGCTCGCCAGGGACGCGGTCACCTCGATCGTGGTCGACTGCGAACGCGGCATGATCCGCCTCGGCCTTGCCGCGGATCTGGCCCGTGACCTGCGGGGAAACTATCTGAAGCTGGCCGAGCTCACCGGCGATTCGGTCGCGGACCTCGTCCGGGCGAGTTCCGGGTCCCCGAGCGGTACCTCGGTGCGGGCGGCTTGAGCAACCGGGAGAGTCACCGTCGAACGGCGCGCGCCGCTCGGCTTCTCGCCGGGGACTGCGCGATCCGCCCGGTCGGCGGCGCCGGCTCCGCGCGGATGTCTCGCGACGGCGTGCCCGGCAATGGCCCGACACCGGCGCCGGACGGGGAAACCCGTGCGCTCGCTGTCTGGACGCGGAGTCGAGTGCGGATCGGATCGTGGTGATCCGAGGACAAGCTAAGGAGATTCGATGCCCAAGGGTGTTCCGGAGACCGTTCCCGACGACGGGCTGACCACGCGGCAGCGGCGCAATCAGCCGGTGCTCGCGGTGCACACCGGGCCGGGTAAAGGCAAGTCGACCGCGGCGTTCGGGATGGCGTTGCGGGCCTGGAACCAAGGCTTCGACGTCGCGGTGTTCCAGTTCGTGAAAAGCGCCAAGTGGAAAGTGGGGGAGGAGGCGGCCTTCCGTGCCCTCGGCACGCTGCACGAGCAGACCGGAGCGGGCGGGCCGGTCGAGTGGCACAAGATGGGCGAGGGCTGGTCCTGGACCCGCAAGCAGGGCGACGAGTCCGACCATGCAGCGGCCGCCCTGGCCGGTTGGCAGGAGATCGCCCGCCGCCTGCGGGCTCAGCAGCACCGCTTCTACGTCCTCGACGAATTCACCTATCCCCTGAAATGGGGCTGGGTGGACGTCGCCGAAGTCGTCGACACCCTCCGCGACCGCCCCGGCAACCAGCACGTCGTCATCACCGGCCGCGACGCCCCGCAACCACTGCTCGAAGCCGCCGACCTGGTAACGGAAATGACCAAACTCAAACACCCCATGGACGCGGGCCGCAAAGGCCAGCGAGGCATCGAATGGTAGCCGTCCCACCCTCCCCGCCGAGTGGCACATCGCCGGGACGAGTCGCCGGATGCCCCCACGGTGGAGTGCCACTCGCGCAGCGGGGGCTGCGATGAGGGCCGTGGTGGTGGCGGCGCCGGCGTCGGGGAGCGGGAAGACGACCGTTGCGACCGGGTTGGTGGGGGCGCTGCGGCGGGTGGGGCATCGGGTGGCGCCGTTCAAAGTGGGGCCGGATTACATCGATCCGGGATATCACGGGTTGGCGGCGGGGCGGCCGGGGAGAAACCTGGATCCGGTGTTGGTGGGTGCGGATCGTGTCGCCCCGCTGTACCGGCACGGCGCGCGGGGATGCGATCTGGCGGTGGTCGAGGGCGTGATGGGGCTGTTCGACGGCCGGATCGATGAGCGGTACTCCGGCCCGGTGGCCGAGGGATCGACGGCGCAAGTCGCGGGCCTGCTCGGCGCCCCGGTGGTGCTGGTGGTGGACGCGCGCGGCCACAGCCAGAGCCTGGCGGCGCTGTTGCACGGATTCGCCACCTTCGACAGCGGCGTCCGGCTGGGTGGGGTGATCTTGAACCGGGTCGGCAGCGAGCGGCACGACCAGGTGCTGCGCGCGGCCTGCGACCGGGTCGGGCTGCCGGTGCTCGGGTCGCTGCCGCGCCTGGCCGAACTGGAGGTCCCCTCCCGGCATCTGGGCCTGATTCCGGCCGTGGAACACGGTTCGGCCGCGACGGCGGCGGTGGTGGCGATGACCGACCTGGTCGCCGCGCACGTGGACCTGTCCGCCATCGCGGCACTCGCTCGCTCGTCGGTCACCGGGCCCGCGTGGGATCCCGCCACCGCCGTGCGTGGTCCGGAAGGTAGCCACGATGCATCCACCGGGCCGCTCCTCGCTGATTCGGATACGCGCGTCGCGACGCTCCTCGGCGGTGACTCGTGCGGTACCGCCGGGACGCTGCCTGGCGGTGCGTCACGGCCCGCCGACGAAAGCGTTCGTGATCCGCTCGCCGGGCGGGACGGCCCCCTGATCGCCATGGCCGGTGGCCCGGCCTTCACGTTCGGTTATGCCGAACATCGTGAGCTGCTGGTGGCGGCGGGAGCGCACGTGGCGGTGTTCGATCCGCTGCACGACGAATTGCCCACCGGCGCCGCCGGACTGGTGCTTCCGGGCGGTTTTCCCGAGGAGCACGCCGCGGAGCTGGCCGCGAACTCCGGTCTGCTGCGGGGGGTGGCCGACGCCGTCCGGCACGGCATGCCGGTGCACGCCGAATGCGCCGGACTGTTGTATCTGACCCGGTCGCTGGACGGGCACCCGATGGCCGGGGTGGTGGACGCCGACGCCGCGTTCGGGCCGCACCTGACACTCGGTTACCGGGACGCCGTCGCGTTGGCCGACTCGCCGTTGTGGCGGGCAGGGGAACGCGTTCGTGGACATGAATTCCACCGCACGCGACTGGTCTCCGAGCCGCCACGGGATCCGGCGTGGGGCTGGCGCGGTGCGACGGGAGAGCCTGCGCGGGAAGGGGCGCTGGTCCGGAATGTGCACGCGTCATATCTGCATACGCACCCGGCCGGATATCCCGAAGCGGTAGCTCGATTCGTCACCGCCGCCGCGGAATTCGCGAGTTCTCGTGCTCTCGGCTGAGTTCGTCGTCGGCATCGGGTTGCGGCCGCGCACACCGGCCGACACGATCCGTGCCGCATTGCGCGAGGCGGCGGGCGATCACCGGATCGCGTGTCTGGCCACGCTCGCTCAGCGCGGCGCCGAGCCCGGCTTGCGCGCGGTCGCCGCCGAGCTGGGGGTACCGCTGCGGTCTTATTCCGCCGCTGAACTGTCCGCGGTCGTCGTGCCCAATCCAGGAAGCCGGACGCGCTCGGCCGTGGGGACGGCGAGTGTCGCCGAAGCCGCTGCCCTGCTGGCTTCTGACGGTGGGCCGCTGGTGCTGCCCAAACGCGTTGTGCGGGGCGTGGTGCTGGCGGCGGCGCTGCACCACGGATAGATATTACGATCGACCGGGAACAACCACCGAAGTCACAGCGCGGCGGACGCCGGTGGTTCAGGGTGCGACCGAGCCCCAGTCGGCGAAGCCGGTGGGGTCGTGGCGGCCGATGCTGGCGTGTTCGAACAGGCCCCAGCCCTCCGCGTCGCCGCAGCGGGCGTGGGCGACGTGGTCGATCACGCCGAAGGGGGTGCGGGCGGCCACCGCCGGGTCGGTGAGGTCGTAGCGGCTGGAGGAGGACCAGTCCCGGCCTTTCCACTGGCCGTGCTGCCAGTCGGGATCGCCGCCGTAGCCGCAGCCCACGTGCAGCGGGACGCCGGTGCCGGTGGTGATCTCGATCTCGATGGGCTTGCCGTCGGGCGTGGTCAGCTCCAATCGCGCACCGACGGGAAGTCTTGTGCCCGGACGATAGTCGATCGAGATGCGGGGCCAGCCGAGCTGCTCGGTGCGTCCGTCGGGCCAGACCCGGGTCGCGTCGTTGAGTGTGCGCGTGCCGTCCGGCTCCTCCTGCACGATGACCACGACGGCGAAGTCCTCGAACCGCAGCGGCGCGTACAGCCACCAGAAACCGCCCGCGGGTTCGGCGGCCGCGCGTCCGGGCGGCTCGGTCTCGCCGACCGGGCGGATGCCCCACGAACGGTCTCTCGTTCCGGTCCACACCGCCCGGTCGACCGGTATGTCGTCGCTGTCCACGTGCAGTGTGCCCGCCCAGGAGCCGACCTGCGCGAACCGGGACGCGTCGATGATCGGGCGGTTGCCGGAGAGGATCAGATGCGGTTGTTCCTGAACCGCGGGAAAGGCGCCGGTCCAGGTGAGATCGAAGCCGAGATCGTCGTGGTCGCAGACCACGCGGATGCGCCGCAGCGGCTCGAGCACCTCGACGCGGTAGCCGCCGACGCGCTGGTCGAGGCTCCGGTCGCCGAGCGCGTCGGAGAACCGCACCGCCCGCAGCGCGTCACCGCGGCGGACGGCGGCGTAGGCGTCGGTCACGCCGAGGTTGGGATACACGCCGAAACCGGTGATCAGCAGGGTGCCGCCGGCACGGTCGTGGGCGTTGAAGTAGCTGCGGTCGTAGAAATTCCGATCGCTGGAGGCCACCCGCGCCAGCGAGAGCGGGGTCTGGTGGATGGGGTACTCGTCCAAAGGCACAGGCATGGTCAGTCCCATTCGTAGGTTCCGTCGAGCAGCGCTTCCAGAGCGGCCCGGTGCATGACGTAGTCGTCGCGGTCGGGAGTGTCGCTGTCCTCGCCGAAGTGGATCATCCTGCGCTTCACCCGCGCCATCACGATCGCGTGCCGCAACGCGGCGTAGACGAGGTAGAAATCGAGATCACGCACCGGGTGCCCGGTCAACCCCTCGTATCTCGACACCACGTCGTCGCGGCGGAGGAAGTCGGGGAGCCCGGGCTGTCCGAAGCGGGTGGCCAGATCCTGGAAGAACCGGTGGATGAAGATCACCCAGCCCAGGTCCAGTTCGCGCGGCGCCAGCGCGGCCATCTCCCAGTCCAGCACCGCCACGGGCTCGAATTCGCGGTAGATGATGTTGCCCGGCCGGGCGTCGCCCCAGCTGAGCACGTCCGGGCCGGGGTCCGCGGGCCAGTGCTCGTCGAGCCAGGCGAAACTCCGCTCGATCAGCGGGATCGCGAATCCGTCGTCCGCGAGCCCCCACCGGTACCACGAGCGCTGCGCGGCGACATGCCTGCGCAGCGCGTCGCCCGGCCCGCTCAGCGCGGGGAACAGCGCCGCGGGATCGGGGATGGCGTGGATCTTGGCGATCACCTCGACCGTGTTGTGGGTGAGCCGGAGACGTTCGGCGGGAGTGGCGTCGAACAGCCAGCCGACGAAGACGTACGGCGGGTTGTCCGAGGGCACGCGTCCGTCGACCCGGCGCATCACGAAGAACGGAGCGCCGAGCGGTTCGTCGTCGTTCTCCAGCCAGCAGAGGCCGGGCACCGGCACGTCGGTCGCCGCGGCCACGCCCGCCATCACCTGGTACTGCGTGGGCAGGTCGTAGGTCTGGAACACCGGAAACGATCCCGCGTCGGGCGCCATACGCGCGACGAACGACCCGCGCTCCGGCCGCCCCGCGGCGCTCCATTCGGCGTCGAACAGGATGGTCGTGCTGGACATGCCGCCGGACTGCGGACGTGACAACCCGGAGATGCGTGGCAGGTCGTCCGCGGAGACCTTCGTGTCCAGCCAGCGCGCCAAGTCGCCGGCCAGCGTGTCCAGGTCGCGTTCGCTGACGGTCAGTTGCTGTCGCTGCGCCGGGTCCGGATCGTCGGTCATGGTGTCCTCCTGACACGTGCGGCCCGGGTGCACCGTCCCGCGATGCGCCGGGATACGCGACTGTAACGCGTTCTAGTTGTCGGCGGGGCGGAACCGGTGACGAATTCCGGTGCGGCATGGGCGCCGGGCGGTGGGGCAGGCACGTAGACCGAAAGACGTACCCGGAAATCCGGGGTTTTCCCTGAGGTCATCCCATGATCGGGTCGGATACGTTCGGCTCGCGGAAAGTGTTGTCGGCGAGGGGAGCGGTGTGAGTACGGTCGGAACGGATGTCGTCGAGGGCGGCAGTGGCGAGGCTCCGGCCGGCGACCAGCGGCGGCCCTGGAGCCTGCCGGCCCGGATCGCGTTCCGCTTCGTCTTCGCCTACTTCGGGCTGTTCTGTGTGGTGTTCGCGCAGATCTTGTTCGTGTTCACCGGAATCGTGAGCAAGTGGCTGCCGGATACCGCGATCATGTGGCAGATGCGCGCGACGGGCCCGCTGGTCGGTTGGGTCGGCGAGCACGTCTTCGGTGTCGAAGCCGTCCTGCGCGAGGACTCGGGCAGCGGCGACCAAGCCGGTATCTGGGTGCTGATCTTCTGCGAACTCGTCGCGGCGGTGGTGATCACTCTCGTCTGGTCGATCCTCGATCGACGCCGCCGGGACTACACGACGCTGCGCAACTGGTTCGTCCTGTTCGTCCGGCTGTGTCTGGGCGGCCAGATGCTCTTCTACGGTATGGCCAAAGCGGTTCCGTCGCAGATGCCCGCGCCGTCGCTGACCGCGCTGGTGCAACCGTACGGGACGATGAGCCCGGCCTCGGTGCTCTGGAACCAGGTCGGCGCCGCGCCCGCGTACGAAATCCTGCTCGGCACAGCCGAAGTGCTCGGCGGCCTGCTGCTGTTCGTGCCACGCACCGCGACGGTCGGCGCGCTGCTCAGCCTGGTGAGCATGGCGCAGGTCTTCGTGCTGAACATGACCTACGACGTGCCGGTGAAGATCCTGTCGTTCCACTTGCTGCTGCTGTCGGTGCTCGTGCTGGCGCCACAAGCCGGGCGACTGGCCGACGTGCTCGTGCTGTCCCGCCCGGCCGAGCCGGCCACGCAGCCGGCGTTGTTCGCTTCCCGCCGCGCGAATCGGATCGCGGCGGTGATGCAAGTGGCCGTCGGACTGTGGGTGCTGCTGGGCACCGTGTTCATCACCTGGGAGGCATGGCGCGAAGCCGGAGACGGCGCGCCGAAGCCCGCGCTGTACGGCATCTGGACCGTCGGCGAGTTCACCAGGGACGGGCATCCGGCGCCACCGCTGCTCACCGACGACAGCCGCTGGCGCCGGGTGATCTTCGACCGCCCGGGCACGACGGTGCAGAAGATGGACGACTCGTTCGTGCCCGTCGTCGCCGAGATCGACGAGGCCGCGCACACTCTCGTGCTGTCGGCGCCGCCACAGTCGCCGGACTCGCCGCCGTCCCGCTTGGGCGCCTTCACCTTCGCCCGGCCCACGACGGACACGCTGGAGCTGACCGGAGAACTGAACGGAACGCCGGTGACGCTGTCGCTCGACCGGATGGACCTGAATTCCTTCCCGCTGCGCAGCCGCGGCTTCCACTTCGTCCAGGAATACCCGTACTTCCGCTGATCTCGGAGGTCCGCGGCCGTGAGTCCGGTACGGCGATCCCGCCGAAACCCCGTGCGCGCGCCGCACTTTTCGATACCTTCGGTCTGCATCAATTCGGACTGGAGGGACCGCCGTGACCGAAGCGATCCTCGAGCGGACCGACACCGGCACCGACGCGGAGGAGTCCGGTGCCCGGCCCTGGCGCGGCGCGACCCGAGTGGCGTTCCGCTTCGGTGTCCTGTACTTCGGGCTGTTCTGCCTGGTGTATCCATCGATCGTGCCCGAGTTCCTCGGACTGGCGCGCGAATGGCTGCCGGAGTGGGTGAACTACGGCGTCGCCCGTGCTCTGCGCCCGGTGGTCGAGTGGACCGGGGCCCAGGTGTTCGGCGCGTCCGTCACGGCGAACACGGCGTCCATCAGCGGCGACCAGGCCTACTTCTGGGTGCTGATATTCGTCGTCCTGGTGGTCGCGGTGCTCGCAACGGCGATCTGGAGCGTGCTGGACCGCGACCGCCCGCACTACCGGGCCGCGCAACCGTGGTTCCTGCTGTTCGTGCGCTTGTGCCTGGCCGGGCAGATGGTGGCCTACGGCATGGCGAAGGTCATCCCGACCCAGATGCCGCCCACACCATTGAGCCGGCTGCTCGAGCCATACGGGAATTTCAGTCCGATGGCGGTGCTCTGGAACCAGATCGGTGTGTCGCCGCAGTACGAGATCCTGCTCGGCTGCGCGGAATTGCTCGGCGGCGTTCTGCTGTTCGTGCCGCGCACCGCCTTGCTGGGAGCGATGCTGAGCCTGGTGTGCACGACACAGGTGTTCGTGCTCGACATGACCTACGACGTGCCCGCGAAGATCTTGGCGTTCCACCTGATGCTTTTGTGCCTGGTGCTGCTGGCGCCGGAGGCCGGGCGCCTGGCGAACGTGCTGGTGCTGAACCGGCCCGCCGGACCGTCGGTCATCCCGCCGCTGCTGGGCACGCGACGAGCCAACCGGATCGCGGTCGCCGCGCAGATCGCGCTCGGGGTGTGGCTGCTGTTCTCGAACGCGTACAGCGGCTGGGAGAAGTGGACCGAACAGGGTGCTGGACGGCCGGAACCTCCGTTGTACGGCATCTGGGCGGTCACCGAATTCAGTGTGGACGGCAAGCCGCTTCCGCCGCTGACCACCGACGCACTGCGCTGGCAGCGCCTGGTGTTCGACCGGGACGTCGCCACGGTGCAGCGCATGGACGGCCAACTGATCCCGGTGCTCGCCATGGTCGATCCCGAGGCGCGCACCCTGGTCATGGTCGCACCGCCGACAGCCGTGGGCGCACCACCGGAACCCCTGGGCAGCTTCGGTTTCGATCGGCCGCAACCCGAGCGGCTGACCTTGACGGGCACGCTCGCCGGGCAGCCGGTCTCGGTCGCGCTGAGCTCGGTCGCGCTCGACGACTTCCCCTTGCGCAGCCGCGGATTCCATTGGGTGCAGGAATACCCGTACTTCCGCTGACTCGCCTGGCTCGCCCGACGGCCCCCGTCACGCCTCGAGATCGTCGGCCACGCCGATGTCCTCGTACCACAGCGCGGGATGCTCGGCGATGAATCGGGTCATCAGATCGATGCAGCGCCGGTCTTCCAGAACGGTGACGGCGACGCCGTGCCCGGCCAGCCACTCGTGCCCGCCCGAGAAGGTCCGCGACTCCCCGACCACCACCGACCCGATGCCGAACTGGCGGATCAGACCGCTGCAATACCAGCACGGCGAGAGCGTGGTGACCATGACGGTGGCGCGGTAGTCACGCCGCCGTCCCGCCGCGCGGAAGGCGTCGGTCTCGGCGTGCAGGCTGGGATCGCCGGACTGCACCCGGCGGTTGCGGCCGCGCCCGAGCAGCGTTCCGCCCGCGTCGAACAGGGCGGCGCCCACCGGGATCCCGCCTTCGGCGAGTCCGCGCAGTGCCTCCTCGTAGGCGACGTCGAGCAGTCGTGCCGGTGTCACCTGTGTCATCGGTTCGCCTTTCCGATCGAGACGGCTCCACCGCAACCTACCGCCGACGGCTGCCGAATCGTTGGTTACCGCTGGTCACAGCGGTGTTCCGGGGCAGTGAGCACCGCCCGGCCAGCGGCACCCCAGCGGGCACGAGCGTGCCCGTCCGCCCGTCTCGGATCCGCCGCCCACTGCCGGCCGCCCTCGTTCCGGATCGTGCGTCGATGGTGTTCCGACGGTCCGTTCCGGTGGCCGTTCGGCCGAGGGCGTCCGACGCCGCGACGCTGATCCTCGACGTCTCGCCCGCTCGCGCGTGGAGCTCGTCGACCAGGGAAGCTGTCCACTGATCGCTCGCAGTTCGCCGAAGGGGCGCCCATCGCCGGTCGCACCAGGACCGCCGTGATCGTGGCTTGCGCTCCAGGGAACCCGCGAAGGCGGGGTGCCGGTCGATTGCCGGTGCCGAACCACCACGCCGTAGGCTCGAAACTTGTGCCGAACACGTCAGACGCAACGCAAGACCAGCCAACCGGCGACCCGAACTACCTGGTCGGGCTCGATCTGCACGGACGGCGCGTCGTCGTGGTCGGTGGCGGCACAGTGGCGCAGCGCCGACTGGGGTTGCTGATCGCCTCCGGCGCGGACGTCCACGTGGTGAGCCGTGCGGTCACGCCCGCTGTCGAGGGGATGGCGACCTCCGGGCAGATCACCGTCACCCTGCGCGAGTACGCCGACGGCGATCTCGACGGCGCCTGGTACGCGATCGCCTGCACCGACGAGCCCGAGACCAACGCGGCCGTGGTGGCCGAGGCTACCCGGCGGCGGATCTTCTGCGTGCGCGCCGACAACGCGCGGCTGGGCACCGCGGTCACCCCGGCCACCGCGCGCTACGACGGACTGACCCTCGGTGTGCTGGCCAGCGGGGAGCACCGGCGCTCGGCGGCCGTGCGCAACGCCTTGCTGGAGGCCCTGCAATCGGGTGTGGTGAGCGATGACTCGACACCGATCGCGCCCGGCGTCGCCCTGGTGGGCGGCGGCCCCGGCGATCCCGATCTGATCACCGTGCGCGGGCGGCGGCTGCTGGCCAGGGCGGACCTGGTGGTCGCCGACCGGCTCGCGCCGCCGGAACTGCTCGCCGAACTCGGGCCCGAGGTCGAGGTGGTCGACGCCGCGAAGATCCCGTACGGACGGGCGATGGCGCAGGAGGCGATCAACAACGCGCTGGTCGAAGGCGCGAAGGCGGGCAAATTCGTGGTGCGGCTCAAGGGCGGCGACCCGTATGTGTTCGGGCGCGGCTACGAGGAAGTGGAGGCCTGCGTCGCCGCCGGGGTGCCGGTCACGGTGGTGCCGGGCGTCACCAGTCCCATTTCGGTACCCGCCGCGGCGGGCATCCCGGTGACGCACCGGGGCGTCACCCACGAGTTCGTCGTGGTGAGCGGGCACGTCGCGCCCGACCATCCGGATTCGCTGGTGGACTGGCCCGCGCTCGGTCGTCTGCGCGGCACCCTGGTGCTGATGATGGCGGTCGAACGGATCGAACAGTTCGCCACGGCACTACTGGACGGCGGACGCCCCGCGGGCACACCCGCCACGGTCATCCAGGAAGGAACGCTGCGCACCCAGCGCGTGCTGCGCGCCGATCTCGGCACGGTGGCCGCCCGGGTACGTGAGGAAGGCATCCGTCCGCCCGCGATCGTGGTCATCGGCCCGACCGCCGGATTCTCCGCCGACACCCTCGCCCCGCAAGTCGATTCCGCGGCGGGATAAGGCTCACCCCCGTTCACGGAGTGAGCCCGATCTCCCGACGCTCTCATGCCTGGGCGCGACCGGTGGCCGCGAGCGCCCCGCCCAGGCCGGTCAGCGCGATCCCGGCAGTGGTATCGAGCGCCATACGTGGCCCGCGGCGACGCAACACTCGACGGAAACGAGCGGCGGTCAGGACG
This sequence comes from Nocardia sputi, assembly GCF_023501985.1. Classification (NCBI taxonomy): domain Bacteria; kingdom Bacillati; phylum Actinomycetota; class Actinomycetes; order Mycobacteriales; family Nocardiaceae; genus Nocardia; species Nocardia sputi. Next base: position 242,440 of record NZ_JAMFLC010000001.1, on the reverse strand, counting down.
AACAGCAGCCACCAGAGGCACCCGATCGCGATGTCGACAGCGCCCAGCAGCAGGATCTGGGGTGCCGCCGCGGACGCGGGGGACACGAACTGCGGCAAGACCGCGACGAAGAACAGCGCGGCTTTCGCATTCAACACGTTGGCGGTGAATGCCTGCGCCCATATCCGCGCCGGCGCGGAATCCGCCGACGGCGATGAGGTCGTCGAAGAACTGTCGCCGAGGTCGTGGCAGCGCCACCCGTGATAGGCGTCGCGCAACGCCTGAAAACCCAGGAAGACCAGGTATGCGGCGCCGGCGAGTTTGACGATGGTGAACACCTCGGCGCTGGTCGACAAGATCGCTGACACACCGAGCGCGGCAGCGGTCATGTGCACGATCAACCCGGTCTGCACACCGACCGCCGCGCTGATGCCCGCGGTGGGTGACCGGGTGGCATGACGCAGCACCACAAACCAGTCCGGGCCTGGAATCACATAAGCCAGTAGCGCTGCGACCACGAAGCCCCACAGCAAGTGAGTAGCCACGCGCACCCTCCATTCTGTGTCCGGTCTCGCTTCGCCGAGTCTCGTAACCCGTTGACGGAAGCGAGCATTGGGCGAACCTGTTTCCGATAGGGTTCGATTGTGGCGAAAAAACGAATCAACGCACCCATTCTGCTGGCAGCGTCCGCCGCGCTTGTGGCGTTCGGCCCGGTCCTCGCGCCGGCGAGCGCGCAAACACAGCTGCAGGCTCCCGAGGTCGGCTTCGCTGGCACCGCGCCGGGAGTCGTGACCGCGACCGTGCATAACCCCAACGGCACCGGCCGGTGCTGGGCCGAAGCCGGTGTCGGCCCCGAGAACAATCACCGCTTCTTCGGCAACGGCGGCCCGGAGTCGATGGCAGGTCCCGGCCAGACCGTGACCGCGACCCTGGAAGGCCTCGAATCGGGCACGACCATCACCGCCCGGGGCGGCTGTTTCGATGACACCCCCACCGGCGGGATGCCGTTCAGCGAGCTGGTGACGGTCACCGTCCCCTGATATGCACGCCGAGGCGACCGACACTGTCGCGGCACGGTTCGCCGGGCCGATACCGCGCGCGATGCGCGTCGACGGCGGCTCGCCGGATCGGCGAGAGCGCCGCTGGTCGCGGCTCCGGCCGGATCAGTGGGTGGGCGAAGGTGGTCGCGGCATCAATTACAGTGACTCACTGTGCTTCGGAACCCCGCTGCGACGATGCAGTATCCAGTGACGCAGCGGGCCTTCGGGCTCGCCATCCTAGTGCTGAGCGGATTGCAGCTCATGGTCGTGCTGGACGGCACGGTGGTGATCTTCGCGTTGCCGCGGCTGCAAGAGGAGATGGGGCTGTCCAGCGCGGGTAGCGCCTGGACGGTGACGTCCTACGGGCTCACCTTCGCGGGTTTGATGCTGCTCGGCGGCAGGCTCGGCGATGCTTTCGGCCGCAAGCGCATGCTGGTCGTGGGCGTGGCGCTATTCACCCTGGCCTCGCTGCTGTGCGGGCTCGCGCAGAACCAGGCCATGCTGCTCGCGGCGCGGGCCTTGCAGGGCGCGGGCGCGGCGATCGCGGCGCCGACCGCGTTCGCGCTCGTGGCGACGACCTTCGCGCCGGGCAAGGCGCGCAACCAGGCGATCGCGATCGTCGGCTCCATGGTCGGCATCGGTTCGGTCGGCGGGCTCGTGGTCGGCGGCGCGCTGACCCAGTTGTCCTGGCGGTGGATTTTCCTGATCAACGTCCCGATCGGTGCGCTGATCATCCTGGGCGCGGCCTACAAACTCGCCGACACCGAACACCACCGCTCGGCTCTCGACATCCCCGGCGCGTTCCTCGGCACCATCGCCTGCGCGTCCATCGTGTTCGGCGCCACCGAGGGACCGGAGATCGGGTGGGGACACCCGGCGATCATCGGTTCGCTGATCGCGGGTGTCGTGCTGCTGATCGTTTTCGTGGCGCTGGAACGGCGGGTGGACGACCCGCTGTTGCCTTGGTCGCTGTTCGACAGCCGCGACCGCATCGCCACCTTCCTGCTGATCTTCCTGGCCGGCGGCGTGCTCGGCGCGATGACCTTCTTCGTCGCCCAGTTCATGCAGAACGTCATCGGATACGGCCCGCTCAAGGCGGGCGTCGCGGCGATCCCGTTCACCGTCGGCATCGGCGTCGGCGGCGCGGTCGCCTCCAAGGCGGCGCTGTACATCGCGCCGCGCTGGCTGCTCGCGGGCGCGGCCGTGGTGCTCGGCGTCGGATTGCTGTTCGGCTCGACCCTCGACGGCGAGGTGCTGTACTTCGCGACGCTGCTGCCCCTGCTGGTGGTCATCGGCTTCGGCGTCGGCGTCGCCATGGTGCTCTCCCCGCTGTGCGTGCTGGTCGGCGTGCCCCCGGCCAATATCGGTCCGCTGGCCGCGGTCGGGCAGATGTTCATGAACCTGGCCACGCCGGTGGCCATCGGCCTGCTCACCCCGATCGCCGCCTCCCGCACGCTGTCGCTGGGCGGCCGCACCGAAAAGGTGACCGGGATGACGCCCGCCGAGATCTCCGCGCTGGGCGACGGTTACACGCTGGTGCTGTTCGTCTGCGCCCTCATCGCGTTCGCGACCGGATTGGTCGCTCTGACGCTGCGGTTCACCCCGCAGCAGCTGGCGATGGCCCAGCACGCTCAGGAGGAAGCGCAGCAAGTCTGAGTCAGAACCTTCCCGCCACTCGCCTCGGCGTCACGCGCACGATGACGCGCGGTCCGTCGGCGGAGGAGGCCGGATTGAAGTCGGCGTACTTGCGTCCGGTGTACTTCACCGACAGTTCGTCGGGCAGCGTCTTGTCCGGGTCGGGGGTGATCGTCGCGGTGCCCCGGATCTCCGCGTAGACGTACGGGTTGTCCGGCGGGTTGATCAGCACGGTGATCCGTGGGTCGCGGGCGAGGTTCTTGCCCTGCTGTCGATCGGTGGTGGTGGAGAAGAGCAGATCGTCGCCGTCGCGCTTCAGCCAGATCACGGTCAGGTGCGGCTGGCCGTTCGGGCCGTTCGTGGCCGCGGTGGCGAACACTCGCTCTTCGTCCAGGTACTTCTTCAGGTCATCGGAAAGCACTGCGGTACTGGTCACGTTCGGGGCGAACAATACAGTGCCGCATTGCATTCCCCGCCGCGGAAACGTCGAGTCACCGTCTGCTCGTTTCCGCGGGAACCCGAGGTAGCGGCGAGCCGGTCAAGTGATGATCACCATTTCGGTGGGCGAGGCGATCTCGGCGCGCAAACCGGCCTTGGCGGCCACCCGCGCGACGCCGCGGATGTCGGCCGGTTCGGCCCTGGTGAGCACCAGGGCGCGCGCGAGCAGGCCCTTGTGGTGCTTGTTGAAATGACTCACCACCGTGCGTGACCCGTCCGGATGCTCGGTGAGCACGTTCGCGGTGATCGCGCCGGGCACCCGGCCCAGTTGCTGATAGGTCCCCGAGCGCAGGTCGACGACGAGTTCGCCCGCGGCTTCGGCGAGCAGCGCGGCGGCCAGCTCGTCGCGCCAGACGGCCGAAAGGGACGGCAGCCCGGGCAGCTTGGAGCCGCCGGACAGCCGGTAGGCGGGGATCGGGTCACCCGCGCGGACCGCGCCGAACAGGGCGGAGCCGATGCCGAGCCGGGCATAGGCCTTCGCTCGTTGACTTTTGGTGAACGAGCGTGCGTCGAGCGCGTCGTAGAGGACGCCGGTATAGCGCTCCAACGCCGGCCGGGTCGGTGCGGTGCGCAGTGCGGCGTTGCGAGCGATCTCGCCGTCGGCGGCCTTGCCGAGCCCCAGGGCGGTCCGTGAGCCTTCCGGATCGGCCGCCAACCGCACCACTTCATCGATCAGTCTCGCGCGCACCGCCGTGAGCTGCGGCATCGCCAGCGAGTCCAGTGCGAGCGGCGCCCCGGCTCCGCCGTCGGACTTGGTTTCGGAAGGAGGCAGCAGCACCAGCACGAACGAATACGGTAATGCGCTGCGACCAGCGTCCGGCCAGCGACTACCCTGTGCTTCCGTGATCACCCGCCTCTCCCGCCTGTTCCTGCGAACCCTCCGTGACGATCCCGCCGACGCGGAGGTGGCCAGCCACAAACTCTTGGTCCGTGCCGGCTACGTGCGCCGCGTCGCCCCGGGTGTCTACTCGTGGCTGCCGCTGGGGTTGCGCGTGCTGCGCAAGGTCGAGGACGTGGTACGCGAGGAGATGGACGCGATCGGCGCTCAGGAGATCTCACTACCGGCGCTGCTGCCGCGCGAACCCTACGAGACGACCAACCGGTGGACCGAGTACGGCGACGGTCTGTTCCGGCTGCGCGACCGCAAGGGCGCGGACTACCTGCTCGGCCCGACCCACGAGGAACTCTTCGCGCTCACCGTGAAGGGCGAGTACAGCTCCTACAAAGACCTTCCGGTCACGCTGTACCAGATCCAGACCAAATACCGCGACGAGGAGCGTCCGCGCGCGGGCATCCTGCGCGGGCGGGAGTTCGTGATGAAGGACTCCTACTCCTTCGACCTGGACGAGGACGGGCTGAAGGCCAGCTACGCCGCGCACCGGCAGGCCTACCAGCGCATCTTCGACCGGCTGCGGGTCGAGTACGTCATCGTGGCGGCCACCTCGGGCGCGATGGGCGGCAGCGCGTCGGAGGAATTCCTCGCCGACAGCCCCGTCGGCGAGGACACCTACGTGCGCTGCCCGGAATCGGGCTACGCGGCCAATGTGGAGGCGGTGGTCACGCCCGCTCCCGAGCCGTTGCCGATCGAAGGGCAGCCCGAGGCCGTCGTGCACGACACCCCTGACACCCCGACCATCGCGACACTGGTCGACTGGGCCAACGCCGCCGGGATCGCCGAGCGCTACGGTCGGCCCGTCACCGCGGCCGACACCCTGAAGAACGTCATGGTCAAGTTGCGCCATCCCGACGGCAAGACCGAGATCATCGGCATCGGCGTCCCCGGTGACCGCGAGGTGGACGACAAGCGCCTCGGCGCCTCGGTCGAACCGGCCGAAGTGGAGCTGCTCACCGAAGTGGACTTCGCCGAGAATCCGTTCCTCGTCAAGGGTTACATCGGCCCGAAGGCATTGCAGGCCAACGGTGTTCGCTACTTGGTCGATCCTCGCGTCGGCACCGGCACCAGCTGGATCACCGGCGCCGACGAACCGGGCAAGCACGTCGTCGGCTTGGTCGCGGGCCGCGACTTCACCCCCGACGGCACCATCGAGGCGGCCGAGGTCCGCGACGGTGATCCCTCGCCCGACGGGCGCGGCACGCTGGTGGCGGCCCGAGGCATCGAGATCGGCCACATCTTCCAGCTCGGCAACAAGTACACCGACGCGTTCGAGGTGGACGTGCTCGGTGAGAACGGCAAGCCGGTCCGGCTGACCATGGGTTCCTACGGCATCGGCGTCTCGCGGATGGTCGCGGTGATCGCCGAGCAGCAGCACGACGACAAGGGGCTGCGCTGGCCCGCGTCGGTAGCGCCCTACGACGTGCATGTCGTCATCGCGAACAAGGACGAGGCGGCCCGCGCGGGCGCCGAAGAGGTGGTCTCGGGGCTGCACGCCCAGGGCCTGGACGTGCTCTTCGACGATCGCACCGCTTCGCCCGGCGTGAAGTTCAAAGACGCCGAGCTGCTGGGCATGCCGTTGGTGCTGGTGATCGGCCGCGGCTGGGCCGAGGGCAAGGTGGAACTGCGTGACCGCTTCACCGGCGAGACCGAGGAAGTCCCTGCCGCGTCGGCGGTGGACGCGGTGGTGGCCGCAGTCCGGGGCTGAGGTGTCTGCGAACGGCTCTCGGCCGATCCCGCTGGGAGCCGTTCCGTAGGGCGGCCATCGGGTCTGCGCAAACCCGTGGAGCCGGATGCGCCACCTACGCCACCTACGCCACCGTAACTGGAATTTGCTGGTCACGGATCCACAGACGCTGTCCACGCTGCCGTTACCCGCTGGTAAGTTAACCGGCATGACAAACACCGACGCGCGGCTGTTCAATCCCGCCACCTATGACCCGCAGCAGTTCGACGCCGAGACGCGGCGCCTGTTGCGCGCCACCATCGAGTGGTTCGAGGGCCGGGGCAAACAGCGTCTGCTCGCCGACGACGCGAACGCGGTGTGGACGGCGGACTTCCTCGACTTCGTGAAGAAGGAGAAGCTGTTCGCCACCTTCCTGACTCCCGCGGCCTACGCCGACGGCGACCCGAACCGCCGCTGGGACGCCGCGCGCAACGCGGCGCTGTCGGAGATCTTCGGCTTCTACGGCCTGGCGTACTGGTACGCCGAGCAGGTGACCATCCTCGGCCTCGGCCCGATCTGGCAGAGCGACAACGAGGCGGCCAAGAAGCGCGCGGCAGCCGATCTGTCCGACGGCGAGGTGATGGCATTCGGCCTGTCCGAGCAAACCCACGGCGCCGACATCTACAACACCGACCTGGTGCTCACTCCGACCGAACCAGGCAGCGCGGACGCCCAGGCCGGAATCCTGTTCCGCGCCAACGGTGAGAAGTACTACATCGGCAACGGCAACGTCGCCAGCATGGTGTCGGTGTTCTCCCGACGCGCCGACCTCGAGGGCGCCGACGCGTACGTCTGGTTCGCCGCCGACTCCCGGCACGAGAACTATCGCCTGCTCGGCAACGTGGTGCACCAGCAGATGTACGTCAGCACCTTCCGCCTGGAGAACTACCCGGTGCGCGCCGAGGACATCCTGCACACCGGGCCCGAGGCCTTCTCCGCGGCGCTGAACACCGTGAACGTGGGCAAGTTCAATCTCTGCCACGGCGGCATCGGCATGGTCGAGCACTCGTTCTACGAGGCGATCACGCACGCGAACAATCGGATTCTCTACGGCAACCCGGTCACCGACTTCCCGCACGTGCGTGGCAACTTCGTCGACGCCTACGCGCGCATCGTCGCGATGAAGCTGTTCAGCGACCGCGCGATCGACTACTTCCGCAGCGCGAGCCTCGAGGACCGCCGGTACCTGCTGTTCAACCCGATGACGAAGTCCAAGGTGACCTCCGAAGCCGAGACGGTCATGACGTTGCTGCTGGATGTGCTGGCCGCCAAGGGCTTCGAGAAGAACACCTACTTCGCCGAGGTGCAGCGGCTGATCAACACCCTGCCCCGGCTCGAGGGCACGGTGCACGTGAACGTCGGGCAAATCCTGAAGTTCATGCCGAACTACCTGTTCGACCCGCAGGACTACCCCGAGATCGGGACCCGGCAGGATGCGGCCGACGACGCGTTCTTCTGGCGCCAGGGCCCGGCCCGCGGCGCGGGCAAGGTCCGGTTCGCCGACTGGACGCCGATCTACGACAAGCACGCCGACATCCCGAACGTGGGCCGGTTCTACGAGCAGGCGCGGGCGCTGCGCGCCCTGCTGACCACGGCGGCGCCGGACGCGAGCCAGCAGAAGGACCTGGACTTCATGCTGACCATCGGCCACCTGTTCTCCCTGGTGGTCTACGGCCAGCTGATCCTGGAGCAGGCCGCGATCACGGGCCTGGATCGTGACCTGATCGACCAGATCTTCGATTTCCAGATCCGCGATTTCAACGCCTACGCGACCGCGCTGTACGGCAAGCCGTCGGCAACTCCCGACCAGCAGGGCTGGGCGGCGTCCGCGCTGCGTCCGCCGGTCGCCGATCGTCCGCGCTTCGACCGTGTGTGGGCCGAGGTGGCCTCCTATGACGGCGCCTACGAGATGCGGCCGTAGATCGCGTACGTCCAGCCGACGGCGGTCACGGGCTGTCCCTGGGCCGCCGGCGGCTCGACAACACCCACGGCGCGTCGGATCCGGGGTGACCGCGCCGATGCCGGCGATCGGGTCCCGGTCAGGCTTTGCCGGGGAACGCGACGGTGGGCGGGTTGGCGCCGAGGATCGACTGCCACGTGGCCAGCCGGAGGGCGGCCTCGGTGAGCGCGTCGACACCGGTGCGCCGGATGGTCATGGACGCACCGCGTTCGACCACCGACCGCCAGGCGACGGCGACATCGGACTCGACCGTCACGGCCAGCCGCGCGGCCGAGATCGGATCGGTGACCGGAAACGGCACCGTATAGGCGGCGTCGGGCGGCGGCACCGTCGCGCCGCCCAGGGCGAGGACGTCGGCGGTGGTGTCGCGCCGGGCTCGATGCGCCGCGGTGTGTTCGGCGATCAGCCTGGTGCGCTCGGGCGAGGCGTAGGCGGCGATCACCCCGTAGGCGTACACCGCGCCGTACTCGGCGTTCAGCGCGTCGATCAGCGCTCGGCGCTCGGTCTCCGTCATGCCAGCAGCACCCCCGCCTGCACCGCGCAGGCCGCGCTGATCGAGGCGAGCAATCCGGCCCGGTACCCGGACAGGGCGCGGGCCAGATCGGCGGCCGCTCTCCGGGACTCGGCCAGCTGCGCGCGCAGCGCCTCGACGGTCGGCGGCGCGGTGGGCGGCACGGCGCTGCCCGAAGCCACCGCCGACGGGCCGGATCCGCCTGCTCGGGTGCGATGCGCCGGTTTCGTGCCGTCGGCGTAGACGCCGATCACGCGGTCGATCTCGGTGCGCAAGGCATCGGCGTGCGCGGTGCGCTCGGCCGCGATCGCGGTCAACGCGGCGTGCCGATCGGGCGCGATCGCGATGGCCGCGGTCGCCGCGGCGGCGTCGGCGCGGGCCGCGATCTCCTGTGCGGCAAGCGGATCCGGTTCGTGGACCACGTCGTCGCCGGTGCATCCGGCCAGGGCGCCGAGGGCGAGGACGCCGACTGTTCCGCCCCCCGCGAGGCGTAGTGCGCTGCGACGATCCAGGGCGGCGAGACGGGACTCGTGCCGGTCGGACGGCATGCCGGAGATGCGCCCGGCACGCGGCGGGGCGGGAAGGCGGATGGGCACGGCACCATCGTGCCAGATTCGCGGTGCGCCACCGGACCAGCGTCGGCCGTGGCGCACGGACTCCTCGACCGCTGGTCCTTTACACTCTCGTGGCGCGTTACGCTAGACCTTCGGTAGAGAATTCTCCCGCCGCGTCACAACTGAACCAGGAGCCGCCCCACATGCCGATGCCGACCGAGGAAAGGGTGAGCCAGCTCGTAGCTGGTCTCGTAGAACGCCGGGGATTCGACCTCGAGGGCGTCGAGATCTCGACGGCTGGCAAGCGCGAGGACACGCAGGCTCGGATTCAGGTGACCGTGGACGCCGACACTTCCGATCTGGACTCCCTGGCGAGCCTCAGCACGGAGTTGTCGGCGCTGCTGGACGACGCGGGGGATTTCGGCGAGACGCCGTACTTGCTGGAAGTCACGACTCCGGGCATCGATCGCCCCCTGACCGCCGACCGGCACTGGCGCCGGGCGCGTGGGCGGAAGGTGCGTGTCACGCTGCGCGAAGGCGCGCAGCCGCCGGAACGGTCGGCCGACTTCGAGGCTCGGGTCGGCGCGCTCACCGGTGATTCGGTGGCGCTGGTGCTCGGCGGCAAACGTGACCCACACCGGGTGACGGTCCCGCTCGCCGACATCGCCAGGGCCGTCGTACAAGTCGAGTTCTCCCGGCCCGGCGCGCGGGAACTGGAACTCGCGGGCGGCGTCGTTCCGGGGCGGCCTGTTCCGGGTCAGGAAGATGCGGTGGCGGCCGATGACGCCGCGGAACTCCGGGGAATACCGAATGCACTATCCGAATCAGTGACAGCATCCGATTCGCCGACCGAAGGGATCGTGGAATGAACATCGAAATCGAAGCCCTGCGCGCGATCGTCGCCGACAAGGGGATCTCGATCGAGACCGTGATCTCCGCGATCGAGTCGGCGCTATTGACCGCGTACCGCCACACCGAGGGCCACCAGCCCAACGCGCGCATCGACATCAACCAGAAGACCGGCGTGGTCCGGGTGATGGCGCGCGAGCTGGACGCCGACGGCAACGTGATCTCCGAGTGGGACGACACCCCGGAGGGGTTCGGCCGGATCGCGGCGACCACCGCCAGGCAGGTCGTGCTCCAGCGACTGCGCGACGCGGAGAACGAGAAGTCCTTCGGCGAGTTCTCCACCCACGAGGGCGACATCGTCGGTGGCGTGGTGCAGCGCGACGCGCGCGCCAACGCCCGCGGCACCGTGGTGGTGCGCATCGGCAGCGAGCTGCACGGCGCGGAGGGACTGATCCCGCCCGCCGAGCAGGTGCCGGGCGAGACCTACGAGCACGGCGACCGGATCAAGTGCTACGTCGTCGGGGTGTCCCGCGGGTCACGCGGACCGCAGATCACGCTGTCGCGCACCCATCCCAATCTGGTGCGGCGCCTGTTCGCGCTGGAGGTGCCGGAGATCGCCGACGGCTCGGTGGAGATCGTCGCCGTGGCGCGTGAGGCGGGGCACCGATCCAAGATCGCGGTGCGCACCACGGTGCCGGGCGTCAACGCCAAGGGCGCGTGTATCGGCCCCATGGGGCAACGCGTACGCAATGTGATGAGCGAACTGGCCGGCGAGAAGATCGACATCATCGACTACGCCGACGATCCGGCGACCTTCGTCGGTAATGCGCTCTCGCCATCGAAAGTGGTTTCGGTCACTATCGTTGACCCGGACGCCAGGGCGGCTCGCGTCGTGGTTCCCGATTTCCAGCTCTCGCTGGCGATCGGCAAGGAAGGCCAGAATGCCCGCCTGGCCGCGCGCTTGACCGGCTGGCGCATTGATATCCGCAGCGACGCCGCACCCGATATGGGCGGCGGATCCGTTCGGACGGAGGCGCATCGCAGTTGACCGGAACCCGCCCGCGGAGTGCCCGGGATGACATGTTCGTAACTTCCGCGGGGGAGGGGTTCGGCGATCCGAGTGTGGCAGCGGTAGAGTGGTCCAAGGTTCAGTCCGAGCCTTCGGCTTCAATGCCCGATCGCACCACCGAGCAGCACTCGGCGCCCCGGCGCCCAGCCGCTCCCGTGCGAACGTGTATCGGATGCCGGAAGCGCGAACTAGCCGTCGATCTGTTGCGGATCGTGGCTCGGGACCGTGAGACCGGAGACGGCTCCCACGTCATCGAGATCGTTCCCGATTCGCGGCGCAGACTGCACGGACGGGGTGCCTGGCTGCACCCCCTTTCGGCTTGTCTGCGCGCGGCAGAACGGCGCCGAGCGATCGGCAGAGCACTACGAGTGTCCGGATATCTGGATATCTCAGCCCTGGAGCATTACCTCGAGAACAGGCACGAGCACTCATGAGCACACCGTGAAGTACCAACGATGAACGTCCATCGGAGATAACCCGAGGTCGTGCGGGCCGCCGTCCCCAGAACGGTGGAGCTGCTCGACCTCTCAGTGAGGAGAGCAGTGGCAGGCAAGGCCCGCGTGCACGAGTTGGCCAAAGAACTCGGTGTCACGAGCAAGGAACTACTCGCAACGCTCAAGGAGCAGGGCGAGTTCGTGAAATCGGCGTCCTCGACGGTGGAAGCTCCCGTCGCGCGTCGGCTGCGTGAGTCGTTCGCGGCGAAATCCGCCCCGTCGAACGGCAACAAGTCGGGTGCACGCCCCGGACCGTCCGGCCGTCCGGCCGCCAAGCCCGCGGGCGGTGGCCCGCGTCCCGGTCCTCGTCCGCCGGCGCCCGCACCGGCGCCCACCGCGCAGGAGACCGCCGTTCCCGCCGCGCGCACCGGCGAATCCCCGGCCGTGAAGCCGGGCCCCGCCGCGCGTCCGGGACCGGCCCCGTCGGCCAAGCCCGCCGCGCGGGATTCGGTGACCCCGCAGGCCGCTGCGGCTTCGGGCGCGCCCGCGAGTTCCGCGCCCGCCCCGGCCGGACCGCGTCCCACGCCGGGTGGCCCGCGTCCCGGTCAGCAGCAGCGACCCAGCTCACCCGCCCAGGGTGGCCAGCGTCCGGGTGGCGCCGCTCCCGGCCCGCGTCCGGGGCCGAAGACCCCGCGTGTCGGTAACAACCCCTATTCGTCTGCGCCCGAGCGGCCCGCGCCGCGTCCGGCCCCGTCCCAGGGTGGTCCGCGTCCGGCCCCGTCCCAGGGTGGTCCGCGTCCTGGTCCGGCTCAGGGTGGTCCGCGTCCCGGTCCGGCTCAGGGTGGTCCGCGTCCCGGTCCGGCTCAAGGTGGTCCGCGTCCCGGCGGCCCGTCCCAGGGTGGTCCGCGTCCCGGCGGCCCGCGTCCGAGCCCCGGCTCGATGCCGCCGCGTCCGAACCCCGGCGCCATGCCGTCGCGTGCGGCCCGTCCGGGCGGCGCCGGAGGCCCCGGCGCAGGTCGCCCGGGTCGTCCCGGTGGCGCAGGCGCCGGTCGTCCCGGCGGTGGCGGCGGCGGTGGCGGTGGTTACCGCGGTGGCGGTGGCGCCCCCGGTGCGGGTACCGGCGCTCCCGGTGCCGGTGGCGCGGCTGGTGGTTTCCGCGGTCGTCCCGGTGGCGGTGGTGGCGGCGGCGGTCGTCCGGGTGGTCCCGGTGGCCGTGGCGGCGCGGCAGGCGCGTTCGGCCGTCCCGGTGGCGCGCCCCGTCGTGGCCGCAAGTCGAAGCGGCAGAAACGGCAAGAGTACGACTCGATGCAGGCGCCCGCCGTCGGCGGCGTGCGGCTGCCGCGCGGCAACGGCGAGATCATCCGGCTCGCCCGCGGCGCGTCGCTGTCGGACTTCGCGGAGAAGATCGACGCGAACCCGGCCGCGCTGGTGCAGGCCTTGTTCAACCTCGGTGAGATGGTCACCGCGACCCAGTCGGTGAACGACGAGACCCTCGAGCTGCTCGGCAGCGAGATGAACTACGTCGTCCACGTGGTCAGCCCCGAGGACGAGGACCGCGAGCTGCTGGAGTCGTTCGACCTCACCTACGGCGAGGACGAGGGCGGCGAGGAGGACCTCGAACAGCGTCCGCCGGTCGTGACCGTCATGGGTCACGTCGACCACGGTAAGACCCGACTGCTGGACACCATCCGCAAGGCGAACGTCCGCGAGGGCGAGGCCGGCGGCATCACCCAGCACATCGGCGCCTACCAGGTGCTCACCCACCTCGGCGACGAGGACCGGCTCATCACCTTCATCGACACCCCGGGTCACGAGGCGTTCACCGCCATGCGTGCCCGCGGCGCGAAGGCCACCGACATCGCGATCCTGGTGGTCGCCGCCGACGACGGCGTCATGCCGCAGACGGTGGAGGCGATCAACCACGCGCAGGCGGCCGACGTGCCGATCGTGGTGGCGGTCAACAAGATCGACAAGGAAGGCGCCAACCCGCAGAAGGTTCGCCAGCAGCTCACCGAGTACGGCCTGGTCGCCGAGGAATACGGCGGCGAGACCATGTTCGTGGACATCTCCGCCAGGCAGAACATCAACATCGATGCGCTGCTCGAGGCGGTCCTGCTGACCGCGGACGCGGCGCTGGACCTGCGGGCCAACCCGGACATGGACGCTCAGGGCGTGGCCATCGAGGCGCACCTCGACCGCGGCCGAGGCCCGGTGGCGACCGTGCTCATCCAGCGCGGCACCCTGCGCGTGGGCGACTCGATCGTGGCGGGAGACGCCTACGGCCGAGTGCGCCGGATGGTCGACGAGCACGGCGAGGACGTCGAGGCGGCGTTGCCGTCGCGGCCGGTCCAGGTCGTCGGCTTCACGTCGGTGCCGGGCGCGGGTGACAACCTGCTCGTCGTCGACGAGGACCGGATCGCCCGGCAGATCGCCGATCGGCGCAATGCGCGCAAGCGCAACGCGCTGGCCGCACGCAGCCGCAAGCGGATCAGCCTGGAAGATCTGGATGCCGCGCTGAAGGAAACCAGCGAGCTGAACCTGATCTTGAAGGGCGACAACTCGGGTACCGTCGAGGCCCTCGAAGAGGCGCTGCTCGGGATCCAGGTCGGCGACGAGGTGCGGCTGCGGGTCATCGACCGCGGTGTCGGTGGCGTCACCGAGACCAACGTCAACTTGGCTTCGGCGTCGAACGCGATCATCATCGGGTTCAACGTCCGCGCCGAGGGCAAGGCGACCGAGCTGGCCAACCGCGAGGGTGTCGACATCCGGTACTACTCGGTGATCTACCAGGCCATCGACGAGATCGAGAAGGCCCTCAAGGGCATGCTCAAGCCGATCTACGAAGAGGTCGAGCTGGGCCGGGCCGAGATCAGGGCGATCTTCCGTTCGTCGAAGATCGGCAATATCGCCGGTTGCATGGTCACCTCGGGGTCGGTCAAGCGCAACGCCAAGGCGCGCTTGCTCCGGGACAACGTGGTGATCGCCGAGACGATGACGATCTCGTCGCTGCGCCGGGAGAAGGACGACGTCATCGAGGTCCGCGAAGGCTTCGAATGCGGTATGACGGTCACCTACTCCGACATCAAGGAAGGCGACATCATCGAGGCCTACGAGTTGCGCGAGAAGCCGCGCGACTGAGCGACCGAGACGAACCCGGACGCCGCGCGCCGCGCGGCGTCCGGGCTGCTCGTCCCGACAGTGGAGGGTGTGGGTGTACCTGGGTGCACTGGAATTCGACCTGCTGCTCGGCGATGTGCACTCACTGAAACAGAAGCGCTCGGTGATCCGGCCGATTCTGGCCGAATTGCAGCGTTTCGGTGTGAGTGCCGCCGAAGGCGGGGAACACGATCTATACCGTCGCTCGCTGCTGGGCGTGGCCATGGTCAGTGCCGGGATGGAGCACCTCACCGAGGTGCTGGACAGATGTGAACGGCATGTCGCGGCTCGTCCGGAGTTACAGTTGCTGGCGGTGCGCCGCCGAATCTTCGGTCCCGAAGACTGACCGCGGCCCAGCGACGGCGCGGAGGACGGAGCTGTGGTGGCCACACCGGCCCATGCTCCGACCGCTATCGAACAGAGTTAGTAGTGAGGAGGAAACGGCCATGGTGGACCAAGCCAGGGCGCGCCGACTCGCCAAGCGGATCTCCTCGATCGTCGCGACCGCGATCGAATACGAGATCAAGGATCCGCGGCTGCGTTTCGTGACCGTCACCGACGCCAAGATCACCGGCGATCTCCGGGACGCGACGGTGTACTACACCGTGATGGGCGAAACCATCGACGCCGAACCGGATTACGAGGGTGCGGCCGCCGGTCTGGAGAAGGCCAAGGGTGTCCTGCGCTCCAAGGTGGGCGCGGGAACCGGGGTGAAGTTCACCCCGACGCTGGCGTTCGTGCTGGACCGGGTGCCCGACGCGGCGCGAGAGATGGAGGAACTGCTCGCCAGGGCGCGGGCCGCGGACGACGAGGTCGCCAAAGCGGCCGCCACGGCGCGGCACGCGGGCGATGCGGACCCCTACAAGGTCGAACGCGACGTCGACGAGTGACATGCGGTAGTCGATGACGACGATGCGGGAAACGGCCGACCTGGACACGGCCGTGGCGGCGCTGGACGCGGCGCGCTCGGTGACCATCGTCTGCCATGTGCAACCCGATGCGGACACCATAGGAAGCGGACTGGCGCTGGCGCTGGTCCTGCATCGGCGCGGGGTTCCGGTACAGGTGTCGTTCGCCGAACCGGCGGAGCTGCCCGCATCCATGCGGTCGCTGCCGGGCGTGCGGCATCTGGTGGCGCCCGCCGAGGTGCGTGCCGAGGTCGACCTGCTGGTGGCGGTCGACTGCGGCAGCGCGGGCCGGCTGGGCGCGCTCGCCGACCGATTGCCCGGCGCGGCAACGACAATGGTGATCGACCACCATCGGTCCAACACGCGTTTCGCGGTGATCAACGTGGTCGATCCGGGCGCCGAGTCCACCACCAGCCTGATCGCACGGCTGCTCGACGCGTGGGGCGTGCCGATCGACGCGGAGGTGGCGTATTGCCTCTATGCCGGTCTGGTCACCGACACGGGCTCGTTCCGTTGGGTGCGGCCAGGTACCCACGAACTGGCGGAACGGCTGCTGGCCACCGGGATCGACGGCGCGGAGATCGCCCGCACCTTGATGGACACGCACCCGTTCGGCTGGCTGCCGATGCTGTCGCGGGTGCTGGGGACGGCGCAGCTGGTCCCGCACGTGCGCGGCGGTGTCGGGCTGGTGTACGCGTTCGTGCGTCGCGACGACATCGATGACGTGCGGTCGGAGGAAGTCGAGAGCGTGATCGATATCGTGCGCACGACCGCCGAAGCGGGAATCGCCGCGGTATTCAAGCAATCCCGCGTGGCACCGGATCGGTGGACGGTGTCGCTGCGCTCGCGGGACAGTGGGGCGTGCGCGGGCGACGGGGTGGACGTCGCCGAGGTGGCCACCGCGCTGGGGGGCGGCGGGCACCGCTTCGCCGCCGGGTACACCGCCCACGGCGCGCCCGACGACCTGATCGGCGCATTGCTGACCGCGCTCGGGTGACCGTGGTTTTCGGAAACGTCCCGGCCCGAACCACTTACCGGTTCTGCCTCCGGATCCGTTCATGTCCGAGGCAGCGGACGGATCGATCGACGTCAGCGGCATTCGCGCGCGAGCGTGCTGATGCGCGGTCGTTCCCAGGGCCTGGTTGTCGCATTCACCTCGCTTCCACCGTTCGCTCGATTTCCGGGCGACTCGTGCCCGTCCCGACTGCTCTGGTCGGCCATCCGCCATACATGGTCGAGCTGGTCCGCAGACTCTCCCATACGGGATCGCACGTGCGATGCGTGCCGCGTCGGCCGGTGGTGCGCTCCCCGGTGTTCGTCGATGGGCCGCGCGAGGGGCACGCCCCGACCGGGATGACGGCGGTACCGGAGAAGGGAAGGTGTTCGTGAACGCGAAAGGTTCCGGTGCGGAGATCACCGGCCCGGCGTCACGATCGGGCGGGAAGCCGTCGGCCGATGTCGACCGAGCCGCCGCGGCCGGACCCAAGCGCATCTTCGGGCTCGCGTTGCCCACCCTCGGCGTGCTGGTCGCCGAACCGATCTACCTGCTGTTCGATCTGGCCGTGGTCGGCAGGCTCGGGGCGCTCGCGCTGGCCGGTCTCGCCGTCGGCGGATTGATTCTGGCGCAGACGAGCTCGCAGCTGACTTTCCTGTCCTACGGCACCACCGCGCGTTCGGCCCGTCGCCACGGCGCGGGTGACCACCGGGGCGCCGTCGCCGAAGGCGTGCAGGCCACCTGGCTCGCGGTCGCCGTCGGCGCGGCGATACTGCTACTGGTCCAGGCGTTCGCCGTGCCGGTGACGAACGCCATCGCCGGAGGCGGCGACATCGCGCGGGAAGCGCTGGCCTGGGTGCGGATCGCGCTGTTCGGCGTGCCGCTGATCCTGATCTCCATGGCGGGCAACGGATGGATGCGCGGCGTCCAGCAGACACGCAGGCCGTTGGCCTACGTGGTCGCCGGACTCGCGGTGTCGGGCATCCTCTGCCCGGTGCTGGTGCACGGACTGCTCGGCGTGCCGTACCTGGGACTGCCCGGATCCGCCGTCGCGAACGTCGCGGGCCAGGTAGTCACCGCCATCCTGTTCATCAACGCGTTGACTCGCGAACGGGTCCCGCTCGCCCCGCAGTGGCCGGTGATGCGAGCCCAGCTCGTGCTCGGCCGCGATCTCATCGCCCGCAGCTTCGCGTTCCAGGCATGTTTCGTCTCGGCGGCGGCGGTCGCCGCGCGTTTCGGCGCCGCGTCGGTGGCGGCCCACCAGCTGGTCCTGCAACTGTGGAACTTCCTCGCACTCGCCTTGGACGCACTGGCCATCGCCGCGCAAACCCTCACCGGCGCGGCTCTGGGCGCGGGTGACGCCCCGGGCGCGCGCGGCATCGCACGGCGGGTCACCCAGTGGTCGGAGATCTTCAGCCTCGCGCTCGCCGCCTGTTTCGCGGCAGGCGCGGTGGTCGTCCCGGCGCTGTTCACCGACGACCCGGGCGTGCTCGAGCGCACGCACGTGGTGTGGTGGTTCTTCGTGGCGCTCATTCCGGTGGCGGGTGTCGTCTTCGCTCTCGACGGCGTCCTGCTCGGTGCGGGTGACGCCGCCTATCTGCGCACCACCACGCTCGGGGCGGCGCTGCTGGGTTTCCTGCCCGCCATCTGGTTGTCCCTGGCCTTCGATTGGGGCGTTGCCGGAATCTGGTCCGGCCTCGCCGCGTTCATGATGTTGCGGCTGATCGCCGTCGCGTGGCGGGCGTTGTCGGGCCGGTGGGCCCTGGTCGGCGCCGAGGTGCCGAGGTGAGGTGACACCCGGCTCGGCCGGTGCGCGGGAATTCCGACGGATGTGCCAAGGTAGGTGTGGTGATACCCAAGTTGATGGCGGTGAGCGACATCCATGTCGGGCACCAGGGGAATCGGCCGGTCGTCGAGCAGATCACGGCGGACTCGCCGGAGGACTGGCTCATCGTGGCCGGCGACGTGGGGGAGAAGACCGAGGACATCCGGTGGGCGCTGGAGCTGCTGCGCGGCCGGTTCGCCAAGGTGATCTGGGTGCCGGGCAACCACGAGCTGTGGACGACGGCGAAGGATCCCGTGCAGAGGTCCGGGGTGGCGCGTTACGACTATCTGGTGTCGATGTGCCGCGACCTGGACGTGCTGACGCCGGAGGACCCCTTTCCGGTATGGCAGGGCGCGGGCGCCGAGGAGCACGGTGGATCGATCACGCTGGCGCCGATGTTCCTGCTGTACGACTACTCGTTTCTGCCGGAAGGAGCCACCACCAAGGCGGAGGGTCTCGCGATCGCTCGCGAGCGCAACGTGGTGGCGACCGACGAATTCCTGCTCTCGCCGGAGCCGTATCTGACCAGGGACGCCTGGTGCCACGCCCGCGTGCAGGTGACCAAGCGCAAGCTCGACGCGCTCGCCCCTGGTACGCCGGTCGTCCTGATCAACCACTTCCCGCTGGTCCGGCAGCCGACCGACGTGCTGTTCTACCCGGAGTTCGCGCTGTGGTGCGGCACCGAACTGACCGCGGACTGGCACACCCGCTACAACGTGGTCTGCTCGGTCTACGGTCACCTGCACATCCCGCGGACCTCGCACTACGACGGCGTCCGGTTCGAGGAGGTCTCGCTCGGCTACCCGCGCGAGTGGCAGCGTCGTGGCCTGCCCGAGCGACTGCTGCGCCAGATCTTGCCGACGCCGCAATACCCGCCGGGCACGCTGAACAAGTGGGGCGGCCACTTCCAGGTGACTCCGGAGATGGAAGCCGCCGCCGCGGAAATGCGCAGCAAAGCACAGCAGCGGCGCGGGCTGGCGTAGTCCTCGCCGACCCATCGTCGGGTGGTAAGCCGGACCCGGCGTACGGGCACCACTGCGGCCGTCGACGCAAGTGCGGTCGAGGCGGCGTCGATGATGGGCTGCCTGCGGGTGGTGAGGCGGCCGGATGGGCAGGCACACGGCGCTGTGATACCAGGTATCGCGGCTCGGCTAGGCTCTGCGGTGATGATCGAGAACATTCTGCCCGCCGGTGTGGCCACGGCCGAGTTGCTGGCGTACCCGGAGGATCTGAAGCCGCATCCGGCGGAGGAGCATCTCATCGCCAAGTCGGTGGAGAAGCGTCGCCGGGATTTCATCGGCGCGCGTCACTGCGCCCGGCTGGCGCTGGCGCAGCTCGGTGAGCAGCCGGTCGCGATCGGCAAGGGAGAGCGCGGCGCTCCGGTGTGGCCGCGCGGGATCGTCGGCAGCTTGACTCACTGCGACGGTTACCAGGCTGCCGCGCTGGGCCACAAGTTGCGGTTCCGTTCCATCGGCATCGACGCCGAGCCGCATGCCACGCTGCCCGACGGCGTACTGGACTCGGTCAGCTTGCCCCAGGAGCGGGAGTGGCTGAAGACCACCGATTCCGGGCTGCACCTGGACCGGTTGCTGTTCTGCGCCAAAGAGGCCACGTTCAAAGCGTGGTTCCCGCTGACCGTGCGCTGGCTGGGGTTCGAAGAGGCGCACATCACGTTCGAGATCGAGGACAGCACCGCCGATTCCGGGCACGGCAGCTTCCACACCGAGTTGCTCGTGCCGGGACAGGCCACCGACGGCGGCGCGCCACTGGTCTCGTTCGACGGCCGTTGGCTGATCACCGACGGGTACATCCTCACCGCGATCGCGCACGTCTGATGGACGGACTCGGCGGACTGCTCGTCATCGACAAGGACGGTGGCTGGACCAGCCACGACGTCGTCGCGAAATGCCGGAAACTGCTGCGTACGAAGAAGATCGGCCATGCGGGCACGCTCGATCCGATGGCCACCGGTGTGCTGGTGCTCGGCGTGGAGCGCGCGACCAAACTACTCGGCTTGCTCACCCTGACGACCAAGGCGTACACCGCGACCATCCGGCTCGGTCAGGCGACCACCACCGACGACGCCGAGGGCGAAGTGCTGGCCACGACTTCTGCCCGTCACCTCACCGACGCCGACATCGCCGCCCGGACAGTCGAACTGACCGGGGACATAGACCAGGTCCCGGCCACTGTGAGCGCTATCAAGGTGGACGGTGAGCGCGCCTACGCCCGCCACCGCGCGGGTGAAGACGTGCGGTTGGCCGCCCGGCCGGTCACGGTGTCGCGCTTCGACGTGCTCGCCCGCCGCGACATCGGCGATTTCGTCGATCTCGACGCGGTGGTCGAGTGCTCCTCGGGCACCTACGTGCGGGCGCTGGCCAGAGACCTGGGCGCCGCGCTCGGCGTCGGCGGCCACTTGACCGCGTTGCGGCGCACCAGGGTCGGTCCGTTCACCCTCGAACACGCCCGCACCCTGGACGACTTGGCCGCCGCCGCGGAGTCGGGCGCGCCTCCGCTGAGCCTCGACATGGATCAAGCGGTGCGCACGGCCTTCCCGCACCGTGACATCGATGCCACCCAAGCCGACGACCTGCGCAACGGTCGCTGGCTCGAACCCGCCGGGATATCCGGCGTCTACGCCGCCATCGACCCGGAGGGCCGCGCGATCGCGCTGCTGCAAGAAAGCGGCAAGCGAGCCGCGTCGGTCATGGTCGTGCGCCCGGCCAACTTGTAGGGGTCGACCTGCAAGTTCGCGAGCAGCGATATTTTGCCGCGTTCAAGGTCTTCGACGTCAACGGTGACGGCCGCATCTGCGTCGATGAACTCGAATCGCTCATCCGCCACTGCGGTGCGGGCCGGATCGATGAACCGGCGGATGCTTTGCTGGCCGCCGCCGACCGGGACGCACGGCTATCGTTGCCGGAATTCCGCGCGGCGCTGGGCTTTTTGTCCCGGTAGCGCCCCGCGGTCAGGAGTCGATCTGGTGGCGGAGGCGATCGACGGCGTCGTCCATGTGCTCGACGAGCAGGGCGCGGACCCGAGCGGGTTCGGCCGTGGCGATCGCTTCGCGCAGGTCGACGTGCTCGCGGGCCTGTTCCCGCAGGTCGGGGTAGGTGGTCTGGAGGGCGCCCAGGCACATCCGCGTCTCGATCAGCAGGGTGCGGGCCGCGCGCACCAGGCGCGGGCTGGCCGCGCTCTCCACCAGTGCCTCGTGAAATGCCTGGTCGGCGTCCGAGACCCCCACCGCGTCACCGCGTTCGGCGGCCGCGACCATGTCCTCCACACTGGGCCCAAGCGCCTCGAAGGCGATCGGGCGGCGACCGTCCAGGATCAACTCCAGCGCGCCGCCCTCCAGCGCCGTCCTGGCGCGGTAGATGTCGACGACGTCGTCGAGGCTCAGTTCGATGACGAAAATGCCGCGGTGACGGATGCTGTGCAGCAGGCCCTCGGACACCAGGCGTTGCATCGCCTCGCGCACCGGCCCGCGCGAGACCGCGAACCGCGCGGCGAGATCGGCTTCGCCGAGCTGCGACCCGGGCGCGAGACTGCCGCGCATGATCGCCTCGCGGAGCCGGTCGGCGATCATCTCCGCGGTCGACTGCCGGTTCACCGGCTCGAAATCAACGACGGACATCGGTCTGCCTTTCCGCGAACAGGGTGCCGAGTCCGGGAACGACCGGCTCGGCGCCGGCCAGCCGCAGACCCGCCCAGACCGTCACCTGATTGGCCGTCAGCACCGGTTTGCCCAGCGTAGCCTCCAGCTCCGGCAGCACGGCCAGCGTGTGCATCGCGGTGTCGGGGATGAGCATCGCCTCCGCGTCGGGATGGTCGTTGTCCACCGCCAGCCGCAGCACTCGAGCCGGGGTGAGGGTGCCCACCTCGGCGGCGGTGTCGATTCCCGCACTGGACATCGAGACGACGTCGATGCCCGCGTCGGCGAGGAAATCCACGAACAGCCGAGCGACCTCGTCGGGATAGCTCGCGGCGACCGCGACGGTACGCAGTCCGAGCGCGTGCGCGGCGTCGGCGAACGCGATGCTGGTGCTGGTCGCAGGCACGCCTGCGACCTCCCCCAAAGCGCGCGCTTGGTCGCGTGCGCCGACGGGGCCGTAGACGAAACTGCCCGAGGTGCAGGCCCAGACGATCGCGTCGGGGCGGTGGGGGGCCAGCAGGGACGCGCCGAGTCGCAATTTCTCCGGACTGCCGAGCTCCAGCAGTTCGGGGACGGCGTGCAGATCGGTGCCGTAGATGTGAGCTACCGGAAGGTGCGCGCCGAGCGCCGCCGCCGCGAGCGGATAGTCGTCCTCCGCCGCGTGATCGGGATAGATGAAGCCGATGGTTGGTGCGTGCATGCGATGTTCTTTCCTTCAGAAGACGTTGAGCAGCCACTTGCCGGGGCCCATCATCGGCAGCTTCATCCGGCCGAGACATGCCCACATGGTGAGCTGGTTGGCGGTGAGCACCGGCTTGCCGAGAGCCTTTTCCAGCGGTTCGATCACGTCGTAGGTCGGCAGGTTGGTACAGCTGACGAAGACGGCCTGGGCCTCGGGATCGTCGGCGCCGACGATGCGTTCGGCGATCGTGCGGTAGCTGACCTTCCATATGCCGCCGCCGAGCCCGAGGTGGTCGGAGCGCACCACCGAACACCCGGCTTCGCCGAGGAACTCGTGCAGCCGGTGGGTGAGGATCTCGTCATAAGGGGTGAGCACGGAGATGCGGCTGAGGTCCAGGTGGCGGATCGCTTCGAGCAACGCTCCCGAGGTGGTGACTGCGTCCTGTGCCCCCGCCTGGCAGATGGTCTCGCGCAACGACTTCTCGTAGGCGAGGCCTTTGATGAAGCTGCCCGACGTGCACAGATACGCCACCACCTCGGGCTCCACGTGCAGCACGTTGCGGGTGGCCGCGGTGAGGTGCGCGGCGTCGGACACCAGTTCGGCCATCTCCAGCGACACCGGGACCGGCTCGTAGGGGGTGCGGGCGAGGTGCAGGCTCACCTCCAAGGGCGCCCAGCGCCAGAGCTCTCGTTCGAGGGCGAGATCGAACGGTGCGATGATCCCGATACCCCGTTGGGCAACGGGCCCCTCGAGGTCGGGAAAGCTCAAATCCACTACGGCCCCTCTCGCGCTCAGCCGGGACGACCTCCGAACACGATCGGATTGTTGACAATCATACGATGCCATCTTAGTGTGTCAATGTGGAACAGGGCCCGATTGTCGCCGTCCTGCACAGTGACAGTGTGCCCGACGCCGAACGAATGGACCGGGTAGCCGATCGCGCCACCATTCGTTACACCGAGGCGTCCGGGTTGGCGGGCGCCCTGCGCGGAGCGGAGATCCTGTTCGTCTACGACTTTCGCACGCGAGCGCTGCCCGGCGCGTGGCACGCCGCCGACCGATTGCGGTGGGTGCACATGGGATCGACGGGCGTCGACCCGGCGATGTTCCCCGAGCTGCGCGCGAGTGACGTGGTGGTGACCAATACCCGGGGCGTCTTCGACGCCGCGATCGCCGAATACGTGCTCGGACAGATTCTCGGTTTCGCCAAGGACCTGTCCGGCTCGCTGCTGCTGCAGCAGCGGCACGAGTGGCGTCATCGGGAATCCGAGCGGGTCGCGGGGGCGACCGCGCTGATCGTCGGCACCGGCTCGATCGGACGCCATATCGCCCGGTTGCTGCGCGCGGTCGGGATGACGGTGCGCGCGGTGGGCAGACGGGAACGCGCGTCGGATCCCGATTTCGGCGATGTCACCACCGACCTGCACGCCGGACTGGCCTGCGCCGATTACGTCGTCGCAATCGCACCGCTCACCGAGCAGACCAGAAACATGTTCGACGCCGCCGCGTTCGCCGCGATGAAACCGCACGCCAGGTTTGTCAACGTCGGTCGTGGGGAACTCGTTATGACCGACGACCTCGTCGCCGCGCTGCGCACCGGATCGATCGCCGCCGCGGCGCTCGATGTGGTGGACCCCGAGCCGCTCCCCGCCGATCACCCGCTGTGGGAACTGCCGAATGTCCGGATCACCCCGCACAACTCCGGTGACTTCATCGGATGGCGCACCGAGATCGTCAACGCGTTCACCGAGAACTTCGACAACTGGATCGCCGGACGTCCGCTGGACAACGTGGTCGACAAAAGGCTGGGGTACGTGCCCGGCTGAAGGAGCCCATCCATGAGCTACCCCGACAAGAACCAACCCACCGACCCGACCGCTATGACGGCGGTCGAGCTGGTCTCGGCCTACGCGGCGGGCAGTCTGTCGCCCGTCGAGGCGACCGAGGCGATCCTGCGCGCGATCGCCGACCGCGACGGCGCGCTCAACGCCTTCTGTCTCGTGGATCCCGATCGCGCTCTGGTGCAGGCGAAGGATTCCGAGGCGCGCTGGCAGTCCGGCCACGCCCGCGGCCTGCTCGACGGCGTGCCGGTCTCGATCAAGGACGTCTTCCTGATCGAGGGCTGGCCCACCCGCCGGGGGTCGACCTCGATCGACCCGGCCGGGCCGTGGCCGGTGGACAGCCCGGTAGCGGCGCGGCTGCGCGAGGACGGCATGGTGTTCCTCGGCAAGACCACCACCCCGGAGATCGCGTGGAAAGCGGTCACCGACAGTTCGCTGGCCGGCGTCACCCGGAATCCGGCCGACCCGTCCACCACCGCGGGCGGGTCGTCCGGCGGGAGCGCCGCCGCCGTCGCGGCGGGCATGGGCCCGGTCTCGGTGGGCACGGACGGCGGCGGCAGTGTGCGCATTCCGGCCGCCTTCTGCGGCATCGTCGGGTTCAAGCCCACCTACGGACGGATTCCGCTGTTCCCGGCCAGCCCGTTCGGTCCACTGGCGCACGCGGGGCCGATGACCCGCACCGTCGAGGACGCGGCGCTGCTGCTGGACATCCTGTCGCTCCCGGATCCGCGCGACCCGACCGCACTGGCCCCCACGCTCACTGTATTCCGCGCCGAAATGCAGCGCGACGTGCGCGGATTGCGCGTGGCGTACTCGCCGACGCTAGGCTACGCCGCCGTCGACTCCGAAGTCGCCGCCATCGTGGACGCCGCGGTGGCTCGGCTGGCCGAAGCCGAACTCCGGGTCGGCGCCGCGGATCCGGGATTCGAGGATCCCCGCGAAGCCTTCGAACTGCTCTGGGCGGCCGGTGCGGCCACCATGCTTTCCGGCTTCCCGGAAGGCACGCGCGACCGGGTCGATCCCGGGCTGCTGGCGGTATGGGAGCGCGGTGAAACCGTCACCGCGGTCGACTATCTCGCCGCGCGCGACGTGGCGGCTCGGATCGGCATCAAGATGGGAACTTTCCACACCGATTACGACGTCCTGATCACCCCGACGGTGCCGATCCCCGCGTTCGAAGCGGGACACGATGTGCCACCGGGCAGCGGCCTGCACAGCTGGCCGGAGTGGACCCCGTTCACCTACCCGTTCAACCTCACCCAGCAGCCCGCGATCAGCATCCCGGCGGGGGTCACTCGCGCCGGCCTACCGGTCGGGCTGCAGATCGTGGGTCCGCGCCACTCCGACGATCTGGTGCTCGCGGTGGCCCGCTACGCCGAGTTCGTGCTGGCTTCCTGAACGGCGGTGGCCCCGCGGATACCGCGGGGCCACCGTACGGGGCATTCAGGCACGGGCGAACGCGAGTGTCTCCCCCTGCACGCCGTGCAACCACAGCGCGTTGCACGCCGCGGCCATCTCGGCGAGCCCCTCTTCGATCGTGGCGAAGACATTGCCCGGCACCCACCCGAGGTCGCCGTTGATCAGCAAATTGTTGCGGCCGTAGAACAGCGCGAGATCGGTGGCGCCGCGCTCGTGCTCGGCCGCGGAGCCGGGCTCGTAACCGTAAGCCGGATTGCCGATCTCCCACGGCTCGAAATCGAACAGGCAGACGTCGCCGGGGATCGGCGTGACGGTCGGATTCTCCCGATGCGGTGCCGCGCCGATTCGTGGGAGCAGGGTGTACACCTCGTTGCGTGCGTACTTGGCGTGGAAGGCGTCGCCTTCTTGCGGCAGCGCGTTCCATACCGCCGCGCAGGTGCGCGGCGCCTCCTCGTCCAGCAGACGGGCGCGGCAGGTCACCGCGGCTTTGGTGAGCGTGATGGTGATGTAGCGGGCCATACGGTTCTGCTTCCTGATCGGTGCCCGCCGGGCGGGCACGGGGGCGGCGACGGTCGCGGCGCTACAACTCGGCGAGCACCTCGGACCAGATCGCCAGAGCGTCCTCGACCTGAGTATCGGTCACGATCAGCGGCGGAATCATCCGCACCACGTTCATGTGCGCGCCGCAGGTCAGCAGCAGCAGTCCCTTGTGCACCGCGGCGCGCTGGGCGGCAGCGGCGGTGACCGGGTCGGGTTCGCCTGTGGCCGTGGTGAATTCGGCGCCCGCGAGCAGTCCGAGGCCGCGTACGTCACCGATCGCCTTGGTGGCGCTGTCGCGCAGGCCGCGCAACAGCTGGGCGCCCCGTGCGGCCGCGTTGTCCACCAGCCCTTCGGATTCGATGACGTCGAGCGTGGCGATCGCCGCCGCGCACGCCACCGCGTTGCCGCCGTAGGTGCCGCCCTGCGAGCCCGGCCACGCACGCGACATCAGCTCGCGCGAGGCCGCGATGCCCGACAGCGGGAAACCGCTGGCCAGGCCCTTGGCGATGGTGATCACATCGGGCCGCACGTCGAAGTGCTGATGCCCGAAGAACTTCCCGGTGCGCCCGAAGCCGGTCTGGATCTCGTCGAACACCAGCAGGATGCCGTGCCGGTCCGCCCGTTCGCGCAGCCCGCGGAAGAACTCGGTGTTGCCCGGGATGTAACCCCCTTCGCCGAGCACCGGCTCCACGATGAACGCCGCGGTCTCGGCGGGCGAGGTGAGAGTGGCGAACAGGTAGTCGAGTTCGCGCAGCGCGAAGGTCGTGGCCTCCTGCTCGCTCCAGCCGTAGCGGTACGCGGTGGGGAACGGCGCGACGTGCACGCCCGACATGAGCGGGCTGAACCCGGCCGAGAAACGGGTCCCTGAGGTCGTCATGGTCGCGGCGGCCACGGTGCGGCCGTGGAAGCCGCCGTGGAAGACGACGACGTTCGGCCGTCCGGTGGCCTGGCGCGCCAGCCGCAGCGCGGCCTCGATCGCCTCGCTGCCGGAGTTGGCGAAGAACAGCGCGTCCAATCCGTCCGGAAGTACCGCGCCGAGCCGTTCGGTCAGCTCGAGCAGCGGCCGGTGCAGCACGGTCGTGTACTGGCCGTGAATCAGCGAGGCGACCTGCGCCTGCGCGGCCGCGACCACGTGCGGGTGGCAGTGGCCTGTGCTGGTCACCCCGATACCCGCGGTGAAGTCGAGGTATCGGCGGCCGTCGGTGCCGTAGAGATAACACCCCGCGCCATGGTCGACCGTTACCGGAGTGGCTTGTTTCAGGATGGGAGAGAGCTCGGTCATGGTGATTCGCCTCCCGCAGCGGTGCAACCACTTGCCGGACAAATGATTGTCTATTGTCGGATTGTCTACAATATGCATAACATGGCGGCACGGGTCGCAGCAATGGCCGAACGCTGCGCGGCGACGGAAGGAGCCACCGACGATGCTCACCGAAAGCGCGCTCAGCGCCGCCGAACGAGCCGCGATCGACACGGTGCCGCGAGGCCTGTTCATCCAGGGGCGGTGGCGTTCGACCGCCCGGACGCTGCCGGTGCTCGATCCGGCGACGGGTGAGCCGCTGTGCGCGGTGGCCGACGCGGACCCGGCGGACGGCTTGGCGGCGCTCGACGCGGCATGCGCGGCGCAACCGGCCTGGGCGGCCACGCCGCCGCGCGAGCGCAGCGATCTGCTGATGCGTGTGCATCGCGCTTTGCTGGCCCAGACCGACCGGCTCGGGCTGATCGCCACGTTGGAGATGGGCAAGCCGCTGGCCGAGGCGCGCGGCGAGATCGCTTACGCCGCGGAGTTCTTCCGCTGGTTCGCCGAGGAAGCCGTGCGCCTGGACGGCGGGTACATGCCCGCGCCGACCGGCGGTTCGCGATTTCTGCTCGCCCGGCAGCCGGTCGGTCCGAGTTTGCTCATCACGCCGTGGAACTTTCCCATGGCCATGGGAGCGCGCAAGATCGCGCCTGCCTTGGCCGCGGGCTGCACCTGCGTGGTGAAACCCGCCGAGCAGACGCCGCTTTCGATGCTCGCGCTCGCCGAGGTGCTGGCGGAGGCCGGGCTGCCCGCCGGGGTGGTCAATGTGGTCACGACGGCCGATCCCGCCGCCGTGATGACGCCGCTGATCCTCGACAGCCGCTCGCGCAAGCTTTCGTTCACGGGTTCGACCGCGGTCGGCAAGCAGTTGCTCGCGAAGTGTGCGCAGACGGTGATGCGCACCTCCATGGAACTCGGCGGCAACGCGCCGCTGCTGGTGTTCGACGACGCCGACCTGGACGAGGCGGTCGAAGGCGCCTTGGCGGCGAAGATGCGCAACATCGGCCAGGCGTGCACCGCCGCCAACCGCATCCTCGTCCAGCGCGGTGTCGCCGAGGTCTTCGCACGCAGGCTCGCCGATCGGATGGCGGCCCTGCCGATGGGCCGGGGCACCGAGCCGGACGTCGTGGTCGGTCCGCTGATCGACGCCGAAGCCGTCGCCAAGGTGCAGCGGTTGGTGGACGACGCCCGCGCCCGCGGCGCCACGGTGCTCACCGGCGGCACCGAGCTCGACGGACCGGGCACCTTCTATCCCGCCACCGTCCTGGTCGACGTCCCCGACGACGCCGAAATGTGCCATACCGAGATCTTCGGGCCGGTCGCCGCGATCGGCGTCTTCGACACCGAGGACGAGGCGGTGGGCCGGGCCAACGACACCCCCTACGGACTGGTGAGCTACGTGTTCACCGAGAACCTCCGGCGCGGATTGCGGGTGTGTGAAGCACTGGAAACCGGCATGGTGGGACTCAACCAGGGCGTGGTGTCGAACCCGGCCGCGCCGTTCGGCGGCGTCAAGGAATCCGGGCTCGGGCGCGAGGGCGGATCGACCGGGATCGATGAATTCCTGGAGACCAAGTACATCGGAGTGCGACTGTGAAGGAGTGCCAGTGAGCGAGTACCGCATCGCCACCATCCCGGGTGACGGGATCGGCGTGGACGTCACCGCGGCGGCGGTGCGCGTGCTCGACGCCGTGCTGCCCGGCCTGGAATGGACCGAATTCGACTGGTCCTGCGAGAACTACCTGCGCACCGGGGCCATGATGCCGCACGACGGCGCGCAGCGGCTCGCGGACTTCGACGCCATCCTCCTCGGCGCCGTCGGCTTTCCCGGTGTGCCCGACCATGTCTCGCTGTGGGGGCTGCTGATCCCGCTGCGCCGCGCTTTCGGTCAGTACGTCAACCTGCGCCCGGTGCGCCTGCTGCCCGGCACCGAGTCGGCGCTGCGCGGCCGGACCGCCGACGACTTGGACATCCTCATCGTGCGGGAGAACTCCGAGGGCGAGTACTCCCGGATCGGCGGCATCCACAACGAAGGCCGCCCCGACGAATTCGTGCTCCAGGAGTCGGTGTTCACCCGTACCGGGTGCGAGCGGATCATCCGCTACGGGTTCGAGCGGGCCGCCGAACGATCCGGTCGGCTGTGCTCGGCGACCAAGTCGAACGGACTCATCCACTCGATGCCGTACTGGGACAGCGTCTTCGATCGCGTCGCGTCCGAGTACCCGGAGGTGACGACGCGGCAGATGCACGTCGACGCGCTGGCCGCCGAACTCGTGCTGCACCCGGACCGGCTCGACGTGATCGTGGGCTCGAATCTGTTCGGCGACATCCTCTCCGACCTCGCCGCCGCCGTGACGGGAGGACTCGGTCTCGCGCCATCGGGCAACATCAATCCCGAGCGCACCGGCCCTTCGATGTTCGAAGCGGTGCACGGCAGTGCCCCCGACATCGCCGGGCAGGGCATCGCGAACCCGGTCGCGCAGATCCTCGCGGGTGCCATGCTGCTCGATCATCTCGGCGAGTCCGCCGCGGCCGTCGCGGTGGATCGAGCGGTCTGCGACGTGCTCGCCACCGGAGAGATCCACACCCCGGACCTCGGCGGCACCGCAACCACCGCCGAACTCGGTGACGCCATTGCCACCCGTGCGGCCGAACTGACCCGCCGCGCCGCGCCGGCCGAACTCGGCTGACCGGGTCGCGGAGGCGGTCGGGGAGCGTTCCGCCCGAGCAGGCGCAGCTGCGACAGTCGGTGTGCAGCTCTACCCGGACGTAACGGGGCAATCAGGTGATCACGCGCGGCGATGGGAGCCGACACCGCCGTGGGAGGCGGTGACAGCGCAGACCGGGTCAGGCGGTGAGCCAGATGGCCTCGGCGGCGGGGCGCCCGAGGTCGGTCGGCGACTCGGTGGCGCCGATCCGGATGGCGATGGTGCCCGCGAAGTCGCGGCGTTCGACGACCGTGATGACGGTGTCCAGCGCGATGCCGACGGAGTCGAAGTAACGCAGCATGTCGGGATCGGCGTCGGAGATGCGCGCGACCCGGCCGGATTCGCCCGCCTGGAAATCGCTGAGCTGGCGCGCGGGCGGAGTGGGGACCGCGCCGTCCACCGACGGGATCGGATCTCCGTGCGGATCGCGGTCGGGGTAGCCGAGTTTGGCGTCGATCCGGGCCATCAGCAGCTCGGAGACCGCGTGCTCGAGCACCTCGGCCTCGTCGTGCACCTCGTCCCAGCCGTAACCGAGCTCGTTCACCAGGAACGTCTCGATGAGCCGGTGCCTACGCACCATCGCTACGGCGGCGCGACGCCCCGCGAGGGTGAGGGCGATCGCGCCGTAGCGGGCGTGTTCGACCAGTCCCTGATCGGCGAGTTTGCGGACCGCTTCGGACACGGTGGAGGCCGACACCCCGATCCGCTCGGCGAGCAACTTGGTGGTCACTTTCTCCTGCGACCACTCCTGCGCGGTCCAGATGACCTTCAGGTAGTCCTGGGCGACCGACGAGAGCACAGGCGCGATCGTCGCGGTACCGCCCTGCGCATCGCCCGGCGCCGGGGCGTCGGCCAACTCGCGTCGAGTGGCGATATCTCGTTTACCTGGCACACCCCGAGCTTAGGCACTGGCGTGCCGATGCACACATCGTCGGCCCCGTCGTCGCCCGATCGCGAACGGAACGCGATTCTCCGTTCACTCCCGGTGGGGCGCGACGACGGCCGCTCGAGCGTGTCGTCCGCGGCGGGTGGGTCACACGGTTCCCGGAACCTCCAGCGCACTGCGGAACGCGGCCACGCCGTCGAATCGCGCACCGGCCAGCCGTGCCGTGGCCGGCGCGCCGATCGGCGCACCGGACAGTTCGTAGAACGTCGCCGTGGCGAGTCCGGAGAACCGGTCCCCGGTCACCTCGAGTTCGAAGGCGACGATTCCCTTGCGCACTACGGAGGGGTCGGCTCGATCCACGGTGAACTCCAGGAACGCGCCAGTGACCCGGGAGCCGTCGGCTCGCCAACTACCCATGCCGTTGCTGTCGCTGGTGGCGCGATTGCCGTGATCGGGGTTCGACTGCAGCATCGTGCCACCCGGGTGGAACTGCATCACGTGGTAACCGAACGGAGCGCCCTCGGCGACCACCTCCCACGTGCCCAGCACCGGATGCCGATCGTTCATGCTGTGCCTGTCGAGGCCGGGGCTCCGCAGACGGCTCCCAGCAGCGCGATGCCACGGTCGATGTCGTCGCGGGGCACGTTCGCGAAGCTCAGCCGCATCGTGTTGCGGTGGCCGGTGACGTCGTCGGCGTAGAAGGCGCTTCCGGGCAGGAACGCGACCCCCCGTCGCAGCGCTTCCGGCAGCGCCGCGTCGGCATCGAAACCCGCCGGTCCCTCGACCCACAGGAACATCCCGCCTTCGGGTGCGGTCCACCGGAACCCGGCCGGGAGGTGCCCCCCGACCGCAGCGGTCAAGGCGTCCAACTTGGCCGAGTAGGCCTCGACGACGTGGGCGAGGTGCGCCGCACCGGCCGAACTGCCGAGGAATTCGGCGGCAATCGCCTGGCAGTACGTCGACGTCTGCATATCGATGCCCTGCTTCAACGCGAGCACTGTTTTCAGCAGATCCTCGGGCATGACGGTGATTCCGACACGAATCGCCGGAGCGAGAGTTTTCGACAGTGACGTGATGTAGACCGAGTTGTCCGGTGCGAAAGACCACAGCGCGGGCGGTGCGACGCCGCGATAGCGCAGGTCTGTATAGACGTCGTCCTCGACAATCAGCGTGCCGTGGCGGACGGCGATCTCCGCTATTCGTTCACGCCGCCCGGCGGGCATCGTCCGCCCGGTCGGATTCTGGAACGTGGGCAGCAGGTAGACGAATGCCGCGTCGTATCGGGCCAAAGCCTCCTCGAGCGCTTCCGGCACGATGCCGGATTCGTCGGACGGCACCGCGACGACGGTCGCTGCGTGGCTACGGAATTCTTTGACGGCCGGGCCATAGGTCGGTGTTTCGACGAGCACCACGTCATGCGGGTCGAGCACCGCCAAACACAGGTTGTGCAGAGCGCCGGATCCGCCGGTCGAGATATGCAAGCGCTCGGGCGTGCATCGAATATCGCGGTTGCGCAGCAGGTTTCGCGCTTCGACCAGCAGCGGGGCGAATCCTTGGGTCATGCCGTACTGCAGGACGGCGCTGCCGTATCTTTCGATGACGCTCTGCGAGAGCGTCGCGACGAGCTCGCCCGGGAGCAGGGCGGGGTCGGGTGCTCCGACGGCGAACGAGACGACCTCGGGGCGTCGTGCCAGCGTCGCGAAGATGTCATCGATGGGTCCGCTGCTCACCTCGGCCGCGCGGCGGCTGCGCTGCAGGCGTGTCACGTCAGGAACCGACCGGGCCGCGCCGCAAGCGGGCAACGACTTCGGGGACCCGGGCGTCGTATTCCGGCGTCAGTACCACGTCGTCGTTGAACAGGGGATCGGTCCGCATTTCCACCGCGACCAGGTCCTCGGTCTCGTCGAGGTTCACCGCCACGTGCACGACTCCGTCCGGGATGTAGATGAACTCGCCCGGACCGTGGAAATACGGGATCAGCTCCGGGCCGATCAGGGTGACCGCCCGCCCGCGCAGGCAGACGACGACGATCTCGCTGTGCGCGTGATAATGCGCTTTGGACATGGCACCGGGGGTCATGTTGACCATGCCCGCCGAGATGCCGGTAGCGCCACAGGTTTCGGTGGTGACGCAGGGGATGAGGCGTTGTCGTTGCCGCCCCATTGTTTCGGCCGCATCGGACGGGTTGATCACACGCACGTGCTTGACTGCACTTTTCATGGCTACTCCGGGGGCACTACTGTCGCCGACGAATTGGACGCTAGACCATTCCCCCTGATGGCGAGACGAGCTTGTGAGCCCGCAGAAAACCGGGGATGAATGGACTCTTTCGCGAATACGTTCGATTCGTTTCCGGCGGGCGAAGTTTTCCCGGAGATGTCGGTGAACCCGACGTCATGGCACGGTGGCACGCAAGCTCACGGCAGTCCGGGCCATCTCCCAGCTATGCTGGGGTGGGCGCCACCGCCACCAGCGGCGTGCGGCTGGGGCTCGATCCCGCTCCGCCTCTCCGGTCGGCTCGAGCAGGCAGCCGGCATCCGCGTCGTATCCGTACCGGTGACGTAGGACCTACCGGCACTCGCATGGCTGGGGGCGGCTCGAACCAGGTCGTCGGCTCACGGCGCCGCAACCGTTGTGTGAGATCAGCACGCCCGAATACTGTTCGCTACCTGCTTTGCGTAGGCTGCGCACTGTGCAGAGATGGCGAAGTCTCGACGAAGTGCCCGCGGACTGGGGGCGCTGTGTTCTCACGATCGGTGTGTTCGACGGTGTGCACCGCGGCCACGCGCAGCTGATCAGCAGAGCCGTGAAATCCGCCGCCGCGCGCGGCGTGCCCGCGGTGCTGATGACCTTCGACCCGCACCCGATGGAAGTGGTCCGCCCCGGCTCGCACCCCGCGCAGCTGACCACACTGACCCGTCGTGCCGAACTGGCCGAGGAACTGGGCGTGGACGTCTTCTGCGTGATGCCCTTCACCCACGAATTCATGAAGCTGGCACCCGCCCGTTATGTGCACGATCTGCTGGTGGAGCGGTTGCACGTGGTCGAGGTGGTCGTCGGCGACAACTTCACCTTCGGCAAGAAGGCCGCGGGCACGGTGGAGACCATGCGCGAACTCGGCAAGCGCTTCGGCTTCGAGGTCGACGGTGTGACGCTGCTCGGCGAACACGCCGTGACCTTCTCCTCGACCTACATCCGCGCGTGCGTGGACGCGGGGGACATGGCGGCCGCTGCCGAGGCGCTGGGCCGCCCGCACCGGGTCGAGGGCGTCGTCGTGCACGGTGACGGCCGCGGCAAGCAACTCGGTTTCCCGACCGCGAACGTCGCGCCGCCCATGCACGCCGCGATTCCGGCGGACGGCGTGTACGCCGGGTGGTTCACCGTGCTCGGCCCCGGCCCGACCATAGGCACGGTCACCCCGGGCGAGCGGGCCATGGCCGCCGTCTCGGTGGGCACCAACCCGACCTTCTCCGGACGCGCCCGCACCGTCGAGGCGTACGTGCTCGACGGCGAAGCCGATCTCTACGGTCAGCACGTCGCGGTCGACTTCGTCGAGCACCTCCGCGGCCAACGCAAGTTCGAGTCGGTGGACGAGCTCGTCGAGTGCATGGGCCGCGACGTGGAGACCACGCGAAAGATCCTCACCGCCGTCGACGCCCGGTGATCGTCAGGACGTCATGAAGTCGAGCAGGTCCCGGTTGAGCTGGTCGGCATGGGTGTTGTACAGCCCGTGCCCCGCGGTCGGGTACTCCTTGTAGACGCAGTCCGGCACGAGTTTCGCGATGCGCCTGCTGCTGGCGTCGATCGGAATGGACTGATCCGGCTCCCCGTGCACGACCAGGGCGGGAATCGGCAGATTCCGCAGCGTCTCGCGATGGTCCGACACGAAGGTCGACTCCCAGACCGCGATGGTTGCCCACGCAGCGGTGGACAGGCAGCGGCGCATCTCGTGTTCGATCAGCGCGGGGGAGACGTCGTCGCCGAGGTGGGTGGCGAAGTATCCCTGTGCGCGATCGGCGAACCACTTGGGCCGATCGGTGCGCCACTGCGCGATCGAGGCCAGGCTCATCTCGTCCGGAAGCCCTTCGGGATTGTCCTCGGTCCGGCGCAGGAACGGCAGCGTGGTGGCCAGCAGCGCGATGCGCGCGACCCGTGCGGTGCCGTGCCTGGCCAGGTAACGGGCCACTTCCGCGCCGCCCGCGGAGTGGGCGACCAGGGTCAGATCGCGCAGATCCAGCCGTTCGATCAGTTCGGCCACGTCGTCGGCGCGAGTGTCCAAGTCGTACCCCGTGGACGGCCGGTCGGAGCGGCCGTGTCCGCGCCGGTCCAGCAGCACGCAGCGGTGACCCCGCTCGGCGAAGAACGGGACTTGGTACTCCCACATCTCCGTGTTGAGCGCCCACCCGGCCAAGAACACGATCGGTGCTCCGGTTCCGTAGTCCTCGTAGGCCAGGCGGGTGCCGTCGGTCGTCTCCAGGTAGGGCATCGTCGTCTCCTCGTATTCGGTGGTACGAGAGGAAGATTCGCAGCCGAAGTGCGGTGAGTCGATTACCCGGCAGGTAATGCCCACGCTTCCGTGCGACGCGCGAGCGGAGCCGTCGGCCACGCCTGCCGGTCCGCGATTTCAGGGGAAGGATCCGGTCCGGTAGGGTGGTCCCTCGGGTTTGCTGCGGTCCGCGGTGGCGCCCGCCCCGGGTAACCGGACATTCGAGCGCGGAACTGAGAAACAGGAGTGGATGCCCCATGGCGCTGACCACCGAGCAGAAGTCGGCGATCCTCGCCGAGTACGGCCTGCACGAGAAGGACACCGGTTCGCCGGAGGCGCAGATCGCGCTGCTGTCCAAGCGTATCGCCGACATCACCGAGCACCTGAAGAAGCACAAGCACGATCACCACACCCGCCACGGTCTGATGGCGCTGATCGGTCGTCGTAAGCGGCTGTCGAAGTACCTGCAGGACAACGACATCAACCGCTACCGTTCGCTCATCGAGCGGCTGGGGCTCAGGCGCTGATTCGCCGGCGCCGCGGCGCTGGGTGCTAGTGGCCCCCTGTGGCTGACGTCCGAGCGACCGCCGTCGGCGACTTCGTCGTCTATGCGGCGGCACTCGGACGGGAGCCGGGCCGCGAAGGGACTATGCTCGGTTTGCTTCGCTCGGATAACGGGTGGGGCCGGTGTGGTTCTGATTGTGGGATAGCTTGCGCGCCGATATCGCGCAGTGCTGACGTGCGGCGATTTCGATCAGCCCTGGCCGGTGCGTGTCGGGCAACTGCTCGCGCAGTTCCAGGCTTCAGTTCCAGGCTGCAGTTCCAGGCTGCAGTTCCAGGCTGCAGTTCCAGGCTGCAGTTCCAGGCTTCGGCGCGGCAGATCATCGGTGCCGTTCATGTGGTGCCCGGGTTTCGAGCTTCGCGCGATTTCCTGGTCTTGCGTGTCGCACCCGGAGAGTTCTCGGCTGAGTCCGGGGTTCGGGGACGGCTGGCGCGGCACCAGGTGCCGGCCGCTACCCGATCGCCGGGCTCATTGCGTGGTTCTATCGGGCCGACGGTGCCCGAATCTGTGGCATTCGGGCCTCGTTTCTTCGTCGATTCACGTAGGGCCCACTTCGTCCGCTGCCTGTGGGGGCGCGGCCGGGGTTCGGAGAGCGGCTGTGGCGGGGCCTGAGTGGTAAGTGTGACTCCCGACACGTGATGTCCGAGGCGGTCGCTGGTTCAGCCGAGGGGGAGACGTACAATCGCTCCGTTGGCTATTTGTGTTGAGGGGTGGATCGGCCCCGTCGCACGACAACATTGCACAGCCGTATGCACCCGCCCGCGTGGCGTCGGTCTTCGGTAGTGGCCTATCGGCAGCGAGTTGGCGCCGTCGGGCTTCGATCGATGACCGCCTCCGCGTCGCCGTTTCCAAGGGGAGACGGCCGGGTGTGCGCGTCGCAGCCACGAGGGTTGCCGCGCGTCCGTACCCGGTACGGCTGACGACAGCCGGATCGCGCCCACCGGGCGCTCGAGCCGGCGAAGACGAGAGGTTGAGAGAGAAGAATGACCGAAACAACTGAACGCAAGAGCTCCGCCGTCGAGGTCGAGCCCGGTGTTTTCGAATCCGTCGCGCTGATCGACAACGGCGCCTATGGCACCCGCACCATCCGGTTCGAGACCGGACGTCTTGCCCGGCAGGCCGCCGGTTCCGTCGTCGCCTACCTGGACGACGAGACCATGCTGCTGTCGGCCACCACCGCGGGCAAGCAGCCCAAGGACCAGTTCGACTTCTTCCCGCTGACGGTCGACGTCGAAGAGCGGATGTACGCCGCGGGCCGCATCCCCGGATCGTTCTTCCGCCGCGAGGGCCGCCCCTCCACCGACGCGATCCTGACCTGCCGCCTGATCGACCGGCCGCTGCGCCCTTCGTTCGTCGACGGCTTGCGCAACGAGATCCAGGTCGTGGTCACCGTGCTGAGCTTGGACCCGAAGGACTTCTACGACGTGGTGGCGATCAATGCCGCGTCCGCGTCCACCCAGTTCGCCGGTCTGCCGTTCTCCGGCCCGGTCGGTGGCGTTCGCGTCGCGCTGATCGATGGCCAGTGGGTCGCCTTCCCGACCACCGAGCAGCTCGAGGACGCCGTGTTCGACATGGTCGTCGCGGGCCGTGTGGTCGACTCCGGTGACGTCGCCATCATGATGGTCGAGGCCGAGGCGACCGAGAACGTCATCACGCTGATCGAGGGCGGTGCGCAGGCGCCGACCGAGGCCGTCGTCGCCGAAGGCCTCGAGGCCGCCAAGCCGTTCATCGCCCGCCTGTGCCGCGCGCAGCAGGACCTGGCCGAGCTGGCCGCCAAGCCCACCGAGGAGTTCCCGCTCTTCCCGCCGTACGGCGCGGACGTGTACACGGCCGTCGAGGGCACCGCCAAGCGCGAGCTGAGCGAGGCGCTGAGCATCTCCGGCAAGCAGGAGCGCGAGGAGAAGATCGACGAGATCAAGCTCGCTGTGCTCGAGCGTCTCGTCGAGGACTTCGCCGGACGGGAGAAGGAGCTGGGGGCGGCGTTCCGCTCGGTCACCAAGAAGCTGGTGCGCCAGCGCATCCTGTCCGACGGTTTCCGCATCGACGGCCGCGGCCTGGCCGACATCCGCGCGCTGTCCGCCGAGGTCGCGGTGGTGCCCCGGGCGCACGGCTCCGCGCTGTTCGAGCGTGGCGAGACCCAGATCCTGGGCGTCACCACCCTGGACATGGTGAAGATGGCCCAGCAGGTCGACTCGCTCGGCCCGGAGACCAGCAAGCGCTACATGCACCACTACAACTTCCCGCCGTTCTCCACCGGCGAGACCGGCCGCGTCGGTTCGCCCAAGCGCCGCGAGATCGGCCACGGCGCACTGGCCGAGCGGGCGCTGATCCCGGTGCTGCCCAGCCAGGAGGAGTTCCCCTACGCCATCCGCCAGGTCTCGGAGGCGCTGAGCTCCAACGGTTCCACCTCGATGGGTTCGGTGTGCGCCTCCACCCTGTCGCTGCTGAACGCTGGCGTGCCGCTGAAGGCGCCGGTCGCCGGTATCGCGATGGGTCTGGTGTCGGACACCATCACCAACGACCAAGGCGAGGAAGAGGTCCGCTACGTCGCGCTGACCGACATCCTCGGCGCCGAGGACGCCTTCGGTGACATGGACTTCAAGGTCGCGGGCACCCGGGAGTTCGTCACCGCGCTGCAGCTGGACACCAAGCTGGACGGTATCCCCTCGCAGGTGCTGGCCGGCGCGCTGAGCCAGGCCCACGACGCGCGCACCACGATCCTGGACGTGATGGCCGAGGCCATCGCCACCCCGGACGAGATGAGCCCGTACGCGCCGCGCGTCACCGCGATCAAGATCCCGGTCGACAAGATCGGCGAGGTGATCGGCCCCAAGGGCAAGGTGATCAACCAGATCACCGAGGACACCGGTGCCAACATCTCCATCGAGGACGACGGCACCGTGTTCGTCGGCGCGACCGACGGCCTTTCGGCGCAGGCCGCGATCGACGCGATCAACGCCATCGCCAACCCGCAGCTGCCGAAGGTCGGCGAGCGCTTCCTGGGTACGGTCGTCAAGACCACCGCCTTCGGCGCGTTCGTCTCGCTGCTGCCGGGCCGCGACGGCCTGGTGCACATCTCCAAGCTGGGTAACGGCAAGCGCGTGGCCAAGGTCGAGGACGTGGTGAACGTCGGCGACAAGCTGCGGGTGGAGATCGCCGACATCGACAACCGCGGCAAGATCTCGCTCGTGCCGGTCGAGGAGAACGCCGAGGAGCCCGGCGACGACACGGCCGATGCGGGCTCGGCCGGGACCGAGTAGTACTTGTCCCTGTGACGAAGAAGAAGACGACAACCCCTCTGCTCAGCACCGGGCAGGGGGGTTCGTCACTCGAGCTGCGGGCGGACACGGACGGGGGAGTGCGGCGCACCGTGCTGCCCGGCGGGTTGCGCGTGGTCACCGAGCATCTGCCCGGGGTCCGCTCGGCCTCTATCGGCGTCTGGGTGGGGGTCGGTTCGCGCGATGAAGGCCCGACTGTCGCGGGTGCCGCACACTTCCTGGAGCACCTGCTGTTCAAGGCGACGCCGACGCGCTCGGCCCTGGACATCGCGGAGGCGATGGACGCCGTCGGCGGCGAGCTGAACGCGTTCACCGCGAAGGAGCAGACCTGCTACTACGCGCACGTCCTGGACGAGGATCTGCCGCTGGCCGTCGACCTGGTCTCCGACGTGGTGCTCAACGGCCTGTGCCGGTCCGCGGACGTGGACGTCGAGCGGCAGGTGGTGCTCGAGGAGATCGCGATGCGCGACGACGACCCCGAGGACCTGGTCGGTGACTCCTTCCTGTCCGCGCTGTTCGGCGATCACCCGATCGGGCGCCCGGTGATCGGCTCCATCGAGTCCATCGAGGGGATGCGGGCCGCGCAGTTG
The DNA here is from genome assembly GCF_023501985.1 of Nocardia sputi. Taxonomy (NCBI): domain Bacteria; kingdom Bacillati; phylum Actinomycetota; class Actinomycetes; order Mycobacteriales; family Nocardiaceae; genus Nocardia; species Nocardia sputi. Next base: position 202,466 of record NZ_JAMFLC010000001.1, on the reverse strand, counting down.
CGCTCGTTCCATCTTCGGCGTTACCGGCCGGAGCGTATGGTGGTCGCGGTCGCGGGCAACGTGGAGCACGACCACACCGTGGAATTGGTGCACCGCGCTTTCGAGAACCGGCTCGACCCGGCGGCGGCGCCCGCGCCGCGGCGCGAGGGCCGATTCCGGCCGCACGGCGCTCCGCAGCTGCACTGGAGTCATCGCGACAGCGAGCAGGCTCATCTGGCTTTCGGCGTGCGCGCCTTCGGGCGCCACGAGGGAGACCTACGGTGGCCGCTGTCGGTGCTCAACACGGTGGTCGGCGGCGGGCTGAGTTCCCGTCTGTTCCAACGCATCCGGGAAGAACGCGGGCTGGCCTACTCGGTGTACTCCAGCGTCGACACCTTCGCCGACACCGGCGCGTTCTCGGTCTACATCGGCTGCCAGCCGGAGAATCTCGGCGAGGTGGCGGCACTGGCCCGCGGCGTACTGGAGGAAGTCGCCGCCGACGGCATCAGCGACGCCGAGTGCGCGCGGGCCAAGGGCTCGCTGCGCGGCGGGCTGGTGCTCGGCTTGGAGGACTCCGCCTCGCGCATGAATCGTCTGGGGCGCAGCGAACTGAGTTACGGCAACCATCGCAGCGTGTCCGAGACCTTGTCCCGCATCGACGCCGTCACCACCGACGAAGTGTCCGCCGTCGCGCGCACGCTGCTGGCGCGGCCTTTCGCCGCGTCGGTCGCCGGACCGTACAAGCGCACCCGCGATCTCCCCGCTGCCGTCCGGCGGCTGGTGCCGAGCTGATCCTGGCCCGAGCCGTGAGAGAGGGGTTCGCGGCTTGGCGTGAATTCCCTCGCCGCGATACTGTTTCGGCCGCCCGGCCGGCGATCCTCGCCGGAGGGCGTTGAACTCGATTGTCCGGGTGTCGGATCCGGCGATCTCTGGCAAGGAGTCGAGATGAACCGAACGAATCGTGCCCTTCGCGCGCTGGGCGCGGTTTCGATGCCGATCCTCGTGCTGTCCGGGTGCGGTGGAACGGACGCGGACGCAGGCAAGGCGGGCGAGCCGACCGCGTCCGCGCTGCGCGAGGAAGCCACCGAGATGAACGACGCACTGGCGAGCCACGACTACGCCGCCGCGTATCGATTCCGGTCCGCGCGTTGCAGGCTCACGCTGAACGAGGACGACTATGTGGCGGCCATGGCGCAGCTCTACGACGGACGGGATCTGAAGTCCAAGCCGTCGGAGGTCACCGTCACGACGTCGGGGTCGACGGGGACGGTCACGGTCGTGAACTTCGACGCCCGCGCGGCCGAGGACGATCCGAAGCCGAAGACGTGGACGTTCATCGACGGGAAGTGGCGGTTCGACGCCTGCTGAGCGCGCGCCCCTTCCGGATCACTCGCGGCGAGCGCGGTTGGCGGCCGCGACGATCGTCGGAACCAGTCCGGGCAGGGCGGACTCGAGGTCGTCGAGGCGCAGGCGCTGGCAGGTGTGTCCGTCGATGATCAAGCGCTCGATGACGCCCGCGTCGCGCAGGATCTTGAAATGGTGGGTGGCCGTCGACTTGTTGATCGCCTCGTAGAGCGCGCCGCAGCGCACCGCCGTGCCCGCGTTGCCGAGCCTGCGCACCATCTCGAGGCGCACCGGATCTTGCAGCGCGCTGAGCACGGTGGGCAGCGCCGCCACCGGTGGCGCCTGCACCACGTCGCGGACATCGGACATGATCTGGCTCACTCCTAGGTTTGATGATCGTCGTACCGGATGTATCGTCGACTGTGGTTCGATCATCATCAAACTTACCTGATCGGAGGGTCGATGGCAGCGACGATGGCGGTGGCCGTCGATGAGCAGGCCTCGCAGCGCTGGGCCTACGCTCTGGTCCTGGCCGCCAGCGGTGTGGCGCTGGGGGTTTCGGGCGTGCCCGCGCCGCTCTACGGCATCTACGAGCAGCAGTGGCATCTCTCGCCGCTCACCACGACCCTGGTGTTCGCCGTCTACGCGGTGGCCGCGCTGGTTGCGGTGCTGGTGTCCGGGCGCATTTCCGACGTGGCCGGCCGGAAGCCCGTGCTGCTCGGAGCTTTCGCCACGATGGTCGCCGGACTGGGGGTGTTCGTGCTCGCCGACAGCGTGTCCATGCTGCTGCTGGCGCGTGCGCTGCACGGCCTCGCGGTGGGCTCCACGGTGGTGGCGGGCGCCGCCGCGCTGCTTGATCTGCGCCCGCACCGCGGCGCGCGATCCGGGCAGCTCAGCGGCGTCGCGTTCAATGTGGGGATGGCCGTGGCCATCCTGGGCTCGGCACTGCTGGCGCAGTACGCGCCGCATCCGCTGCGCACGCCCTACGTCGTGATCACCGTCGTCTGCCTGGCGATCGGCGTCGGCGTGCTCGCGCTGCGTGAACCGCACTCGGCCCGGGTGGCCGGACGCATCCGGATCGCCAGACCCGCGGTGCCGCAGGAGATTCGCGCCGACTTCTGGTTCTCCGCGATCGGCGTGATGGCGGCCTGGTCGGTGCTGGGCGTGCTGCTGTCGCTGTATCCCTCGCTGGCCGCGCAGCAGACCGGCATCCACAATCTGGTCTTCGGCGGCGCCGTCGTCGCCTCGACGGCGTTGTCCGGCGCCACCGCGCAACTGTTCGCGACCGGCGTGCCCGCCCGATGGGCCGCGATCCTCGGCGACACCGGCATGGCGCTGTCGCTGCTGCTGACCGTGCCCGCGCTGGCCACGCACAACTGGGTCGCGGTGCTGGCCGCGGGTGTCGCGCTCGGCGCCACCTTCGGCCTCGGCTTCGGCGGTTCGCTGCGCCACCTGTCGGAGGTCGTGCCGCAACACAAACGCGGCGAGACGATGTCGGCGTACTACTTGCTCGCTTACTCCGCCATGGCCTTGCCCACCATCCTGGCCGGTTGGGCCGCCACCACCTGGGGGCTGAGCACCGTATTCCCCTGGTTCGTCGGTGTCGTCGCTCTGGCGTGCCTGATCGCGGCCGGGCTCGGCCTGCGCCGCAACCGGGCGGCGGTCCCGCGGGCATGAACGGCGATTGGCTTTTTGTCAGGACTGTCCGCTAATGTTCTGTGTCGCATCGTGGACAACGCGATGCGAGTGCGGATGTAGCGCAGCTGGTAGCGCATCACCTTGCCAAGGTGAGGGTCGCGGGTTCGAATCCCGTCATCCGCTCCACGATTTTCCCTCTCATCGCCGTCGGCTCGGACGCGTATCTCGGTTGCGGATTCGCATGTCGCTCGGCGATCCCGATCTGTTATGCATCGGTTGATACTTCCGCCCGAGACCGCTGGATCGGGGCGGTACCGGAGCCCTGATGTCGGTTGGTGTCGATCGCCCGAAGGTCCGAGTCTCCGTGCCGCATCCGAGCGGCCGAGTCGATTCAGTGCTCCGCGCGCCGACTGCTCGCGTGGCATGGCGGCTGCGCGGATTTGTCGCGTGTCGTGGACACATGCGCAGCCCTCCGAAGCCTTCCTCTCAGCACTTGCATCAACTTTTCGACAGTGCTATAAGGAATCTGTCTGCAAAGGCATAGGTTATGTGGACTCGACAAGGCAGATGAGGTGAGTCGGGTCATCCACAGGGAAGACAAACGATGAGAAAGGCAGGTGAGCCGCGGACCAACCGAACCGTCACGTCACTCTCTTCCGAGGCGGGCCCGGCACCGGCGTCCGGGCCCGCGGCTCCCGTAGTCACGACCGCCCGCGCCCGGAGAAAGGACCAACGTGCCGAACTCGACGATTCCCACCGATAGCGTCGCCGACCACCGATAGCGGCACACGCCTGCCGACGACTATCTCTTGGCCTTCCGACCCGAATCTCGGTGCACGCTTGTCATGACCAGCACGACGCATTCCCGGATCCACACTCGACTTCCGCATCCGCTCCGCACCCACCGGGACACCCTCGTTCCGGCCACAACCACCGAATGGCGCCACGGTACCGTCGCCTGGTTCAACACCGAAAAGGGCTTCGGCTACCTCGAACCCGACGACCGCACGAGCCCGGTATTCGTCGACTTCCGCGCCATCGACACGCGCGGATACAAAACCCTCGCCCCCGGCCAGACCGTCGTGTTCACCACCACCGTCACCGACCGCGGCCCCGAAGCGGCGACCGTACGCCCGTACACAGCCCGCCCCTATCCACTCGGTAGGTGAAGGCCGCGGACCGAGCCGGGGCCGAGCTACGCTTCGGCGGCCGTCCGCCGCGACCGATCGGTTCGGTCACATCGGAAGCGACTGATCGAGTAGTTCATCGATGTCGCGGCAGACGTCCCCGGTCGGCACGCCTGCCACGAACGACACGTCGTGCGGGCATCGGGGGAGTGTCTCGTCTGTGCAGTCGCGATCGCAGACCGGGCAAGCAGTGGTCCACGGCCCGCGCAGGTCACGCAGAATCGGCTCGGCAGCGGACCGATCGGCCGACGTCGATTCGAGACGGGGTTCGAACGGTACGGGCGCCGTGCCCGCCAGGTCAACGACCTCGAGCGCTCGCAAGGTCTCGTGCTGGTGGTAGTGGAACGGCAGCGTGCGGGTCCGGGCCGCAAACTCGTCCCAGCGGGCCCGGTACCGGACGAGGGGCAGCTGGTTCGGCGCAGGTGATCGCGTGCGCATGCGACCTCCTGCGGGGACTACGACGCGCCGGAAGCAATGTCGTCGCTCTACCCGAGGCCGCGGGACGCAAACCGCGCGGTGGTCGTGACTTCATGTTTCGGTGCGGTCGGTACGGGCATGTCAGCACCTATCGGGCTGTCGACGCGAGGCCCGGATCCGCTACTGCGCTAGTCGTCCAGTCGCCCTCGACGAACGGAGCCAGCAGTGAAGATCGCGATGGTGTCCGACCACGCCAGCCCGCTGGCGCAACTCGGTGGTGTCGACGCCGGTGGCCAGAACGTCCACGTCGCCGAGCTATCGGCGGCAATCGCGCGACGCGGGCACGACGTCACGGTCTACACCAGGCACGACGGCTCCCAATCCGAGCAAGAGGTTATGACCGGCGCGGGCTACCGAGTCGTCCACGTCCCGGCCGGTCCCGCCGAGTACGTGCCCAAGGACCGGATCATGCCTTACCTCGGCGAGTTCTGCGCGTTCTTGCGGGCGCACTGGGCCGCGTGCCCGCCCGACCTGGTGCACGGCCACTTCTGGATGTCGGGTGTGGCGTCCGAGCCGGCGGCGCGGCAGTTGCGGATCCCGCTCGTGATGACCTTCCATGCCCTCGGCTGCGTCAAGCGGCGGTACCAGGGGACGGCGGACACCAGCCCACCCGCGCGGGTCCATATCGAGCGGATCATCGCCCATCGCGCCGCGCACGTGGTGGCGACCTGCTCGGACGAGGTGGACGAACTGTCCGGGATGGGGGTGCCGAGGCCGCGGATCTCGGTGGTGCCCTGCGGGGTCGACCTCGACTGGTTCGCCCCAGACGGGCCCGCCGACCGGCGCGGCCGAACACACCGGCTGGTCTCCGTAGGACGGATGGTGCCGCGCAAGGGTTTCGACCTCGCGATCGCGGCTCTCTCGCGCTTGCCCGACACCGAGCTGGTCATCGCGGGAGGCGAATCCGGCGATGATCCGGAGATCCGCCGCCTTCGCGGTGTGGCCGCCGAATACGGCGTGGCGCAGCGGGTGCGCCTGCTCGGGCACATCCACCGCGCGGCGATGCCCGAGCTGCTGCGCTCCGCCGATGTGGTGCTGTGCACGCCCTGGTACGAGCCGTTCGGCATCGTGCCGCTCGAGGCCATGGCGTGCGGCAAGCCCGTGGTCGCCACCGCCGTCGGTGGCCTGCTCGATACCGTCCGCGACGGGATCACCGGACGATTGGTCGCCCCCGCCACGCCGGCGGCGGTGGCCGAGGCCGTCCGCCCACTGCTGGAGGACCCAGGCCTGCGCCAGACGTGGGGTGCGGCGGGACTGCGGCGTGTCCGCAGTGGCTACTCCTGGGACCGGATCGGCGCCCGGACGCTCGACGCCTACCGGTTCGTCACTACCGATCGCTTCGCCCACGGCGAGCCGCCCATCATCGCGCCGGGAGCGACGCCGGAGGGAGCGACGTGAACAGGCGACCGGCACGGGGACTCGGCCGGAGCGGATCGCGCGCGGCGTCGGAAGCCGTGCTGGAGCGGAAGTGACGGCAACGGGCGATCCGCTGGTCGTGATCGGCGACGCGCTGCTCGACATCGACCTCGACGGTCGGGCCGACCGGCGCTGCTCGGAGTCGGCGGCTCCTGTCGTCGATGTCGCGCACCGGACGTTCCGTCCGGGTGGCGCCGGATTGGCGGCCCGGCTCGCCGCGGCGGGCGACCGGGAAGTCGTCCTCATCGCGGGCTTCGCCGCCGACGAGGCGGCTGCTCGGCTGCGCGCGCTGCTGGACCGGCACGTGCGGGTCATCGGGCTCCCCATGTGTGGTTCGACGGTCTGCAAGCAACGAGTGCGAGCGGTCGGCCCGTGGGCGAGTCCGAACGGGCACACCCGGTCCAGGCAGGCTCGGCCACCCGTCCTGATCACCAGAATGGATTCCGGCACCGGACGAGTCGGCACGGATCCGCTGCCCGAGGAGGCGCACGCCGCGGTCGCGGCGGCGCACGCTGTACTGGTCTCGGACTACGGTCGCGGTACCGCGGCCCACCCGCGAATTCGCGCGCTGCTGCGCGACCACGCGGAACGAGTGCCGGTCGTCTGGAATCCCCACCCGCGCGGACCCGTACCGATTCCGGGGGCGGCCCTGGTCACCCCGAATCGCGCGGAAGCGCTCGATATGCTGTCCGGCCGACTCGACGAGGGGCCGGATCTGTGGAGGCTCGCCAAAGGATGGGCCGTTGCGGCGATCGCGGTCACGCTCGGGTCGGAGGGCGCCCTGGTCTGCCTGCGTGCTTCCGGTAAACGCCTGCGCATCCCGCTTCCCGCCGGCGCCAAAGCACCCGACGGCAGCGACACGTGCGGTGCGGGTGACAGTTTCTCCGTCGCTGCCGCAACCCTTCTGGGCGAGGGAAGCGAGCCGGAAAGCGCGGTGCGGCGTGCGGTGGTCGCGGCGGCCGAGTTCGTCGGCTCCGGCGCCGCCGCCGCGTTCTCGGAATCCGAATCGGCCGTGCTCTCCGGTGTGTACGCAGACAGCCGGTGGATCTGACCCGCGCGCTGCGGCTCGGGGAATTCGCCGATCGGCGTACCCGCCCAGCATGCCGGGGGATCCCGCGGAATGGGTGATGCCTGGCCGTCTCCCGAGCATCGGGGTCGAGGTGCCCTCGCGGCGGCGTCCTCGTCTGCGTACGCGCCGAATCGGGAGCCGAGGGCAACGGGTAGCGGATTCGCGGCATCGGCGACTCGAATGCCTTGCGTAGCAGGCGGTCGACTCATGGGAGTCCGGCAGCTCGATTCGCGTCGCCCTCCGGGCCGAAGGAGTACCGCCGTGCCGGAGCCGGCGACGGATGACATACTGGTTGGGCAGGTCACCGGCTGCCGACACGATGGGTCGCGCGCCGGCCGTTGAGTCAACAGCGGATTCTCGGCCGAAGCGCGCCCATGTCCGCGTGTCCCCTCGGGGGACGTCGGCGGTCAGGGTGCCTTTTGCGGCCGCAAGCCCCTTGTTCGTCGGAGAGGCATTGCATTCATGATCCAACGCATCGGGCCCCGCGCGTCCGCTGTGACCACCCCGTCACCGTCGGACCAGCCCGCGATCGGAAGTTTCCGGTTCTGGTTCGGCACTCGCCGCTGGGAGTGGTCTCCCGAGGTCTATCGCATGCACGGGTATCGGCCCGGTGAGATCGAACCCACCACACAGCTGCTCTTGGCGCACAAACATCCCGACGACCGCACGCACGTCGCCGAGACCATCACTCGCGCAATCGACCACGGCGAGCCCTTCTCGAGCCGGCATCGGTTCATCGACCTGTCCGGCCAGGAACACACCGTGCTCGTCGTCGCCGATCGGATACTGGACGACACGGGCGCCGCGGTCGGCACCTCCGGTTTCTACGTCGACTTGTCCCATACTCTCGCCGAGGCTCATCAAGCCATGCTCGCCGCGACTCTGCCCGGGCTTTACGAGAATCGCGCGGTGATCGAGCAAGCCAAGGGCGTGCTCATGCGCATCTACCAGATCAACGCCGATCAAGCGTTCCAGGTCTTGCGGTGGCGTTCCCAGGAAACCAACACCAAGCTGCGCGCGCTCGCCCAGCAGTTGATCGCCGAACTTCCGCTGGTGCCGCCGCCCCCACCGGATCTGGTCGCCGCGTTCGACCACATCTTGCTCACCGTCCACCACCGCATACCGCGCGACTGATCGTGGTGGAGGCGGTCCGCGCGAGTCCCGGTCGTCCGGCGCCGTGCGGGCGGATGACGCGACGGTACGGACCGAAGGCGGTTCAGGGAGACATCGCGGGAACTTCGTGGACGAGGCCCACCGGCAGCACTCCTCCGGTGGCGCGCCGCAGCCGCTGCGGCATCTCCTCGACGACGGGGGTGCCGAGAACGAACAACTATCCCGCCACCTGTCCGAAATACGAATAAGACCGCCCACGAACGCTTGACGTAGTCGCAGGACGGTACTCGGCGATCGTCGCCTCGTTCACGAACTCGCGAGCGCGTCGATCGCTGGAAGAGAAAATCGAGGAAGCTCATGGCATTGGCGACCGCGCACAGGACCGCGACGCCGCGCCGGACGCGGCGCGGAACCGACAGCTACGACGGCATCGAACCGTGGCTCGAGAAATTGTCCGCGATGGACGACAGCGACCCCGGACGTCCGCAGTTGCGGGAAGCGATCGTGCGCCGGTGCCTGCCGCTGGCCGAGCACATCGCCCGCCGCTTCGTCGGTCGCGGGGAGAACTATGAGGATCTCTACCAGATCGCCTCGGTGGGGCTGGTCCTCGCGGTCGACCGTTTCGACCCGGCGCGCGGACCCTCGTTCCTGTCGTTCGCCGTCCCGACGATCATGGGCGAGGTGCGCCGCCATTTTCGCGACCACAGCTGGGCCGTGCGGGTGCCACGCCGGATCAAGGAGATCCAGCTGTCCATCGGTCCGGCCGTGGAGAAGCTCTCCCAGCGCTTGCAACGGATGCCCACCGCCCTCGAGATCGCCGTGGAGCTGAACATCGACCTGCTGGAGGTCACACAAGCGCTGCTGGCGGGCAACGCCTACTCCACCAACTCGATCGACGCTGTCATCGAGGACGACGACACCGGCAGCGCGCCGATCGCCGAGACATTCGGCGCGGAGGATCCTTCCTACGAGCTGACCGAAGAGGCCCTCGCGGTCGCTCCCTTGCTCGCCGAACTGCCCGAGCGCGAGCAGCGGGTGCTGCGCATGCGCTTCTTCGAGGGCCGTACGCAAGCGCAGATCGCCGCGGTGCTCGGCGTCTCGCAGATGCATATCTCCCGCGTCTTGTCGCGAACCCTCGCCGACCTGCGAGAACGCGCCCTTCGCGACTGATCGCGGTACCGATACCGTCCGCGCGAGGCCGACCAGCCACGCCGGACGGTCAGGATTGGAGAGTCGTATGCGGGGATCGGCCGTACGCCTCGCGGTAGGCGGTCGCGAATCGTCCGGGATGAGCGAAGCCCCACGCTCCGGCGATCGAGGTGACCGTGTGACCGTCGTCGGGCGAGCCGTCGCGCAGTTGTTCGTGCGCACCGCGCAGGCGAAGCCGCCGCAGATACGTCATCGGCGTCGTGTCGAGGTGGCGCCGGAACGCCAGTTGCAGCGCACGAGGGGTGACGTAGGCGGCCGCGGCGATATCGGCGACGGCGATGTCGTCGCACACATGTGATTCGAGGTACGCCAGTGCCCGCCGCACCGTATCGGGATGGGCGTCGTTGCGATCGCTCGCCGTCGGATCGGTGTGGGCGGTACTGGGGAGGGCGTGCAGCACGCTGGCGGCCAGGTACTGCGCGGCGTTCGAGGTGATCAGCGGTTGTTCGCGCGTCGTATGGTCGGCCGCGATGCCGCGCATGTGCTCCAGCACGGAGGACAGGTGCCGAGCGGCGGCCGGTGAGACCGGCCGGTGACCCGTCAGCCGCACCGGTTCCGCGTCGTGGCCGGGGGTGGCGGCGGCGACCCGGGTCAGCAGGGCGGGGTCGAACATCGTGATGCTGTAGCGGGCGTGGTGGATCACGCCGGAATACGGCAGGTCCGGGGGAGTCAGCAGCCCGACCTCTCCGGGGCGGAAGAAATCGGTACCGCTGTCGAAATAGTTCTCTTCGATCGCGCCGGTCTCCACGTGGCACAGGCAAATCTTGCCCAACGGCTGCGCGTTGTAGCTCATGTCGAAGCGCAGCTCGAAATCGTCCAGGTCGACCGGACCCAGCAACGTCCGGGTGATGGTCGTCCGAACCGGTCTCCCGGTATCGTTGCCGATCCGCATCTTGGTGTAGTTGAGGTTGAGGAATTCCTCGGTATCACTCAAGCTGTCGCTCTGGAAGGCGAATGACTCCATCGATGCGACACTCCTGCTCATTCCGGTGCGGCGTCCCGTCTCGCCAGCGCGTCGTAGTAGTGGTTCATAGAGCGGCTCTGCTCGGCGTACGGACTGGTCACAACCGTTGACGTCGGTAGACGGGTGGCTAGGAGCGGTTGGTACCACGCGGCGCGACCGCGCTCGCAAGCCCGGACACACGAATGGGCGAATACCCGATCGACCCGGCTTCAATCGTCGGACGTGCACGCTCCTGCCGTGCGGCACTCGTGCCGAACCGAGTCCAGCGGCTCACCGCAGGTTCCTCGCCGCCGCTCGCGGAAGTGTTTCGTCCTCGCCCGAGCGGCCACCCTGATCGAGAGGGTGCATCGTCGCCCCTCCACACGAAACCGTCCGGAAAGACGAGGAGGCCCCATGGTTTCGCAGGACACGCTCGCGCAACTGCGGCAGGACATCACCACCGCCGAGGACGCGGGCGACGAGGCGAACGCCGAGCGTCTACGCCGTGAGCTCGCCGAAGCGATGCGGGAAGCAGGCAAGAGCACCGAGACCGATCAGCGGTGACCGATCGGCGGCCGTGGAGGTCGGCGGCGCCGTGCCGCCGACCTCCGGAACGGTCATCCGGCGTTCTCCCGGTTCCAGAGCCCGACGGCTTCGGCGAGTTCCTCGCGGTGACGCCGCAGTTCGTCCGGGCGGGTTTCGGTTACCGCCACCGGCTCGGCTCAAATGCCGTGGAGCCGTGGTCAACTCGTCACCGTCTCGGTCTTTCGGCCGCAGATGTCCGCGGATTCCTTGCCGCGCTTGCTCATTCGTCGGGATCGTCGCGCGGCGGTAGATAAGGCTCGGCGTCTTCGGGATGACCGTGGGCGATGTTGCGCGCCCGTGCCAGTTCGGCATCCAGCTCCGCCCCGAGCAAGACCGCGATATTCGAGATCCACAACCACACGAGAAAGACGACGACGCCGCCCAGCGAGCCGTATACCCGGTTGTAGGAGCCGAAGTGGCTGACGTAGAACGCGAATCCCCAGGACGCCCCCGCCCAGAGCAGGACAGCCAGCGCGCTTCCCGGCGTCAGCCACCGGAACCCCGGCTGTCGCACGTTCGGCGCCGCCCAGTACAGCAGAGCGAACACCAGGCTGATCAGTGCCATCATGATCGGCCACTTGGCGATGCCCCAGACCGTGATCGTGGCCTGCCCCAGCCCGAGCCACCGACCGACCTGGTCGGCCAGCGACCCGCTGACCACGACACCGACCGTGCAAACGCCTAGCAGCGCGACCACCGTGGCGGTCAGGGCCACCCGTACCGGCACCGTCTTCCAGATCGGCCGTCCTTCCGCGATGTCGTAGATCGCGTTGGTCGCGCGCATGAACGCGCCGATGTAAGCGGACGCGGTCCACAGCGCGGACGCCAACCCGAGCAACGCCAGGGGGCCGGCCGGGGCTTGCGCCTCGTGAATATCGTTGATCGCGTCGATGAGCAGATCCGTTCCGCTGCCCGGCCCGATCTCGCGAATGGCGTCGACCAACGTCAGGGTGTCGTCCCGTCCGAGCATGCCCAGCCCGGCGGTCAACACGATCAAACCCGGAAACAGCGACAGCACACTGTAATACGTGAGAGCCGCGGCCCAGTCGCTGAGATTGTCCTCTTGGAACTCGACGACCGACCGCTTGACCACACCCCACCACGACCGCCCGGGCAGATCCGCGGGCCCGCGCAGCCGACGGTGCGGCGCGAACTTCTTCTGTAGGTCTTGCGCCACCTCGCACCTCCCGCTGGCGGCGCGATACCCGCCGTGCGCGCCTCGAAACCGCCGTGACCTCCGAGGGGTTCGATGATCCGCGGCCCCGTGGGCGGCCTTCATCGGAACGCCGACTCGGTCACCGGACGGAGACCGACCAGCCGGAAAATCCGTTGTTCGGTCAGCACGCCGACCGTAGCCTCGCTTCGGTTCTGTCCACCGATCAACCGAAGGAGCTTTCGTCATGGAACCCGTCACCGAACGCGACATCAGATCGTCGTTCGTCAACTGTTCGAAAGGAGACGCCAAGCGGTTGCCCGTCCCGAGGGACCTGGACGAGCGGCCCTGGGCGGACCTGGACTTCCTCGGCTGGAGCGATCCGTCCTTCCCCGGACGCGGCTACCTGGTCGTCCCGCAGGACGATCGCTTGGTCGGCGTCGCACTGCGGTTTGCCACCGGCGGCACCGGACGGGCGCAGATGTGCACGATCTGCCTGACCACCCACACCGGCGGAGGGGTCTCGCTGATGACCGCGCACAAAGCCGGGGAATCCGGCCGCAAGGGTAGCTCGGTCGGCGCCTATATGTGCACCGATCTCGCCTGCTCGCTATACGCGCGGAACAAGAAGCGGCCCGCGCTCGGGAGCCGTTACCGGGAAGATCTCACGACCGTCGAGAAGGCCGAGCGGGTGCGCGACAACATGAACACGTTCCTCGCCAAGCTCTACTCCTGATCACTTCGCCCATCCATCAGGCAGCCGGCGCGCTGTCCGCACGAACGGAGGTAGATGCCATGTGCCGACACTCGAGAACCGCGCGGTCGAGCCACCCGGGTTTTCCTATCCTGCAGCAGCCTTGGTGGCCGTGATTCCTCGCCGGTCGAGTCGGTCCGGATCGGCCGGACCGTCCCGTCCGGCGAGGAATCACGGCTCCGGAAGCATTGAGCGCCTAGCCCGGCGAGTCGTGGCGCGTGGGTTCCCACACCTCCCGCAGGCTGGGGGCGCCCGGGACGAGATCGGGCAGGTCGGGTATCGCTTCGGTTTCGGCGACGAGCGGGGCGATGATCGCCGCGTGCTGGTCACGAGCCAGCTGCGCCGCCTGCCTGCCCGCTTCGGTGACCGAACGGCCCAGCTGTTCCGGTGTGCTTTTCACAGCGGTGGGGCTGAACCGCACGTCTACGAGGACGCCCCCGGCGTCCACGGTCACTTCCACCAGCTTGTCCGCCGACTCGGCCGTGCACCGCACCGCCGACAGCTTCTCGCGCACCTCCGACAAGTGGGTACGCTGCTCGGCGAGCGCATCCAGGATGTGCTCCACCTGATTGCGCATTCCACTGTTGGCCGAGCGCAGCCCGTCGCGTTCCCACCGATCCACCGGCACCGACCTCCTCGAGTCCGTCGTCCCGGACCGTCGAAGCGCGGGTTCGCCGCATACGCCGAATCGCGACCGGCGACGCACCCGCGTCCGAGAACGTAGGCGGGAATTGTCCGGCACCCGGGGCGCCGCCGCAGCACGCACATCCCCCTGGCTGGGAATGGTCAGGCCGGCACGGCCTCGGTTTCGTGCACCGTCAGCCAGCGGACCTCACCGGGATCGCCGATCGTCAGCACGGCTGTCACCCGACGGTGGGTGACGTTCTCCGCGGCCCGCTGCGTCTCCAGGAAACGCACGACCGCGATGTCGCCGGACCACAGGAGTTCTTCGACGTCGGATATCTCGATGCGCAAGCCGGGCACGGAGTTTCCCGCACCGCGCAGCCCCGCTGTCAACGCGCTGCGCCCCAGCACCTCGCCACCGGTCGTCACCATGCTGAAGCGCTCGTGCTGCGCCGCCGCGAACCGCTCGAAGACCTCGATCGGCGCCTGCGACCCGAGCCACGTCGCGAGGTCGGCGTGCAAGCGCTCGACCACGTCGACCAGATCGACACCCATGCGCGGCATCGTACGCGCCGCTGGTCACCGCTTGCGGGACAAGCTCTTCGGTGCGTCATCGGGTCTCGGTAGCGCGGTCCGGACGGGCGTCAGCTCAGCCGCCGCCGTACGGGACGGTGATCAACTCCAGGAAGTGACCGCTGGGATCCAGGAAGTACACCCCGCGACCGCCGTCGTTGTGATTGATCTCGCCGGGCCGCCGCTGCTGCGGGTCGGCCCAATGATCCACCTCGTACCGCCGGATCTTGGCGTAGGCCGTGTCGAATTCGGTCTCGGAGATCAAGAAGGCGTAATGCTGGGGTTGGATGTCGGTGATCTGGGCGGGCACGTTCGCGAAGTCGAAGGTGACGCCGCCGGGCAAGGAGACCGGAATGAACGGCCCCCAGGGGGCGCCGACTTCCAGTCCCAGGATGTCCGCCCAGAATTCGGCGGATATGCGATGGTCCCGGCAGCCGACAATGGTGTGATCGAACTGTACGGACAGTGGAGTCTCTCCTCTGAAACGTGACGGTCCCGACCCCGGGCTCGGTACAAGGCGGCCAACGGGAGCACCGTCACGGCCGACCAACTTAACACCAGCTTCGCGCGACCGCCAGTGCTCCGACCCGGTGTGCCGAGCCGTCGTGGGGGTAGCGTCGGCGGGATGAAGATTCGTGGAGCGGTCTTGGAGCGGATCGCGGCGCCGGCGCCGTTCGCCGGATCGACGCCGATCACCGTGTGCGATCTGGAGCTGCGCGAGCCGGGGCCGGGCGAACTGCTGGTCCGGATCGAGGCGGCGGGGCTGTGCCATTCGGACCTGTCCGTGGTGGACGGCAACCGAGTGCGGCCGGTGCCCATGCTCCTCGGACACGAGGCCGCGGGGCGGGTGGCCGCGGTCGGCCCGGGTGACGGCGACATCGCGGTCGGGCAGCGCGTGGTCATGACCTTCTTGCCGCGATGTGGCGAATGCGCGGGTTGCGCGACCGACGGCCGCACGCCCTGCGTGCCCGGCAGTATCGCCAACAACGCGGGCGAACTGCTCAACGGTGGGCGGCGACTGGTTCGCGACGGGGTCGAGGTGCACCACCACCTGGGTGTGTCCGCGTTCGCCACCTACGCGGTGGTGGATCGCAGATCGGTGGTCGCGGTGGACGACGACGTGCCGCCCGAGGTCGCGGCTGTCCTCGGCTGCGCTGTGCTGACCGGCGGTGGGGCACTCCTCAATTCGGCGCGGCCGGGAACCGGGGACCGGATCATGGTCGTCGGTCTCGGCGGCGTCGGTATGGCGGCGGTGCTGGTCGCGGTCTCGCTCGCCGCGGAGGGACACGAGGTGATCGCGGTCGACACCGTGCCGGACAAACTCGCCCTGGCACGGGAATTGGGCGCGCATGCGGCGTACACGCCGGCCGAGGTCGCCGAGCTGGGTGTGCAGGCCGAGGTGGTGGTCGAGGCCGCGGGCAACATCCGCGCCTTCGAGACGGCCGTCGCGGCGACCGCGCCCGGTGGTACGACGGTCACCGTCGGACTGCCCGCCCCCGATGCCCGCGCCGCGATCTCCCCGCTGGCCTTGGTCGCCCAAGGGCGGTCCATCGTCGGCAGCTACCTCGGTTCCGCCGTGCCGTCCCGCGACATCCCCGAGTACGTTCGGATGTGGCGCGCGGGACGTCTGCCGGTGGAGCGGCTCGTCTCGGCGCACGTCGGCCTCGGGGACATCAACCGCGCCATGGACGAACTCGCCGCCGGCCACGCATTGCGCCAGGTCATCGTCTTCGACTGAACGGGCCTGCCGACAGTCTCGCCCGGATTCCGTGACCATCGGGTCACGACGGCCGCTCAGTCGGCGATCCGATCCATTCCGTCGACGAATCGTTCCAGCAGCCGGGCGAATTCGACCCGATCGGCGGGTGTCCACTCCGCCATGGCCGCGGCCATGGCGCTGCACCTGTCCGCTCTGGCCTCGGCCGTGGCCCGGCGCCCGGTGGCGGTCAGGCGCAGGACCGAACGCCGCCCGTCGCGCTGATCGGCGACCCGCTCCAGCAGGCCGGAGGAAACCGCCTGCGCCACCAGGCGACTCGCCCGCGGCTGGTCGACACCGAGCGCGGGAGCGAGGCCGCCCACCGTGTCGGCCGCGCCGTCGGCGACGGCGTCGAGTACGCGGAACACCGCGACGGGAATCGCGCCGTCGCTCAGCGCGCCACGGGTCTGCCTGCGGCGGATCCGCACCATCGCCGCTGCCACGGCGATGGTGATCGTGTCGTGCTCGTCCATTCGCTCCCTCCGTCACGGCCGCTATTTGTATGTAAAATTACATGTAATTGTAGCTTGGCATGCACGGGAGCTGAACATGGCCATCCAGCGCGGAATCGGGTACTGGCTCGTAGAACTCGATCGACTGATAAACCAGCGCTTCGACGAAGACCTCGCCGCGGGCGGGCTCAGCCGTAGACGCTGGCAGGCCTTGCATTCGCTGGCGAAGGGGCGGCAGCGCGCCGACGACGTCCACGACGCCCTCGACGCCTTCTGGGCCGACGATGCCGAGTGGCCCACCGAACTGGCCGAGCTCACCGCCGCCGGGCTGGTCCGCGACGACGGAGGCGTGCTCTCGCTGACCGAGTCGGGCCGTCGCGCGCACGACGAGGCCTTCGCCCGGATCGGCCTGCGCAGGCGCCAGATGGCGGCGGGCATCACCGACGAGCAGTTCGCCGAGACCGTGCGGTCGCTGCAACGGATGGCGGGGAACCTCGCGGCCCCGCCCGGCGACCGCGAGCCGGTGGGATAGGCGGCCCGCCTCCTCGCTGGGGCCGGCACGGGCGGCGACCGGACTGCCTCCTGCCGCGCCCACTAGGCTGATCCCCGACCGAAGCGGAACGAGGAGGTGCGGTGACCATTCGGGTCGGAGTGCTCGGAGCGCGTGGCAAAGTCGGACAGGCGATCTGCGCGGCGGTGACGGCGGCGGAGGACCTGGAACTGGTCGCCGCCGTCGACAAAGATGATTCGCTCGACACGTTCACCGCGGCGAATACGCAGGTCGTCGTCGATTTCACCCACCCGGACGTGGTGATGGGGAATCTGAGGTTCCTGGTGGAGCACGGCATCCACGCGGTGGTCGGCACCACCGGCTTCGACGACGCCCGCTTGGCGCAGGTGCGCGACTGGCTGGCCGGTCATCGGGAGGTCGGCGTGCTGATCGCACCGAACTTCGCCATCGGCGCGGTGCTGTCCATGCGTTTCGCCGAGCAGGCCGCCCGGTTCTTCGAGTCGGTGGAAGTCATCGAACTGCACCATCCCAACAAGGCCGACGCGCCGTCCGGCACGGCCTATCGCACCGCGGGCCTGATCGCCACCGCACGCGACAAAGCGGGTCTGGACCGCAGTCCCGACGCCACGACCACCGAGCTGGAGGGTGCGCGCGGCGCCGACGTGGACGGAGTGCGGGTGCACTCGGTGCGCCTGGCCGGTCTGGTCGCTCACCAGGAGGTGCTGTTCGGCACCCAGGGCGAAACCCTCACCATCCGGCACGACTCGATCGACCGCTCGTCGTTCGCCCCCGGTGTGCTGCTCGGCGTGCGGGAGATCGCGAACCGCCCCGGTCTCACCGTCGGGCTCGACCCGTTCCTGGACCTGTGAGCGAGCGGTGGCGAGCACACCGGATGGCGCCGAACCCCGGCGGAGCGCGACGGTGAGCGGCGCGGAGCCGGCGGATCGGAAGGGCAGCGGGGAAGTCGTCAAGGTGGTCGCGCTGATCGCGGCGCTCATCCTGGTGCTCGGCTTCTATTTCCTGTTGCTCGGCCGGATAGCGGTCGGTCTGATCGGTTCCGGCGACGTGGCCGCGATCGTCATCGGCGTGGGCGTGCTGATCCTGCCGCTGCTGGGCGTGTGGATCGTCGTCGCCACCGTGCGCGCCGCGCTCGCCCATCAGCATCTGGCACGGCGCATCCACGACGAGGGCCTCGAACTCGACACCTCGCAGTTGCCACGGCTGCCGTCCGGCCGCATCGAACGCGCGGCCGCCGACGAACTGTTCGCGACGGTCAAGGCGGAGTGGGAGGCCGACCCGGACAACTGGCGCGTCTCCTACCGTCTCGCGCGCGCCTACGACTACGCCGGTGACCGCACCAGGGCCAGGGAGACGATGCGCCGTGCGGTCGCACTGGAACGGCACGAGCGCGACACCCGCTGACAGCGGGCCGATACCATCGCAGGGGTGGCCCGGTTGCTGATCATCCATCACACGCCGTCTCCGCATATGCAGGCGATGTTCGAGGCCGTTGTCTCCGGCGCCACCGACCCCGAGATCGAAGGTGTCGAGGTCGTGCGCCGCGCGGCACTGGCCGTCACCGCTCCCGACGTACTGGCCGCCGACGGATACCTGCTGGGCAGCCCGGCGAACCTGGGTTACATGAGCGGCGCGCTCAAACACGCCTTCGATACGATCTACTATCCGTGTCTCGATTCCACGCGCGGCCGCCCGTACGGTTTGTACCTGCACGGCAACGAAGGCACCGAGGGCGCCGAGCGCGGGGTCGCCGGCATCACCACCGGACTGGGGTGGGAGCAGGCCGCCGCCACGGTCGTGGTCTCCGGTCCGCCCGCCAAAGAGGACCTCCAGCGGTGCTGGGAGTTGGGCGCCACGCTCGCCGCCGGGCTCATGGCCTGAATCCCCCGAATTCTGGTGTCTGACCATCGCGCACCATCACCCGGCATACTGTCTGCGATTGTTGTTGCGGTGGGGACGTGGACGAGTAGCTCGGGATGGGAGAGCCAGGTGACCTGGGTCGAAGGGAGCGAGAACGCACCGCGGCGGATCGGATTGGTCGAAGACCACGAGTCGGTCGCGATCGGTCTCGCCGCGATGCTTGCGCCGCAGACCGATCTCGATCTGGTGCTGACCGCGGGCACCGTGCCGGAACTGCTCGCCGCCGTCGACGGCGAGCCGAAGCTGGATCTGGTGGTGCTGGATCTGCGGCTGGCCGACGGGTCCTCGCCCGAGGACAACGTGCGCGCCCTGCGTGACCGCGGCATGGAGGTGCTGGTCTTCACCGGCGCGGACAACGCCTTTCTCGTGCGCTCCGCCGCGCGCGCCGGGGTGCTGGGCGTGGTCCGCAAATCCGAGGACGTGCCGACCGTCGTCGCCGCCGTGCGCCGCGCGGCCAGCGGCGAACAGGTGGTCACCACCGACTGGGCGGCCGCCATCGACGGCGACCCGCAACTGTCCGAGGTGGGCCTGAGCCCGCGCCAGGAAGAAGTGCTCATGTTGTACGCGTCCGGCGAGAAGGCCTCCCGGGTCGCGCGGTTGACGGGTCTGTCCGAGCAGACGGTCAACGACTACCTCGGCCGGATCCGGCAGAAGTACGCCGATGCCGGTCGTCCGGCGCCGACCAAGACCGACCTGTACAAGCGGGCGGTCGAGGACGGATGGCTGCCGGTTCCCGAGCGGCACCCACGCGGATGATCGCGTCCAGCATGCTGGGCACCCCGTCGCACTCGCGCTCCCTCCGGCTCTACCGACTCCGCGCGAGGCGTTTGCGCCACGGAGTCGCCGCACTGTCCAGGGGGAAAGCCTCCGAGGGCGCCGCCGACCGCATCCTGCACAGGCTCGGGCTGGCCATCGGAATCGCCGGGGTGATCGCCGCGATCGTCGAACTGCCCGAGATCGCCGATCAGAGTCGCTTCGTGCCCGTCCGGTGGACGGTGGTCGAAGTGGTGCTGGCGTTCGGGCTGTTCCCGGTCCTCGCGGTCGTCTCGGTCAGCCTGAGCGCCCGAATGATCCAGCGGGTCGCCGGTGCGGCAGCGGTGAGTTTCCTCGGAGCCACGGCGGTGGTTCCATTCGTGTATGTGGTGCCCGAAGCCTTAGGATCGGCGTCGCTCTGGCTGTACCGGGTGCTGGCGCTGGGCGTCCTGGCGGCCGTGCTCGCTTGGCGTCCACCGCTCGCAGTGGCGTATCTGGTGGTGGGCTCGGCGTTCAGCGCGCTGGCGAATCTCGTCGTGCTCGAGGACACCACCGCCCTGGCGCTGCTCGGCTATTTCGCCAGGGCGGCCGGGCTGAGCGCGCTGTTCCTGTGGTGCGTGATCTATGCCAGGGCCGCGGCCGCCCGAGTGGATCGCGAGTCGGCCATCGAAAGCAGCCGGGCCGCGGCGGTCGCGGGCGCGGCCGCCCGCGAACGGGAACGCGCGCGCTTCGCCGCGCTGATCCACGACGCGGTGCTGTCCACCCTGCTGGACGCCTCCCGCGCCGGGACCGAATCGCCGGTCCTGCGCAGGCAGGCCGAACGGACCCTCGAACAACTCGACGAGTGCCGGGTCGGGAACAGCGAACTCGACCGGCTGGACGCGCAATCCGCGATCGGGTTCCTCCGCTCCGCCGTGCACGAAGTGAATCCCGATACCCGGTTCACCGCGCGGCGCTGGGCCGGATTCGACGATCTGCGTCTACCGGTGGACGCCGCGAGCACGATCGCCGCCGCGCTCGCCGAGGCCGTACGAAACAGCCTGCGTCACGCCACTGTTCCCGGGCGTGCGGTCCGCCGCACCGTCACGGTGACGATCAGCGCGGGCGGTATTCGAGTGGTGTTCCGTGACGACGGCGCGGGTTTCGACCTGAGTGAGGTGCCTGTCGATCGGCTCGGTATCTCGGTGAGCATCCTGGGCCGCATGCGTCAGCTGCCGGGCGGCGCCGGGTTCGTGGAATCCGAGCCGGGCGAGGGTACGACCGTGACGCTGGTGTGGGGCGGAAATGGCTGAGCGGGAAACCGAAGTTGGACTGCGCGATCTGCTCGGCCTCCGTGGCCGCGCGGCGTGGCTGTACCTGGTCATTCTCGAAGTGACCATAGTGCTGTGCATGGTCCAGAACTTCTCCGAATCGCTGGTGGCCGCCGTGGCCGCCGCCCTGGTCGTCCTGGCGTTGGCCGGTGTCGTGGTGCTGCTGGCGCCGACCGATCCGCTGCCTTGGCCCGCGACCGTGTTCGTCTCCGCCTCCGGGCCGCTGGCCGCGGCCCTCACCTCGGTCGATGTCGAGCACGCCTGGTCGAAGCAGGTGTGGACGGCGTTCGCCGCCTCGTATGTGCTCGCCGTGCTGGTGTTGCGCGGACGTCTGGCCGCGGCCTGGCTCGGCGTCGTCGGCACCGGCGCGGTGATCGCTGTGGTCGGTGTGGCGGCCGGTCTGCAGGTGGGCGTCGTCGTAGGGTCGATCGTGCCGGTCGCCACGGTTGCTGGGGTTTCCCTGTTCGCGGCGATAATGCGCCCCACCCAGCGTTCGCTGCGGCTGCTGCGTGAGGAGGCGGCCATGCGCGCCGCCGCCGAGGCCGCGATGGCGGCGGAGAACGGGGAACGCACCCGTCAGCTGGCTCGGCTGGACGCGGTGGCGCGCCCGATCCTGGAACGCATCGCCGACGGCGACGACCTCACCGCCGCCGAGCGCGAACAGTGCAGGCTCCTGGAAGCCGAACTACGTGACGGCCTCCGCGCCCCGCAACTGGCCACCGACCAGCTCAGCAGCGCCGCCCGCGGAGCTCGCTCCCGCGGCGTCGAGGTGATCCTGCTCGACGACGGCGGTTTCACCGGGGTCCCGCACCGGGTGCGCCAGCAGGTGATCGACGCCGCCACGGGAGAACTCGACGCCGCGAACGAGGGTTCGGTCACCGTCCGCATCCTCCCGACCGGCCGCCGTATCCTGGCCACCGTCCTGGCCACGGCGACGGACCGGGACCGCCGCACCGAAATCGACGCCACCGGCGCGATCACCGTCTCCACGTGACGTCCTCGGAGGTCGCGACGCCATCCGAATCGCGTGCCGACCACCACCCGACCGCATCGGCCCAGCTCCCGGTTTGGAGCGCAGCGAGATCGAGCGTTGTCTCGTTCGCGGCCTGGTTCGTCTTCGAGTGGCCGCCGCGTAGGTGGGGAAGGAGTCGCCGGTCACCGAGAACGGCGAACCCGAGGTCTGACGATCACCGGCTCACGCATCCGCATCGGCCCAGCTCCCGGTTTGGAGCGCAGCGAGATCGAGCGTTGTCTCGTTCGCGGCCCGGCTCGCGTCCGAGTGGCCGCCGCGTAGGCGACGAAGGAGCAAGCGGCGGTCGCTCGGACGCGAGCCACCAAGGGGCCGAGAACACGCCGCGCCCGCGCGGCCGAGAACACTGTCGGTGGCTCGTGGCATTGTTGCCCTCATGCGGAAGATGGGCGCGGCGGCGGCGCGGCGAACGGCGTTGGCGGCGCAGGGTTTCGGGGCGCGTAGGCCCGGTCGGGTCACCCGGCGAACGGTGCTCGGGGTGCTGGAGCGGACCCAGTTACTGCAACTGGATTCGGTGTCCGCGGTGGTGCGGGCGCATTACGCGCCGGTGTTCAGCCGGATCGGGCCCTACGATCGTGCTCTGCTCGATCAGGCCGCGTGGAGCAATGGCGCGCGGCGGCCGCGGGCGCTCGTCGAGTACTGGGCACACGAGGCCGCCCTCATCCCGGTCGAGGACTGGCCGCTGCTGCGCTGGCGGATGCGGCAGTACGAGCACGGGCGCTGGTCCGGTATGCGCAAGGTGGTCGAGCGCAATCCCACTCTCGGCAAGGACATCTTGGATGTGATCACCGAAGTGGGCGCGGCCACGGCCGGGGAGGTCGAGCGCCACTTGGAGCTGGACAAGCCGCGGCCGAAGGGTTCCTGGTGGAATCTCAGCGATACGAAGATGATCTGCGAGCAGCTGTTCGCGGCTGGTGCGTTGTCTGTGGCCACCCGGGTCGGATTCACCAGGCACTACGACCTGGCCGAGCGGGTGCTGCCGCCGGAGGTGCTGGCGCGCGAGGTCTCCGAGCCGGACGCCGTCCGCGAACTGGTGCTTCGCGCGGCCACCGCCCACGGCATCGGCACCGAAGCGGACCTGCGTGACTACTACCGTCTCCAGCGCACCCAGACCGAACCGGCCATCGCCGAGCTGGTGGACGCGGGCGAGTTGATCCCGGTGGAGGTGGCGGGCTGGGCGAAGCCGGCTTATCTGCGGGCGGGCGCGCCCACACCGCGTCGCATCGAAGGCGCCGCGCTGCTGTGCCCGTTCGACCCGCTCATCTTCTTCCGCGCACGCACCGAGCGTATTTTCGATTTCCACTACCGGATCGAGATCTACACCCCGGAGCACAAGCGGGTGCACGGCTATTACGTCTTCCCGTTCCTGCTCGACGGGGAGCTGGTCGGCCGTGTGGATCTGCGCGCCGAGCGCGCGAACGGCCGGTTGTGGGTGCCGGCCGCGTTCGCCGAGCCCGGGTACGACACCCCCGCCACCGCGCACGCCGTCGGTGGTGCGCTGCGCGAGCTGGCCGATTGGCTCGAACTGGACGAGGTCGCCATCGGTGATCGCGGCAATCTCGCCGCGTTGCTGTAGCGCTACTGAGTCAGATGTCGCGTTTGGGCCCGTACCCGCGCATCTGGTCGCGCAGCGCTCCGTGGACGGCGCTCGACAGCCACGAGTTGAGGGACTGACCGCTCTGTGCGGCAGCCTCTTCCGCGCGTGCCTTCATCTGCTCTACCAGCCGCAGCGTGACCCTGCTGATGTCTCCGGTCATCTCCTCGAAGGTGGGTGGCTCGTCGCCCTCCGTGCTCTTGCGCACATCGATGGAAGCCTCCGTGCCGTCCACCGACACGTGCACCGCGCGGTCGCCGAGTGCCGCACTGACCTCGGCGGCGAGGTCCGACAGGGCCGTGAGCAGGACCATGCGGGCGGACGCCTCCGTCGCCGCTGCCAGGGCGGCCGCCGTGGCCTGGGTCTTCTCGTCGCCCAGCGCCGCGGCGGCGATCAGGCTCTCGCGCAGCTGGCTGGTGTACTTGTTCAAGTCCATGACATCAGTGTGACGTCATTTATGATGTCCAGCAAGAAACGGTATGGCATCACCGCGCCGTCATCGCGAGACATTCGCGTCTTTGTTGCGGCTTGATCGCCGACGACGGTGTCGAGGGCGTGTCCCGGACCGGGTAGCCTTTCTGACCATGACGAACGGTGAATCGACGCCAACGGAGCTGCGTGCGTCCGGCACGGTAGGTGTCGCGATGGTGACCCCCTTCAGTGCCGACGGCAAGCTCGACGTCGATGCCGGGGTCGCGCTCGCGGCCCGCCTGGTCGACCGCGGTGTCGACCTGCTCGCGATCTCGGGAACCACTGGTGAATCGCCGACCACCACCGAATCGGAGAAGGCCGATCTGCTGCGCGCCGTCGTCGACGCCGTGGGCAAGAGCGCGACCGTGATCGCGGGTGCGGGCACCTACGACACCGCCCACTCGGTCGAACTGGCGCGCAACGCGCAGCGGGCGGGTGCACACGGTTTGCTCGTGGTGACGCCGTACTATTCCCGGCCCTCCCAGGAGGGGCTGATCGCCCATTTCACCGCCGTCGCCGACGCCACCGACCTGCCGGTCACCCTCTATGACATCCCGGGGCGGTCGGTGGTGCCGATCGCCAGCGACACCGTCCGCAAGCTCGCCGAACATCCGCGCATCGTCGCGGTCAAGGACGCCAAGGGTGACCTGAACATGGGCGCCGAACTCATCGCCAGCACCGGCCTGGCGTTCTATTCCGGTGACGACGCGCTCAACCTGCCCTGGCTGTCGGTGGGCGCGACCGGATTCATCAGTGTGATCGGACATCTCGTCCCCGAACGGCTGCGCGCGCTGCTGGAGGCTTATACGGCGGGGGAGGTGGTGCGCGCCCGGGAGATCAACGTCACCTTGCTGCCGCTGCACTCGGCGATGGCCAGGCTGGGCGGTGTCGCGATGAGCAAGGGCGGATTGCGGTTGCTCGGCGTGGAGGTCGGGGAGCCGCGGCTGCCGCAGCTGATGCCGACGGGTGAGCAGTTGGAGTCGCTTGCCGCGGACCTGCGAGCGGTGGGAGTGCTGTGATGAGCGAGTCCCTATCCCGTCGCCGCCGCAGCGCTTCCCGCCCCGCGGGAGCGCCCGCCCCGTCCGCGCCGGTCGAGCGGGTGACGCCGCCCGCGCCGTCGGAATCCGTAGCGATGCCCGAGCCCGCGCTCGACGTGGCGACGGTGGACGAGGCCGCCAAGGCCGCCGATGCCGTCGTGCGTACCGAGCAGCCCGCGCCCGCGCGGGCGCGCCAGGAGACCCGGGGCCAGGGTGCGGCGACCCGGCGACCGAGCCGTGGACGTGCGCAGTCCAGCCCGCGGCGCGGCGAAGAGCCCCCGCCGCAGGCGGATCCGATCGCCGCGCACGACCGTCTCGGCGCCCCGCCTGCCCTGCCCGAGAACGGCCTGCGTGTGTTCGCCCTCGGCGGCATCGGCGAAATCGGCCGCAACATGACGGTTTTCGAGTACGGCGGCAAATTGCTGATCGTCGACTGCGGCGTCCTGTTCCCGGAGGACCAGCAGCCCGGTGTCGACCTGATCCTGCCGGACTTCCGTCCCATCGAGGACCGGATGGACGACGTCGTCGCCGTCGTGCTGACCCACGGCCACGAGGACCACATCGGCGCGGTGCCCTTCCTGCTGCGGCTGCGGCCCGACATCCCGGTCGTCGGCTCGAAGTTCACCCTCGCGCTGGTGGCCGCGAAGTGCCGGGAACACCGCCTGCACCCGAAGCTGGTCGAGGTGATCGAGGGGCAGCACACCACGCACGGCCCGTTCGGCTGCGAGTACTTCGCGGTCAACCACTCCATCCCCGACGCGCTCGCCGTCGCCATCCGCACGCCCGCGGGCGTCGCCTTGCACACCGGTGACATCAAGCTCGACCAGCTTCCGCTGGACGGGCGGCTCACCGACCTGGCCGGATTCTCGCGGCTCGGCGACGAGGGCGTCGACCTGTTCCTGGTGGATTCCACCAACGCCGAGGTTCCCGGCTTCGTCACGCCGGAGCGCGAGATCGGCGGGGTGCTGGACTCGGTCATCGGCAAGGCGAGCGGACGGGTCATCGTCGCGTCCTTCGCCAGTCACGTGCACCGCATCCAGCAGGTCGTCGACGTGGCCCAGAAGTACGGGCGGCGGATCTGTTTCGTCGGCCGCTCGATGGTCCGTAATATGCAGATCGCCCAGGATCTGGGCTATCTCACCGTGCCGGAGGGCGTGGTCGTCGACCTCGATGTCGCCGCGACCCTGCCCAGCCACCGCCTGGTGCTGATCTCCACGGGTTCGCAGGGCGAGCCGCTGTCCGCGCTGTCGCGGATGGCGCGCGGCGACCACCGGCAGATCAACATCCGCCCGGACGACCTGGTGGTGCTGGCTTCCTCGCTCATCCCCGGCAACGAGAACTCGGTGTACGCGGTCGTCAACGGCCTGGCTCGGCTCGGCGCCACGGTGATCACCCAGCAGAACGCCAAGGTGCACGTCTCCGGGCACGCCTCGGCGGGCGAGCTGCTGTACCTGTACAACGCGGTGCGGCCGACCAACGCCATGCCGGTGCACGGCGAGTGGCGCCATCTGCGCGCGAACGCCGCACTGGCGGTGGCGACGGGCGTGCCGCAGGAGCGGGTGGTGCTCGCCGAGGACGGAGTGGTGGTCGACTTGGTCGACGGCATCGCCTCGGTCGTCGGCCGGGTGCCGGTCGGCCATGTGTACGTCGACGGGCTATCGGTGGGCGA
Source organism: Nocardia sputi (assembly GCF_023501985.1). Classification (NCBI taxonomy): domain Bacteria; kingdom Bacillati; phylum Actinomycetota; class Actinomycetes; order Mycobacteriales; family Nocardiaceae; genus Nocardia; species Nocardia sputi. Next base: position 175,881 of record NZ_JAMFLC010000001.1, on the reverse strand, counting down.
CGTCGGGGAGTCCACACTGTCGGACCGGCTGGTTCTCGGCGAGGGCGGTTTCATCGCGATCACCGTCGCCATCGACGAGACCACCGGCAAGGCGGTGAGCACCCCTGAGCTCAGCGGACGCGGCTTCTCCGACGATCCGACCGCACTGCTCGACGCGTCGGAGCTGGTGGAAGCCGAACTGCTGCGGCTGGCGGGCGAAGGTGTCACCGACACCCACCGGATCGCGCAGGGCGTGCGCCGCGTGGTCGGTCGATGGGTGGCCGAGAAGTATCGCCGTCGCCCGATGATCGTGCCGACCGTCATCGGCGTCTGACCTCCGGAACGACGAAAGCGCCGGACAGCTCAGCTGTCCGGCGCTTTTCACGCGGGCGCGGTCACTCCTGGCAGGCCGCGGACTCGATCTTCGCGCTCTTGACGATGTTGCAGGCGAAGGTGTGGTCGACCTTCCACTGGCCGCCCTCGGAGACGAACTGGATGAACGCGTCGTCCACCGGGGTGCCGTCGATGGTGACCTTGGCGTCGGCCTTGAGCTTGCCGTCCTTCGGGTCGCCCACGTTGGTGACCTCGACGGCGACCTTCTGCTTCTTCGCGGCGTCGACGAGGTTGGCGACGAGGTAGGGATCCTGCTCGGCGGCCTGGATCCAGCTGATCTTCTCCTCGTTGGGCACGTTCGGGTCGAAAGCCTTCTGCAACCGCTCGTTCAGCTGCTGCACGGAGGGCTTGGCCAGTGCGGGCGAGGACGGGGTGGTCGGTGCGGAACCGGCCTCCTTGTCACCCTTGTCCGAGCCGCCCTCCAACTCACCAGCGGCGTGGGTGGGATTGGCGCTGGTGCTCTGGGACGAGGAGTCGTCGCCCGAGGCGCAGGCGCTCAGCGAGCAGGCCACTGCGGTGAGGACGACGGCCACGGTGGTCCGGAAAGTGCGGTGCTTCACGATGTTTCCTTCGTCTGTAATTCCGGGCATCAGCCGTGGTTGGACGTGCAGTTCCAGTGCACGATGTAGGCGTCGGAATCGTTGCGCCGCAGCGCTTGGCTCTGCGCGGCGCGCCGCGACGACGCGTACCCCCAGCTCCAGGTGCCGGTGCCACTGGAGTACGCCACGGCGCCGCAGCCGTTGCGGAACCAGACCACCGACTGGCAGTCGGCGGCGCTGCAGGAGCTCACGGCGCGCTGCTGCGCGGCGGCCGAGGTCGGGTAGTCGTAGGAGTACCCGATCAGACCGGTGGAGGTGGACAGCGCGATCGCGCCGTAATTGTTGGTGTAGGCGTGCGCGGTGGGCGCGCTGACAGCCAGCGCGGAACCGACCGCCGCGAGCGCGGCTACACCGGTAGCAAACTTCTTCACGGAGGATTTGCCCCTTCTTGTCATGAGGTCCACGACCCGATGGACCGAGTGACAAGGTACAGAGCCCACCCTCATTGCGCTAGCCGGAGATTTCCCGGTGTGAGGAGTCCCGACCGCCGTGGTATGGATACGCGCCTGCCGGGCGCATCGGCGTAGAGCCCAGTGTGGTGCACGGTCACACCGCCCGCAACTCGGATACCGGACTTTCTCCGCTCGTGTGCGCGGTTGGTGTGCGCGGTGAAACTTGGTGTGCGGCAACGTCATCGCACTCCAGGCGCGGCGAAATCGCGGTGCGGCGCAACGGCGGCATCGAAAACGACGTCGCGCTGTCGTGAACGGTTCTCCGGGTGGCGTCGTGGTCGCGGTGGCCGCGGGCAGTCGCGTCATCCGGCAGTGCGGCCGGGTGGTCGGTATTTTCGGGGGTGTGACTATGGCACAGCGAGAACGCAGGGGACTCGTCGAGGCGATGGAGGCCGTGGGGCCGGACGCGCGGACGCTCTGCGGCGCGTGGACGGTGCGGGATCTGGCCGCGCATGTGGTGGTTCGCGAACGGCGGCTCGATGCCGCGCCGGGCATCATGTTGAAGCCGTTCGCCGGGTATCTCGACCGGGTGCAGGCGAAGGCGGCGAGCAAGCCGTTTCCCGAGTTGCTGGACCAGATCCGCACCGGTCCGCCGTGGTGGTCGCCGTTGCGGCCGGTCGATGCGGTTGTCAACCTGTCCGAGATGTTCGTCCACCACGAGGACGTGCGCCGCGCCGAACCGGGTTGGCAGCCGCGCGATCTGCCCGCCGCCGATGAGGATCGACTGTGGTCGATGCTGCGCAAGACGGCCAAGATGGCCTACCGCAAGGCGCCGGTCACGGTCGAGCTCGTGACGCCCGACGGCAGGCGCACGGTGGCGCGATCCGCCTCCGGCGACGTCGTCACGCTGACCGGCAAGCCCTCGGAACTGGTGCTGCATGCCTTCGGTCGGGATGAAGTCCGGTTGGAGACCACCGGATCGCCCGAAGCCGTACGGGCGGTGCTCGAGACGGACCGATCGGTCTGATTCGTGCGACGTGTCGCGGGTTCGTCCGGATCCTCGGCCGTGAGTTCCCCGCCGGACCGGAGACGAGCCCGGGACTTCGGCCGTGGATCCGCCACGGAGCCGTGCTGTCCGCGACCGCTCATCCGGCGAACCGCCAGGGCTTTTCACGGTGCTGAACGTCCCCGCGACGGCGCCCGAGGCGCACGGAGGCGGAACGCAACCAGTGTTGCGGATGGTCCGGATGGGGCGATTGCGGCTAGCCTGGGACCATGGCAGGTAAGTCCCGCAGCACCACGACGAGTCGGGCGCGGGCGGGATCGGCGCGGGGGAGGACCACCACGGCACGCTCTCGCGCGGCCACGCCCCGCGCGGCGACCCCTCGAACGACCGCGGCGCCCCGCAGGCGCCCCGCCCCGGCCCGGCGTCCGGTGCGCCGCACCTCGAACACGGCGCCACTGGCCGTCATCGGACGCGGCATCAGCAGCGGCTGGACCATGCTGGCCCGGGGGCTGGGTGCGACCACACGCACGCTGAGCCGGGCCGGGGAGATCGAACACGGCCATCGGCGCGACGGTGCCGCGCTGGCCCTGATCGCGGTGAGCGCCGTGATCGCGGCGGCGGTGTGGTTGTCGGCCGGCGGGCCGGTGGGCCACTGGGTCGAGGACGTGATCCGCGCGATCTCCGGATCGGCCTCGGCCGGATTGCCGTTCGTCGCCTCGGGCATCGCCGTCGTCCTGATGCGCACGGAACCGCGCCCCGAGATCCGGCCGCGACTGGTGCTCGGCGGCCTGCTGATCGGTCTGCCGATTCTCGGTCTGTGGCACATCGCGGCCGGCGCTCCCACCGACGCGCACGGACGTTCCCGCGCGGCGGGTTTCGTCGGCTTCGTGACCGGCGGGCCGCTGACCAACGGCCTCACCGCCTGGCTGTCTGTCCCGATCCTGTTGTTGGCCATCGTCTTCGGCGGGTTGCTGGTGACCGGAACCACCGTGCGCGAGGTGCCCGCCAAGCTGCGTCGATACTTCGGCACCGAGAACGGTGGCGACGAATACGGCGAATTCGACGGCGACTACCGGGACTACGATCCGGCCGGTTTCGACGCCGACGGCTTCCCGGTGCGCCGCGGCGCCAAGCGGCGCGGTCGCACGCCCGCGGAGAACTACCCGCCCGACGAGTTCGGCGACCCCGACGCCGTCACCGAGGCGATCGGCGAACCCCCGCTGCGGGACGCCAAGCCGATCGCGGTGGAGGAGTCCGCGCCGAAACCGAAACCGAAGAAGCAGCGTCCCGCCGCGGTCGTGGAGGATCAGACGCCACCGCCGCCGAAGCAACTGGAGTTCGTTACCGACCGCGAAGTCGAAGGCGACTACACCCTGCCACCGCTGTCGTTGCTGACCGACGGGGATCCGCCCAAGAAACGCAGTGCCGCCAACGAATCGATGATCGAGGCGATCACCGAGGTGCTGGTGCAGTTCAAGATCGACGCCGCGGTGACCGGTTTCGTCCGCGGCCCGACGGTCACGCGCTACGAGGTCGAACTCGGGCCGGGGGTGAAAGTCGAGAAGATCACCGCACTGGCGCGCAACATCGCCTACGCCGTGGCGACGGAGAACGTCCGGCTGCTCGCGCCGATCCCCGGCAAGTCCGCCGTCGGCATCGAGGTGCCGAACGCCGACCGCGAGCTGGTCCGGCTGGCCGACGTGCTCAAGGCGCCCAGCACCCGCAACGACCACCATCCGCTGGTGATCGGCCTGGGCAAGAACATCGAGGGCGAGTTCGTCTCGGCGAATCTGGCCAAGATGCCGCACCTGCTGGTGGCGGGCTCGACCGGTTCGGGTAAGTCGAGCTTCGTCAACTCGATGCTGGTGTCGCTGTTGCAGCGGGCGACGCCGGACGAGGTCCGGATGATCCTGATCGACCCGAAAATGGTGGAATTGACCCCCTACGAGGGCATACCGCACCTGATCACACCCATCATCACCCAGCCGAAGAAGGCGGCGGCCGCGCTGGCCTGGCTGGTCGAGGAGATGGAGCAGCGCTATCAGGACATGCAGGCCAACAAGGTGCGCCACATCGACGACTTCAACAAGAAGGTGAAGTCGGGAGCGATCACCGCCCCGCTGGGCAGCGAACGGGTGTACCGGCCCTACCCGTACATCCTGGCCATCGTCGACGAGTTGGCCGATCTCATGATGACCGCTCCGCGGGACGTGGAAGACGCCATCGTCCGCATCACCCAGAAGGCCCGCGCGGCAGGCATCCATCTGGTGCTGGCCACCCAACGGCCGTCGGTGGACGTGGTGACCGGTTTGATCAAGACGAATGTCCCCTCCCGGCTGGCCTTCGCCACCTCGTCGCTGACCGATTCCCGGGTCATCCTCGACCAGCCCGGCGCGGAGAAGCTGATCGGCATGGGCGACGGGTTGTTCCTGCCGATGGGCGCGGGCAAGCCGACTCGGCTGCAAGGCGCGTTCATCAGCGACGAGGAGATCCACGGCGTCGTCGATTTCGCCAAGAACCAGGCCGAGCCGGAATACCAAGAGGGCGTCACCGCCGCGAAGGCCGGGGAGAAGAAGGACGTCGACCCCGATATCGGCGATGATCTCGACGTTTTCCTGCAAGCGGTGGAACTGGTGGTCACCTCGCAGTTCGGGTCCACCTCCATGCTGCAGCGCAAGCTGCGCGTCGGCTTCGCCAAAGCGGGACGGCTGATGGATCTCATGGAGACCCGCGGCGTCGTCGGCCCGAGTGAGGGCTCCAAGGCGCGCGACGTGCTCGTGAAACCCGATGAGCTGGAAGGGCTGCTGTGGTCGATCCGCGGCGGCGGCGATGAGGGTGACTCGGCCGGGCCGCAGGAGTGATCGGGCTGGTTCCCTCGGCGAGATTCGAACTCGCATCTCCCGGAATCTAGGTCCGGCGCCTCTACCTGTTGGGCTACGAGGGAGCGGTCGCGGTGCGACCTGGAGACTCGGCACGGACGGAGGGAGTCGAACCCCGGCCAACGATTTTGCCAGACCGCCGCTCTACCGACTGAGCTACGTCCGTCTGCACGACAAAAGGGTCACCCCTCGGCGATTCGCCGCGGAGTGACCCTTGGTGCACGGGTCTGCGAAAGACACGTTCAGGGGCGGCTCCGCGCGCTCATCCGCCAATGGGAGACGGACGAGACCGATAGCACAACGCGGGCTCGCGAGGGCCGGGCATCACTCGGCGACATCAGCCGCCGTGTCGTCCCGGTCATCGGTGTCGCCTTCCTGTGGTCCGATCTTCGCCGGTTCAAAAACTAACACCGGACTCCGGCGTTGGGAACCGCTTTTCGGTCGACGACGACCCTACCTCCTTCAGTACTTCCGCGCCCGCAAGGCGTCGCTCGGGAGCCGGTGGGTCAGGCGAACTCGCCGCGCATCCGTCCCGCTTCGCGCCGCTTGGCGCTCACGGTGGGCGACTGTGGCCCGAAACGTCGACTGAACGGATGTGGAATTATGGGCGGCAATCACCCCGCTACTGAAGAGCAACGGACATTTCCGGCATTATGGACATCATGATGATCTTCGCTTCCGATCGGCACGCCGCATGCACGTAACCGCACTCGAATGGACGATCACCATCGTCGTGATCCTCGGACTGTTCGTCTTCGACTTCTTCGCACACGTCCGCACCCCGCACGAGCCGACGTTCCGGGAGTCCGGCTTCTGGTCCGCGGTCTACATCGGGCTGGCGCTGCTCTTCGGCGGCGTCGTCGCCTGGCAGTGGGGCTCGACCTACGCGGGGGAGTACTACGCGGGCTTCGTCACCGAGAAGGCGCTCTCGGTGGACAACCTGTTCGTCTTCCTGATCATCATGTCCACCTTCGCGGTGCCGCGGATCTACCAGCAGAAGGTGCTGCTGATCGGCATCGTGCTCGCTTTGGTGATGCGGGGTGCGTTCATCGCCGTCGGCGCGGCCGCGATCAGTGCCTTCAGCTGGGTGTTCTACCTGTTCGGGCTCTTTCTCATCTACACAGCGGTCAAGCTGATGCGCGAGAGCGGCCACGAAGTCGAAGTCGAGGAGAAACGCGACAGCCGGATCGTCGCGCTGGCCAAGCGCGTGCTGCCGACCACCGACGAATACGACGGCGACAAGCTGGTGACCAAGATCGACGGGCGCCGTGCGGTGACGCCGCTGTTGCTGGCCTTGCTGGCGATCGGGTTCGCCGACCTGCTCTTCGCGCTGGACTCCATCCCGGCCATCTACGGCCTCACCGAGCAGCCGTACCTGGTCTTCACTGCCAACGCCTTCGCGCTCATGGGCCTGCGCCAGCTGTACTTCCTGATCGGCGGGCTGCTCGACCGGCTGGTCTACCTGTCCTACGGGCTGGCGGCGATTCTCGCGTTCATCGGCGTGAAGCTGGTGCTGCACGCCTTGCACGAGAACACGCTGCCGTTCGTCAACGGCGGCGAGCACGTCGCGGTCCCGGAGATCTCCACGCCGGTGTCGCTGGGCGTCATCCTGGCGATTCTGGTCGTCGCGACGGTCGCCAGCCTGCTGCGCACGCGCGCCCGAGCGGACCGTTAGCCGCTGGAGGAGGACGCGAAGGCGCCGAAAACCGGGGCCCATTCGACGGCGCGCACGTCGTCGATGAGACTCTCCCGGGCGAACGGATCCCGCGCGAGCAGGTCCTTCAGGCGGCCCGCGTCCTCCGCGCGGAAGATCAGCAGCGCTCCGGAGCCGTCCGGGTACGGACCGCTGCTGAGCAGGACGCCGGACTCGAGCAGACCGGCCAGCCAGGCCCGGTGCTCAGGACGGTGGACGTCCCGGTCTGCGGCCGTGGCTTCGGAGTAGACGTAGTGGACGGCGAAGATCGGCACGGGTATCGCTTCCTGTGGGGACGGATTCAAAGCGTCAGCAGCATCCGAGTATTGCCGAGGGTGTTGGGCTTCACATAGCTCAGATCGAGGAACTCGGCCACGCCGGTGTCGTAGGAGCGGCACATCTCGGCGTACACCTCCGCGGTGACCGGCGTGCCGTCGATCTCGACGAACCCGTGCCTGCCGAAGAACTCCACCTCGAAGGTCAGCACGAACAGCCGCTGCAACTCGAGTTCACGGGCCACCGTGATCAGCCGCTGCACGATGAGCTTGCCCACACCGGTGCCCTTGACGTCGGGGTGCACCGCGACCGTGCGCACCTCGCCGAGGTCGGCCCACAGCACGTGCAGCGCGCCGCAGCCGACGACGCGCCCGTCCAGTTCGGCGACCCAGAACTCCTGCACCGCCTCGTAGAGGGTGACCAGGTTCTTTTCCAGCAGGATCCGGCCTGCGTAGACGTCGATGAGGTGCTTGATCTCGGGCACGTCGGAGGTGCGCGCGCGTCGGACCACCGGGACGGAGTTCCGCGCGGCCGAAGCCGCGCCCGGGTACGCGTCGCTTGTCGAACCACCTAGTGGTCCCCGAGAGGTCATGGGGTGCACAGTAGTCGGCCCGGCTACCGATAGTCTGAACGTGTGCCGCAGATCCGCTCGTTCAGCTCACCGCGTCGCGCCGGTCGGCGCGGCGGGATGACGAGGCGGTCGTGACGCAGCCGGCCGCAGGTGAGGCGGAGGCATGAGCGTGCAACCCGACGAGACGGACCGCCCCTGGAGCGCGCCCGCCCCGGTCCGGCCGGGTTTCGCCCAGGCCGAGACCGAAGCGCCGCTGCTGAACATCGCGAATGTGCTCACCATGCTGCGCATCGCGATCGTGCCGCTGTTCGTCGTCGCCTTGTTCGTCGGCGACGGTCACGAGACCGGCTGGCGGATCACCGCCGCCGCGCTGTTCGGTGTGGCCGCGATCACCGACCGATTCGACGGGCAACTGGCTCGCAAATACGGCCTGGTGACCGATTTCGGCAAACTGGCCGACCCCATCGCGGACAAGGCGCTGATCGGGTCGGCGGTGATCGGGCTGTCGGTGCTCGGTGATCTGGCCTGGTGGATCACGGTGGTGATCTGCGGCCGCGAGATCGGCGTGACGCTGCTGCGGCTGCTGGTGGTGCGGCGCGGCGTGATTCCCGCCGGGCGCGGCGGCAAGCTCAAGACGCTGGTCCAATCGCTGGCGATCGCCATGCTGCTGCTGCCGCTGTCGGGTTGGGTCGGCGAGATCGGTATGGCCCTGATGTACCTGGCGGTGCTGCTGACCGTGGTGACCGGGCTGGACTACGTCGGCCAGGCGGCCAGGGTGTGGTTCGCGGGCGGACCGGGGCGGGCGCGCGGCCTATGAGTGATCCACTGGTCGCCGCCGTACCCGCCACCGATCTCGTCCGTGCGCTGGTGACCGTGCGGCAGACCGTGGCCACCGCCGAATCGCTGACCGCCGGACTCCTCGCCGCGACCATCGCCGGGGTTCCCGGCGCCAGCGCCGTGCTGCGCGGCGGTCTGGTGGTGTACGCCACCGATCTCAAGCACAGCCTCGCCGGCGTCGACGCGGCGGTGCTCGCCGCCGAAGGCCCGGTGGCCGCCGGCACCGCCGAACAACTGGCCGTCGGCGCCCGCACACGATGCGGCGCGGACTGGGGTGTGGGGCTGACCGGCGTGGCAGGCCCCGATTCGCAGGACGGTCATCCGGTCGGCACGGTCTTCCTCGGGCTGGCCGGCCCCGGGCATTCCGAGGTGATGCGGTTGAAACTCCCCGGCGACCGGTGGACGATCAGAATTGGTGCGACGCACACGGCGGTGTCGGAATTGCTGCGGTGTGTGCGGGAGGCGGGCACGGGCCCGGCCGACCGCGTCGGGCGCAGCGGCTGAGGAGTCCAGGGCGGGAACCACTGCCCCGGCTCCGACGTTGTGCCAGAAAGAACGGCATGCGTGGGGTCGAGAATCGCGTCGGCCCGGCGACCGGAGCGAAGGAGAACGAGATGACGCTGCTGCGAGAGGCGATCGGGGACAGTTTGCGGCGTGCGCGTCTCGCCCAGAACCGGACCTTGCGCGAGGTGTCGACGTCGGCGCGGGTGAGCTTGGGCTATCTCTCCGAAGTCGAGCGCGGTCGCAAGGAGGCCTCCAGCGAATTGCTGGCCGCCATCTGCGAAGCGCTGGACGTGCCCCTGTCGCGGGTTCTGTGGGATGTGAGCACGATCATGGCGGGGGCCGACGGACCGGCGGCAGCCGCGCCGGTGGACGAGGCGGCGCCGGCGCCCGCCGCTGCCGAGTCCGAGCAGACAGCCGCCGAGCCCGCGGCGCAGGCCGAACCCGCGCTGGCTCCGACGTCGGCGAGTATGTCGGCCGCCGACCCGGCCACCCGGCCGCTGCCGCTGGCGGAGGACACCCGGATCGTCATCCCCGCTCCGCGATCGGACATGTTGGTCCTGGTGAAGGGCGTGTGACGCACGACGGAACATGGCCACGGCGGCAACGCTGCGGCCCGGCGCGAAAAGCGGATAGATTCTCTGTAGGCGTCGGTTGGGTCGGGTTCGCCCGGCCCAGGTGCCACATGGTGGAGGATAGGCACATATCGAGTGCGTGACGGTCGCGCACTGGAGTCGCGCCGAAGCGCGGCATGTCAGATGGAGGCGGGATCAATCGATGGCTAATCCGTTCGTCAAGGCCTGGAAATACCTGATGGCCCTCTTCGACGCGAAGATCGAGGAGCACGCGGATCCGAAGGTCCAGATTCAGCAGGCTATCGAGGAAGCCCAGCGGCAACACCAGGCCCTTTCACAGCAGGCCGCGTCGGTCATCGGCAACCAGCGTCAACTGGAGATGAAGCTGAACCGGCAGCTGGACGAGGTCGAGAAGCTCAACGCCAATACACGCCAAGCCGTCCTACTGGCCGATCAGGCCACCGCGGCGGGCGACACGGAGAAGGCGATCCAGTACACCAATGCCGCCGAGGCGTTCGCCGCGCAGTTGGTCACCGCCGAGCAATCCATCGAGGACCTGAAGGTCTTGCACGACCAGTCGCTGCAGGCGGCCGCCCAGGCGAAGAAGGCCGTGGAGCAGAACGCGATGCTGTTGCAGCAGAAGGTCGCCGAGCGCACCAAGCTGCTCAGCCAGCTGGAGCAGGCCAAGATGCAGGAGCAGGTCTCCGCCTCGCTGCAGCAGATGGATTCGACGCTGTCGGCGCCGGGCAGCACACCGAGCCTGGACGCGGTACGCGAGAAGATCGAGCGCCGCTACGCCAACGCGCTCGGCTCCGCCGAACTCGCACAGAACTCGGTGCAGGGCCGGATGCTCGAGGTGCAGCAGGCCAGCATTCAGATGGCCGGACACAGCAAGTTGGAGCAGATCCGCGCGTCCATGCGGGGAGACCAGTTGCCCGCCGGTGGCGCCCAGCCCGCCATCAACCCGGCTCAGGCCAATGCGGCCCAGCCGCAGATGGACAAGGGACAGGCCGCACAGCAGTAGTCTCGAGCACAGTTCGGCGGCACGTGTCGGTGGGGGCTGGTTCACTGGAACACAAGGCGTGAGGACCCGACCGGCCGGCCGTCGGCCGAGTCGGGCAGTCGAGTTCCGGGCCTCCGCCTGTCCGATGTGCAACCGGTGGGAGAGAAGGTATGAGCGGCAGTGCATTTCGCGAGCGACAGCTCGACACGCGGCGCCTGCGCGGATCCGCGATGATCCGGGCACAGGCCGCGCTCGCGCCCCAGCCGGGCAGCCTGCCGGACAGCATTCGCGAAGTCGGTGAGAACGCACTCGTCGCCGTGCGACGCTGGGCCGATCCACGGGAGCGCGAGCTGCGTCGTCGCCGCAGGGTCCGCCGCCGCAGCTTTCAGCTGGGCACCGTGTCCGGCCTGACCACGGCGGGAACCGTTGGCCTTGTCGTGCTTTCGGCGCCGGTGTGGGCGGTGGTCATGGTCGGCGGCGGCGCGGTCGCGCTGGTGACCGGTGCGGCACTGAGCACCCGCCGTTATCTGCGTCTGCGGGGCGCGCCGCTGCCGCAAGCGGCGTTCATTCCGCGGAAACAGCCACCGCTGTGGTCGAACGCCCGGCCGCCGATCGCACGCCTGGTTCGTGCGGAAAAGGCATTGCACGGGATGGGCGTTCAGATCGCGCGTTCGCACCGGCTGCCGCCGGAGGAGTTGGCCGACCTGCTCGAAACGGCCGCCTCGGGAGCGGCGGCGCTGCACGCCCTCGCCACCGACATCACGGCGATGGAACAGGGCCTCGGCGCGATCGGGAGCGCGGATTCGCCGGCGGCGGTGGCGCTCACCGAGAATCTGCGACTGACCCTGGCCAGGCTCGATGCGGGCGTGGTGGAGTACGAGCAGGTCGTGGCCGCGGCGGGCCGGATTCTCGCGGTGGCGGAGAACACCGTGGTGCGGCACAACTTCGACACCATCGTGGCGGATCTGCGTGACGCCTCCGACCGGCTGGACGGCTGGGCCCAAGCTCTCACCGAGGTGGCCGACAAATCGGTGCCCGCGTTCCCGCGGCCACCGATCTGATCTGATCCTCTTCAGCTCGGCCGGTCCCGACGACGAAGTTCTTCGGCTCTGGCGCGCAACGCCGCGCCGACCAATTCGCGGCTCTCGGCCATGAGGTCGAGCACCTCCCATGACGCTTTGCGGGCGGCGGAGCCGACGATCCCCGCGATCGCCGATCCGTGCCGTCGTGCCGCGGCCGCGAGTTCCTGTGCCAACTCGTTCGTGCTTTCCATCGAATCCCGGCCGTTATGTGACATTCAGTGCATGACTGTGTGCTGATTGGGGTGTCTGCATCGTTCGGTCATCCCTTCCCTGTTGCCGCTCAACGACACTGTGCGTTGGAGATCAGAGTACATCCGTGCACTGAAAACGCGGGTGATCCGGTGGCGGTGACGCCGATGCGCCCGCCGACGCCTCGGCGCGCGCGGGCACAGCCGTCGGTCGCCCTGACTCGACGCCCGAGCTGTCGGTAGGCTGCGGCGATGCGGTTTCTGACGACGCGCAGGCGCAAGGGTGGGTCGGTCGGCGGCACGAACAGCCTGGATCGCTGGCTGGTCGACCGCAGCGCGCGTGTTCGGGCGACCCCGGCCGACCGGGTGCTGAAGGCGTTGAGCACCGCGGCCGACAAGAACCGCTTGTGGATCGCGCTCGGTGCGCTGCTGTTCGTCGCCGGAGACCGCTCGACCCGCCGCGGCGCGGTGCGGGGGCTGCTGGCGCTGAGCATTGCCAGCAGTGTGGCCAACGGCGTGGCCAAGCCGTTGTTTCCCCGCCGCCGTCCGCCGGACGAATCCGTCCCCTTCGTGCGCAGGCTGGTCGCTCCGCCGGTCTCCTCGTCGTTCCCCTCCGGACATTCGGCCTCCGCGGCCGCGTTCGCGGCGGGCTTGGCGCTGGAATCTCCCGCGGCGGCCGCCGCGGTGGCCCCGGTCGCCGCCGCGGTGGGGTACTCGCGTGTGCACATCGGCGTGCACTGGCCATCCGACGTGATCGCGGGCGCGCTGTTCGGCGGCGCGGTCGCGCTGGTCACCCGGCGGTGGTGGGCGGTGCGCGACGACGCACCGGCAGCCCTCGGCCCGGTAGACCACATCGATCCACTGCCGGATGGCGCCGGACTGCTGCTGATCGGCAATCCGCACGCCGGGTCCGGTGACGGCGACAATGCCCTCGCCACCCTGCGTGATCGGCTGCCTGCCGCCGAGGTGCTCGAGCTCGGCGGCGGCGACGACGTCGAGGCGCGGATCGACCAACTCCTGCGGCGCGACGACATCGTCGCCCTCGGCGTCGTCGGCGGCGACGGAACCGTGTCGACCGTTGCCGAGTACGCGGTACGACACCGGCTGCCGCTGGCCGTCTTCGCGGGCGGCACCCTGAACCACTTCGCCAGAGACGCCGGGGTGGAAGACCCCGGCGTGACCTTCGCCGGGCTGGAAGCGGGCGAAGCGGTCCGCGTCGACGTGGCGGAGGTGTGTTTCGACGACGCCGAGCAGCGAATCTTCGTCAACACCGCCAGTCTCGGCGGTTACCCCGATTTCGTGCGCGTTCGCGAGCGCTGGGAGCGCCGGATCGGTAAATGGCCCGCGGCGGGAATCGCCATGGTGCGTGTGCTGTTCCGCGCTCAGCCCCTGCACGTCACCATCGACGACACGCGTTGCGCGCTGTGGATGCTGTTCGTCGGCAACGGCAGCTATCACCCCGCCGACCAGATCCCGATGTCGCGCCCGCAGTTGCGCGGCGGTGCTCTCGACGTCCGCTATCTGCGCGCGGATGTCCGGTTCTCCCGGCTGCGGCTGGTCTTCGCGACGTTCACCGGCACGCTGGCGTATTCACCCACCTATCGGCATCGCCGCGTCTCCCGGGTGGAGGTGCGGGTGGACGGGCGGCCGGTCTCGTTGGCCACCGACGGTGAGGTCGACCATCGTGGCAAGGATTTCCGGTTCATCAGCAGGCCATCGGCACTGGTGCTGCTCAGGCGCGGTCGGCACGAAGGCTCAGCCGAGAGGTAGCTATTCGGTAGCTGTATGACTAGTTATAGGTCGGCTAGTGGGTGAAATGCCGACTGATGCTCGTTTGACAGCGGAGTATGTGGGTAGTTGCCAATCTGTAGCTGATTACTTCCGACCTCGGATGGGGCCGGGAACATGCACTACAGGGCAGGAGCACGTCATGCTTGATGTTTCCTACCGTCGATCGCTGCTCGACCAGGACACGCAGCGGCTGGATGTCAGCCGGTACCTGACGTGTGAAACCGCCGAGGACCCGGTGCGGCTTGCGCGCAGGACGCAGCGCGTCGCCGCAGGTCCCGACGCCACCGATCCACTCACAAGCGATTGAAACCCCTTTTTCTCAGCACGCGCGGTGGACAGCCGTGTTCCGTCGGCCTGCGCATCGCACGGACGAACTGCGGAGGAACCCATGACTGAAATGCTGGAAACGCTCATCGGCAGCTCGGTGTACGGCCCCGAAGGCGAGAAGATCGGCAAGGTCAAACGGGTCTACGTCGACAACAGTTCCGGATCGCCGACCTGGATCGCGGTGTCCACCGGTCTGTTCAGCGCCGACGCCTTGGTCCCGCTGGCCGGCGCCGAGCATCGCCCGGAGTCGGCCACGCTGCAGGTGCGGGTCGGGAAGGACGCGGTGAAGTCCTCGCCGCAGCTGGACCACAACGGGCAGATCAGTCCGCAAGCCGAGCAGGAACTGTTCGATCACTATCAGATCGACCCGGAGCACGCCGCGTGGGACGTCTACGGCAGGCAGCCGGTGCCCCAGCCGCGGCAAGCCCGTCCGGCGATGACCCGCCCGCCGGAGGAGCGAACCAGGGAGCAGGGTGATGCCGCTACCGCGCGGAGGCAGTCGTATCTGGGCAGCGAGGAAGAGACGCTGCGGATGCCGCCCGCAGGCGACCGGTCGGGCGTGGGAAGGGAGCCGGTGGTCGACTCCTATGCCGTCGACACGGCCGATCTCGGTATGCGGGATCCGGACGGCATGCCGCAGGAGGATCCCCTGACCGAAGAGCTATCGGACCCCGAGCGCCGAAGGGGCTGATCGGGCTGACCCGGCCGTGGGACCGGCTCGTCATCGACAATGGTGTGCGCGGCCGTCGACGCGCACACCATTGTCGTACGTCCGGGTCGGCCGACCGACGTGCCGGACGTCCCTGCCGTCCGGCATCCGTGACCGCAGCCGTCCGAGAAGCGAGAACCCCGGTTCTCGGGTACGCGTAGGCCGATTGCCGCGACGTCGGCGGACGAGGGATCGGGGAAACCCCGATCACCGCCCGGCGGATGGGCGGCGGAGGTCGGGGTGAACCCTGATTTCCGCCCCGATTTCCCTTCTCACCTGCTGATGCATGCTCGTCCGAATGTCATGCTCGATGCGGAAACGTACTCGTGGGAGGCATCGGAATGTTGTGGAAGATCATCGGCATCGTCGCGGTCGTCTGGATCGCGCTGGCCGTCATCGGCGCGTTGCTCGAGGGGTTGTTCCCCATCTTGGTCATCAGTGCCATCGTGTTCGGGTTGTACTTGCTGTACAAGGCGGTGTCGGGCTCCGACGACTCGACGGTGAGCAAGTTGTAGCGACGCCGGGCCTCGGCCGTCGCACCGTCGTCGCGCGCGGGCGATGTTTGAATGATCTCTTGTGGAGCGAATTCCCGAAGATTGGCAGCGCGGCTTGGTGATCGTCGCGCACCCCGACGACATCGAATACGGCGCCGCCGCGGCTGTCGCCCGTTGGACCCGGCAGGGCAAGGACATCCGCTACGTGCTGGTCACCAGCGGTGAAGCCGGTATCGCCGGATTGCGGCCCGCCCTCGCCGGCCCACTGCGTGAGGCAGAGGAAATCGCGGCGGCCGAGGTGGTGGGCGTGCGGGAGGTGGAGTTCCTGGGTTATCCGGACGGTCGCGTCGAGGAGAGCCTGGCGCTGCGCCGCGACTTGGCTGCCGCGATCCGCAGGCATCAACCGGAGATGGTGGTGCTGTTCAACTTCGGCGACGTCTGGGCTCCCGGCTACGCCAACAGCGCCGACCATCGTGCGGTCGGCCGGGCTGCCCTGGATGCCGTCTCGGACGCGGGCAATGAGTGGATCTTCCCGGAGATCGCCGAATGGAAGCCGTGGTCGGCGCGGTGGGCGGCGGTCGTGGGGCCGGTCGCCACCCATGCCGTGGACGTCACCGACACCGTCGAGCAGGCCGTCGCCTCGCTGGCCGAACACCGCCGCTACCTCGAGGCACTCGGCCCAGAGCCGGTCGTCGACCAGGCGCGCGCCGTCGTAGACCAGGCGACCGCCCCCAAGGACGGATTCCCCGCCGAGCGCGCCGTCGGATTCGAGCTGTTCTTCTTCTCCGATTGACCCGCGGGCCGAACCCGCGTCGATGCGGGTGCGGCTTGCGCCCCCCGGTGTGTGGCAGGCTAGGCGGATGCGAATAGCCGTAGTCGCAGGGCCCGATCCCGGCCACGCGTTTCCCGCTATCGCGTTGTGCTTGCGATTCCTGGCGGCCGGTGACGAGCCGGTCCTGTTCACTGGCCCGCGCTGGTTCGACGCCGCGCTGGCCGCCGGAATCGGGGTGCGCAGACTCAAGGGCCTGGCGCCGCGACCGGTGGACGACGACGCCGACGCCGGGCAGCGCATCCACGAGCGGGCCGCGCACATCTCCACCGAGATCCTTCCCGAACTGAGCGCCATGCTGCCCGAACTGGTGATCTCCGACGTGCTGACCGCGGGCGGCGGGATGGCCGCGGAGCGGCTCGGCGTGCCGTGGGTGGAGCTGTCCCCGCATCCGTTGTACCTGCCGTCGAAGGGATTGCCGCCCATCGGGAGCGGACTCGCTCCGGGTGTTGGCCTGCGCGGACGGATGCGCGATGAGATTTTGCGCGGTATGACCGCGCGAGCCCTCCGGAACGGGCGTCGCCAGCGCGAGCGGGCCCGCGAGAGTGTCGGTTTACCGCCTGCCGACCCAGGCCCCGCCGCGCGCTTGATCGCCACCCTGCCCGCGCTCGAGGTACCGCGTCCGGACTGGCCGGAATCCACCCACGTGATCGGTCCGCTGCTGTGGGAGCCGACCGAGGCGATCCTGGACCTTCCGCCCGGAGACGGACCGCTGGTCATGGTCGCCCCCTCCACCGCGCACACCGGCGTGGCGGGCATGGCCGAGACGGTCCTCGAGGCTTTGGAGGGCACCGGTGTCCGCGTGGCGATTTCGATGCTGGACGCGCCGCCCGCCGATCTTCCCCCATGGGCGACGGCGGGGCTGGGGCGCCAAGACGAGCTGCTGACCCATGCCCGCGTGGTCGTGGGCGGCGGCGGCCACGGCCTGCTCGCCAAGACGCTGTCCGCGGGCGTCCCGATCGTGACGGTTCCCGGCGGCGGCGACCAGTGGGAACTGGCCAATCGCGCGGCCCGCCAGGGCAGTTCGCTCGTCGTCCGGCCACTGTCGCCCGCCGCTGTGCGCGCCGCGGTCCAAGAGATCCTCACCGACCCCGCCTACACCGCGGCTGCCCGGGAGGCCGCCGCCGCGACGGACTTCCCCGACCCCGTGGCCCTGTGCCACCAGGTCCGCCATGCCGTTCACCCCTGACCGGCGGGCCCGGGTGTGCCACTGACCTGGGAACGCGCGTCATGGGAGTAAGTTCGGGACGGTGCGGTTGACCGAGTTTCAGGAACTGTTGCACACCGAGTTCGGTGTGGCCCGGGGCGACGCCCTGCTGACCGACCATGTGATCCTCGCGCTGGGCGGGCGCACCGGCGCCGACGCCATCGAGGCCGGGATCGATCCGCGCGACGTCTGGCGCGCGTTGTGCGCCGAATTCGACGTGCCCAGGGTGCGCTGGTGAGCGCCCCCGGGCAGGTGGAGCGGGACGAGCCGCTGTACCGGTTCGACGAGCGGCAGCGGATGATCCCGCACGATCCGCAACGCCTGGCCGCCCGGGTGGCGCAGGCCCGGCCCCACGACTTCGCGAGCTTCCGGCAGACCGGTATCGAACTGATGCTGCTCGGTCGCTACGACGACGCGTTGGATCATCTCGATCGCGCGCTGGAATTGGTGGACACCGAGCCGCGCCGGATCAGCGTGTGGATCAACCTGGGCGATGTGTACCGCTACCGCGGCGATGCGGACACGGCCGAGACGTTGTACCGGCGCGCCGTGGAACACGCGCGGGTGGCCGCTCCTGAGGTGCTCTCGTCCGCGGTGCAGCACCTGGGCAAGGCGCTCGCCGAGCGGAATCAACTGGCCGAGGCGCACGCGCTGCTGGCCGAGGCGATGCGATTGCGCGTCGCCGAAGGCGATCCCGAGGAGATCGAAGCCACCCGCGCCGCTCTGGACACGCTCGGCGAGCTGCCGATCCCGTTGCCGCCCACTGTCACCGCGCTGCTCGGTGAGTCACCGAGCTGGTCGGACGACCACGAGGGCATGAGTGGTGGGGTGGTTTTCGTCTCCGGCGCCTACTGGCTCAAACGCGGCCCCAAGGCGGTCGCCGAGTACGAGCGACTGACCTGGTTGCGCGGCAGGGGAATCGATCTGCCCGAGGTCGCGGCATTCGAGGACGACGTGCTGGTGCTCGCGGACGCGGGCGCTCCCAGCCTGGCCGCGCGAGCCCGCTCAGAGGGCGCGTACGCGGCCTCGATCGGCACCGTCATGGGTGCGATACTGCGTCGGCTGCACAGCATTCCGGTGACCGAGTGCCCGTTCGACGGAGGCCTCGACGTCGTGCTGGCGCAGGCTCGCCGCAACGTCGTGGAAGGTCTCGTCGACGCGGACGATTTCGACGACGACAACGCCGGATCCACCCCGGCGGATGTCCTCGCGCGGTTGCGGGCTCAGCGCCCCGAGCAAGGGGATCCGGTGGTTGCGCACGGTGATTTCACTCCGCCGAACGTGCTGGAGAACGGGATCCTCCTCGATGTCGGCGCGCTCGGCGTCGCCGACCGCTACCGCGATCTGGCGCTGGCGGTCCGCGATCTGCGCGCGGACTTCGGCGAAGCGGAGGTTTCCGCCTTCTTCACGGCCTACGGCCTGGCCGACCCGGACGAAAGTCGCCTGGAGTACTACCGGCTGCTCGACGAATTGTTCTGAACTCAGGTCTTCCGCGCGTAGTGGCGGGCCGCTTTGGTGCGGTTGCCGCAGGTGGCCATCGAGTGCCAGCGGCGCGTCCCGTTCTTCGAAGTGTCGTAGAAGAACAGCACGCACTCCGGGTGCGCGCACTGACGGATCCGATCGGGCGCGGTGCGCAGCAGTTCCAGCAGGTTGTCGGCTGCCAGCCAGGCGGGCAGCCAAGCCCGCTGTGGGACGTCCGCCAGATCGGCGGGCCCGGACTCGGTGAGCGCGCGGCGGATCCGGCCGTGTTCCAGCACCTCGTTGAGCCCCTCGTGCGCGGCGTGCACGACCACGTCGTAGATGGCCGAGCGCGCGACCAGCACCGCGTTCAAGGTGGCCGAGTCGGCGCTCGCGCGATCGGTGAGGCCCGCCGACGCCAGCCAGACGCGCAGGCCGGACACATCGGTGAGCAGGTCTTGCGGGCCGTGCTCCATCCATCTCGTGTTCAGCAGATCGAGCGCCAGGGGTTCACCGAGGTGGGGGCGTGGATCGGGCATGCCCGAGGGTATCGAGTGCGCATCCTCGCCCACGGCGGCCACCTCCCGTTTAACTAGTCAAATCAAGTTTAGTGGTTGACACGGTCGCTTCGGCGTCGATATGTTATAACCAGTGAAACCGTATTAGACGGTTGAAAATTCCGAGGAGGAACATTATGACCGCGGTCGCCGCACCTCAGCTCGCCACCGGGCACATCGGCCTGAACGTCTCGGATCTGGATCGTTCGGTGGACTTCTACCGCCGGGCTCTCGGCTTCGAACAGCTCGCCGCGAGCACCGGTGACCGGCGTCGTTGGGCCTTCCTCGGTGCCGACGGCAAGCTGGTCGTCACGCTGTGGGAGCAGAGCGGCGGTACCTTCTCCACCGGAACACCCGGGCTGCATCACCTTTCGTTCCAGGTCGACAGCATCGATCAGGTGCGCGCGGTGGAGCGCGTGCTGCGTGAGCTCTCGGTCACCTTCGCCTACGACGGGGTGGTGGCCCACGGTGAAGGCGTGGCCTCCGGCGGGATCTTCTTCACCGATCCCGACGGCATTCGCCTCGAGGTCTACGCGCCCAGTGGCGCCGAATCCGCTCCCGCCCCCAGCGGCGCGGCCCCGACCTGCGGGTTCTTCTGATCCTGTCGGTCGCGTAGCGAAGGGAGAATCGCGATGGAGCCGTTTCACAGCGGCGAGGTCGCCGTCCAGCGCCGGATGGGCCAAGCCGACATCGCCGCACGGGTCGGCCGGATGATCCGTCGTGATATCCCCGCGGTCGCGGCCGACTTCCTGGCCGAACAGCGGATGGTGGTGCTCGCCGCCGCCGACGAGGCGGGCAGACTGTGGGCGAGCGAGCTGGCCGGGCAGCCGGGATTCGTCCGGGCGCTCGACGATCGGACGATTTCGGTCCGAACCCGTCCAGCCGCCGCCGATCCGCTGCGGGAAGCGCTGACCCACCGTGTTCGCGTCGGCATGATCGCACTGCAACCGCAGCGGCGCAGGCGCATGCGGGTCAACGGCCGATCGACGCCGGAGGGCGATGGCCTGCGCATCGTCACCGATCAGGTGTACTCGAACTGCCCCAAGTACATCTCCCGGCGAGAACTCGAGAGCTACACGCCCGACCCCGAGCCGCCGGTGGTGCGACACGGTGTAGAACTCGACGCGGCTCAGCAGGCCGCCGTCGCCGCGGCCGACACGTTCTTCGTCGCGACCGCCGACGCAGACGGCAACGCCGACGCCTCGCATCGCGGCGGGAACCCGGGTTTCCTCCGAGTGCTGTCGCCCACTCGGCTGCGCTGGCCGGACTACCGGGGCAATTCGATGTTCATGACGCTCGGCAACATCGAGGTCAACCCCCGCTGCGGGATTCTGATCCCGGACTGGGCCGGCGCGGCCGCGCTGCAGCTCACCGGCACCGCCGAACTGGTCTGGGCGCCCGAGACGTTCGCCGCGGGCGCGCAGTGCTCCCTCGAGTTCACCATCGAGGAGGTGCGCCAGCGGCGCGGGGGAGCGCTGCGGTGGGGACCAGCCGAGCTTTCACCCGTCAATCCCTGAAACCACCTTCGAGGAAGGAGCCGTCCGATGCGACCTCCGTTACCCCCGTTCGACGCCGAATCCGCCGCTATCAAAGTGCGGGCCGCCGAAAACGCCTGGAACACGCGCGATCCGGAGCGGGTCGCCGCCGCCTACACCGAGGACTCGGTATGGCGCAATCGTGACGAATTCTTCACCGGTCGCGCCGCCATCGTCGAGTTCCTCACCAGGAAGTGGTCCATCGAGAACGGATACGCGCTGCGCAAGGACCTGTGGGCCTTCGCGGACAACCGCATCGCCGTGCGCTTCCAGTACGAATGGCACGACGAGGCGGGCCGGTGGTGGCGCAGTTACGGCAACGAGCAGTGGGAGTTCGCGCCGGACGGGCTGATGTCCCGGCGGGAGGCCAGCATCAACGACGTCCGGATCGAGGAATCCGATCGGCGCATCTTCGGGCCGCGCGATCCGGCGGACGAGTCGGTGCAGCCCCAACGCTAGGTGTGCGGGCACGGCCGAGCCGAGGCGGCGGCGTCAAGCCGGGACGGGTTCCAGGTCGGCGTCGTCGAAGGGTGGGTCAGCGCGCGCTGACCATTCGCTTCGGCCGCGTCGATGTAGCCGGCAAGAGCGTCGCGGGACCGGGCGAGTCTGTCCGTCTGATCCGTCCGGTCGCCGCCGCCGCGACCGCATCGCGGCCATGCGCGCAGACCCGGGCGGGTCGCTTGACTCGAACACGTGTTCGTCTAGTGTTGTCGCCAGAACTTGTCGGTGCCGGGCTCTACTGTAGGCGCCAACCACAGAACGAGACTCACCCGTCGAAAAGGGGATCAGGACATGGCACCACAGGCGTACGACCGGGACAAGGCGCTCGAACTCGCGCTGGCCCAGGTGGAGAAAAGCTTCGGCAAGGGCGCCGTCATGCGTCTCGGCGAGGAGGCGCGCCAGCCCATCTCGGTGATCCCCACCGGCTCGATCGCGCTCGACGTGGCGTTGGGCATCGGCGGTCTGCCGCGCGGCCGCATCGTCGAGATCTACGGGCCGGAATCCTCGGGTAAGACCACCGTCGCGCTGCACGCGGTGGCCAACGCCCAAGCCGCGGGCGGGGTCGCGGCGTTCATCGACGCCGAGCACGCGCTCGATCCGGACTACGCCCGCAAGCTCGGCGTCGACACCGACGCGCTGCTGGTCTCCCAGCCCGACACGGGTGAGCAGGCGCTGGAGATCGCCGACATGCTGGTGCGCTCCGGCGCCATCGACATCATCGTCATCGACTCGGTGGCCGCGCTGGTGCCGCGCGCCGAGATCGAGGGCGAGATGGGCGACAGCCACGTCGGTTTGCAGGCCCGCCTCATGAGTCAGGCGCTGCGCAAGATGACCAGCGCGTTGAACAACTCCGGGACCACCGCGATCTTCATCAACCAGTTGCGCGAGAAGATCGGCGTCATGTTCGGCTCGCCGGAGACCACCACCGGTGGTAAGGCGTTGAAGTTCTACGCGTCGGTGCGCCTGGACGTGCGCCGCATCGAGACGCTCAAGGACGGCAGCGACGCGGTGGGCAACCGCACCCGTGTGAAGGTCGTGAAGAACAAGGTCTCCCCGCCGTTCAAGCAGGCCGAGTTCGACATCCTCTACGGGCACGGCATCTCCAAGGAGGGCTCGCTCATCGACATGGGCGTCGAGCACGGCTTCATCCGCAAGTCCGGCTCCTGGTACACCTACGAGGGAGATCAGCTCGGCCAGGGCAAGGAGAACGCTCGCAAGTTCCTGCTGGAGAACATCGACGTCCGCGACGAGGTCGAGAAGAAGATCAAGGAGAAGCTGGGCATCGGCGCCGACGTGACAGCCGATGCGGCGGCGGAGGTGCCCGCCGATTTCTGAGCCGACGAACGGCAGGCCCTCACCCGGGGCGGGTCCGACCGATCCCGGGCGACCACGGGCCGACGCGGTGCAGGATCTGCGGCGTCGGCTGGAAGAACTCCTGTCCGCCTCCAGCCGGCCGGCCGGAGGCGGACAGGACTCCGAGCTCGTCCGGAGCGCCGAAAATAGTTCGGCCGAGCCGGACACCATGGGAACTCGGCCGGACGCGTCCGATCCGCAGCGGGCGCGTCCGGCTGGGTACCGTCGCGGTCGCCACGGCGCGCAGGGACGTACCAGCTCCTCCCGGACCGGCTCCTCCCCGAGCGACTCTGACCGGCCCGAGGGCCGATCGGCGGGTCCGGTGGCGGCCGGATCCGAAGGCGGGACGGTCGAGCAGGCGAAGGAGGCGTGTCTGCGCTTGCTCGCCGTCCGCGCCCGCAGCCGTGCCGAGCTGGCCCAGCGTCTGGCCGCCAAGGGGTACTCGGCCGAGGTGAGCGAGCGGGCGCTCGACCGCCTCACCGAAGTGGGTCTCATCGATGATGCCGCCTTCGCCGAGCAATGGGTCCACGCCCGCCACACCTTCTCCGGTAAAGGCAAACAGGCGCTGGCGCAGGAGCTCCGCCGCAAGGGCGTCGCGCAGTCGGACGCCGCGTCCGCTCTCGACGCCATCACCTCCGACGAGGAGGAAGCCCGCGCCACCGAGCTGGTCCGCCGCAAATTACGCTCGCTGCCGCGAGAGCTCGACCGGGACAAGACGATTCGCCGACTCGTCGGGATGCTCGCCCGGCGGGGTTACAGCCAGGCCACGGCCTATCGCGTGGTCAAAGCCGAACTGGCCGATCGGGGGCTCGAAGGCGATCTCGACCCCCTCGACTGAACTTCGCGGCTCGGCTGCGCCAGGGTGCGAGGGCGGCATCCCGCTCACAACTGCGTAAAACGCTGGTCGGATGTGCGGGATACGGATGGCAGGTACGGCCGCCTGCCCTGGCGCGGCTCGGCGCAGCCTGCGAGGCTAGCGAAACCTAGGCCGACTGCGGCGTTTTCGGTCGGTGTGTTGATCGTCGCCGCTCGGACAGCCGATCGGAGCCCGGCCCGCGGCGGTGGAAAGTCGTGCCCTTCGTGCCGCCGCTGCGGAAGTGCAACGCTGCGCGGGTTTCGGGTGGAACATCTTCGGTCTACACCTCTCCTGTGTCGGAGACCGGACCCGAGGTCGTGATTGTCGTCATTCCTACTCCTGTGTCGAGGGCTTTCTCGGGAATCGCGTAGCCGCTCGGCACCAGGGGGAGACGGTCCGCCCGGCCTCGCGTAGCTGGAGGCGAGCCGTACCTCGTCCACCGACTCGCTGCCCCGGCTCGATGAAAGACACTGTGGCCGAGCCGAACTCGCCCAGGAAGCGGTCGGGTACGGCTGAGCATCGATCATCGACTCCCGCAGGCACGAAGCACTGACGACCGCCCCACCGGTCGGCTACCGGGGATCGGCATACGCCTACGAGATTGGCGGGGCGCCACCGAGGGCACGAGTGTTGCGCTCAGCTCGAGCGCAACACATGCTGTCGGATCAGGATGGTTCGCCGTAGAGCTTCGCCCCGGCGAGCTTGCGGCGCTCCAATTTCACGGCCGCCGAGTTCAGATCGTCCAACCGCTTGCCGGGTAGTCCTCGAACTCGCGCTCTCTGATGCTCACGGTTTCGTGCCGATGTCGACACCGGGGGCCGCGTCGGTGATGATCGAGTCCGCGGCGACGACGGCGCCGCCGCCTTTCCCGCGCTTACGTGCCCGCAGCCGCTGCTCCAGCTTCGTCGCTACCAGCGTCAACGCGCTGTTGAGGGCGATCATGATGATCGCGATGACGATCAGCGACGGAATCGTGTTCTGTTCGGCCGCACCGAGCTGCTGACCCGAGCGCACGATTTCGACGTAGGTGATCTGGTAGCCCAGCGCGGAGTCCTTCAACGCGACCACCATCTGCGAGATCAGCGCGGGCAGCATCGCCGTGATCGCCTGCGGCAGCAGGATCAACCGCATCAGCTGGTTCTTGCGCATGCCGAGCGCGACGGCCGCCTCGGTCTGCCCTTTGGGCAGCGACCGGATGCCCGCCCGCACGATCTCCGCGATGACCGAGCCGTTGTAGACGGTCAGCGCGGTGACCACCGCGGCGAGTGCGAGATCCTCCGACTCGAACAGGTCGTAGTCGGAGTACACCGCGAACAGGAAGATCATCAGGATCAGCACCGGGATGGCCCGCGCCACCTCCACGACCGCCCCGGCGACCCAGCGCACGACGCGATGATCCGACAGCCGCAGGATGCCGAAGATCATGCCGAGGACCAGCGCCAACACGATGGACAGCAACGCGGCCACGATCGTGCCGCGCAGACCGGGCAGCAGATAGGTCGACCAGACCTCCGCCTCCAGGAACGGCTTCCACTTCTCCGCGGTGAACTGGCCCTTCTCGGCGAAGCCGCGGTAGAGCACCCAGCCCACCGCGACCACGGCGGCGATGACCAGCGCCGAGTAGATGTTGTTGCGCAGTCTCGCCTTCGGGCCCGGCGCGTCGAACAGGACCGAAGGGCCCGCGCTCATATCCGCGCCTCACTGACGCTCATCGAGCCACCTCGTACTTCTTGGCCAGCCAGCCGAAGAACAGGCCGGTCGGCAGGGTCAGGATCACGAAGCCGAGCGCGAAGATCGCGCCGATCGCCAGGACCGCGGCTTCGGTCTCGGTCATCTCCGCCATCAAGGTCGCCGCCTCGGCGACGCCGATGGCCGAGGCGATGGTGGAGTTCTTGGTCAGCGCGATCAGCACGCTGCCCAGGGGAGCGATGACCGAGCGGAAAGCCTGCGGCAGCACGACCAGCCGCAGGTTCTGCAGGAAGCCGAAACCGAGCGAGCGCCCCGCCTCGGACTGCCCCATCGGCACGGTGTTGATGCCCGCGCGCAGCGACTCGCACACGAACGCGGCGGTGTAGATGCTCAGGCCGATGACGGCGAAACGGAAATTGTTCTGTGCGAGGGAGTCCGGCCCTTCACCCGCGAGACGCCAGCCCATCGTGGTGTAGAGCCCCAACGACATGAACACGATGATCAGCGTGAGCGGGGTGTTGCGGAAGATGGTGACGTATGCGGTGCCGACCCAGCGGGCGACCGGCACGGGAGACACCCGCAGCCCGGCGACGACGGTGCCCAGGATCAGCGCGCCGACCGCGGACAGCACGGCCAGCTGAATGGTCACCCAGAATGCTTCGAGGATTTGGCTGTCATACCTCGAGATCAGGTCGAACACGGCGGACGCGTCCCTCCGATCGGGTCTCGATGGTCAGGGGAAGTGCGACGGGTGACCCGGCCCGGTCGTGGAGCCGGGTCACCCGTGCTGGTCTGCGGGCGTCAGTACCGGTTCACGGTGGGCGGCTGCGGGGCCTGGTAGCCGGACGCGCCGACGGTCGAGTCGAACGCCTTCTTCCAGGAGCCGTCGGCGATCATCGCCTCGATCGCGTCGTTGATCTTGTCCCGCAGCTCCTGGTCGCCCTTCTTCGACCCGATGCCGTAGTTCTCGGTGGTGAACGGCTTGCCGACCACCTTGAACGCGCCGCTGCTCTGCGCGGCGTAACCGGCGAGGATGATGTCGTCGGTAGTCACCGCGTCCCAGGACCCGGCGCGCAGGCCCTCCAGGCACAGCGAGTAGGTGTCGTTGGTCTGCAGTTGGGTGTCGGGGAAGTTCTTCTCGATGTTCTGCGCCGGGGTGGAGCCCTTCACCGAGCAGACCTTCTTGCCCTTCAGGTTGTCCGGGCCGTTGATGTCGGTGTTGTCGGCGCGCACCAGCAGCGACTGTCCGGCGACGTAGTACGGCCCGGCGAAGTCGATCTTCTCCTTGCGCTTGTCGTTGATCGAGTAGGTGGCGACGATGTAGTCGACCTGACCGTTCTCGATCAGCGTCTCGCGCTGGCCGGACGGGGCTTCCTTCCAGGTGATGCTCTCGGGTGCCACGCCCAGCTTGCCCGCGACGTACTTGGCCACCTCGACATCGAAGCCGCTGTAGGACCCGTCCTTGTTCCGCAGGCCCAGACCCGGCTGGTCGAACTTTATGCCGACGGTGAGCTTGCCGTCCTTGGCGTGATCCAGGGCGGACTTGTCGTCGCCGCCGCCGCACGCGGTGGCGGTCGCGGCGGCGAGTGTCAGGGCGATCGCCCCGATACCCATGCGCAGAGCGCGATTGATCCTCATCGAGTTCCTTCTCCCTATCCGTGGGTGTGGCGGCCGCTGTTCCGGCAGGTCAGTGGCTCAAAATCTTGCCCAGGAAGTCTTTGGCGCGCTCGGACTTCGGGGCGGTGAAGAAGGCGTCCGGCGCCGCGTCCTCCACCACCTGGCCGTCGGCCATGAACAGCACCCGGTTCCCGGCGCGGCGCGCGAAGCCCATCTCGTGGGTGACGACCAGCATCGTCATCCCTTCCTTGGCCAGCGACACCATCACTTCGAGCACCTCGTTGACCATCTCCGGGTCCAGCGCTGAGGTCGGCTCGTCGAACAGCATCACCTTCGGGCTCATCGCCAGCGCCCTGGCGATGGCGACGCGCTGCTGCTGCCCGCCGGATAGTTGCGCCGGGTACTTGTCGGCCTGATCGGCGATGCCGACCCGGTCGAGCAATTCCATGGCGCGGGCGCGAGCTCGGTCCTTCTTCATCTTGCGGACCTTGACCGGCGCGAGCGCGACGTTCTCCACGATCGTCTTGTGCGCGAAGAGGTTGAAGGACTGGAAGACCATGCCGACGTCGGCGCGCAGCGCGGCCAGTGCGCGACCCTCGGCGGGCAGCGGCACTCCGTCGATGGCGATGTCGCCGGAATCGATCGGCTCGAGCCGGTTGACTGTGCGGCACAGCGTCGACTTACCGGAGCCCGAGGGGCCCAGCACGATGACGACCTGCCCCTTGGGGACCTCCAGGTTGATGTCCTTGAGTACGTGCAGGTCGCCGAAGTGCTTGTCCACATTGCGCATCGAGATCATCGGCGGCGCGCTGGCGGCGGCGCTGACGTCCCCGGCTGAAGCGTCCCCGGTCGTGGCGGGTGCGGCGGCGTCGTCGGTCATGGTCAAGACCTTAAGCAAAAATCGGGGATTTGCCCGGGTTTCGGCGACACGCCGTCTCGCCGCGCCGATTCGTCACGTGGGTGTAACCTCCCGGCCGTTCGCCCGTCGGCCGGAGACCGCCCGAAGCCTGCGCCGATGCCCGCGAAAGGCGCCACGGACCGCCCCGTACCCTGGACGGGTGGATTCGATCGGTCAGGCAGTGTCGGCTCCCGCCGAGGGCACAGCACGCAGTTACGAGGTCCGCACCTTCGGTTGCCAGATGAACGTGCACGATTCCGAACGGTTGTCGGGGTTGCTGGAGGACGCGGGATACGTGAAGGCCGCGCCCGGCGCGACGGCCGACCTCGTCGTCTTCAACACCTGCGCGGTGCGCGAGAACGCGGACAACAAGCTCTACGGCACGCTCGGCCACCTGGCGCCGATCAAGGCGGGGCATCCCGGCATGCAGATCGCCGTCGGCGGCTGCCTGGCGCAGAAGGACCGCGACGTCGTGGTGCGCAAGGCGCCGTGGGTGGACGTGGTCTTCGGCACGCACAACATCGGTTCGCTGCCGGTGCTGCTGGAGCGGGCGCGGCACAACCGGGAAGCCCAGGTGGAGATCCTGGAGTCGCTGGAGGCGTTCCCGTCCGCACTGCCCGCCAAGCGCGAATCCGCCTACGCGGGGTGGGTTTCCATTTCGGTCGGCTGCAACAACACCTGCACCTTCTGCATCGTGCCCGCCCTGCGCGGCAGGGAGGTCGACCGCCGCCCCGGCGATGTGCTCGCCGAGGTGCAGGCGCTGGTCGACCAAGGCGTGCTCGAGGTGACGCTGCTCGGCCAGAACGTGAACTCCTACGGCGCGTCGTTCGCCGACCCGAGCGAGCCGCGCGACCGCGGGGCGTTCGCCAAGCTGCTGCGCGCGTGCGGGCACATCGACGGCTTGGAGCGGGTCCGTTTCACCTCCCCGCACCCGGCCGAGTTCACCGACGACGTGATCGAGGCGATGGCCGAGACCCCGAACATCTGCCCGCAACTGCACATGCCGCTGCAGTCGGGTTCGGACCGGGTGCTCAAGGCCATGCGCCGCTCCTACCGCAAAGCCCGCTACCTCGGCATCATCGACAAGGTGCGGGGCGCGATGCCGCACGCCGCGATAACCACCGACATCATCGTGGGCTTCCCCGGCGAGACCGAGGAGGACTTCCAGGAAACCCTCGACGTGGTCCGCCGGGCGCGTTTCACCAGCGCGTACACCTTCCAGTACTCCAAGCGGCCCGGTACGCCCGCCGCCGACATGCCCGACCAGCTGCCCAAGGCCGTCGTCCAGGAGCGCTACGACCGGCTCATCGCGCTACAGGAGGAGATCTCTCTGGAGGCCAACCGGGAGCTGGTCGGCACCGAGGTGGAGCTGCTGGTGGCCGAGGGCGCGGGCAAGAAGAACGCGGCGACCGCCAGGATGAGCGGTCGCGCCCGCGACGGCAGGCTGGTGCATTTCCGCCCGGGCGGCACCACCGAGCCGATCCGCCCCGGCGACCTGATCACGGTCGACATCACCGCCGCGGCACCGCATCACCTGGTCGCCGACTCCGCGATCAAGAGCCACCGCCGCACCCGTGCCGGCGACGCGCACGAACGCGGCGTCACGCCGAAGACCGCGCCGATCGGCGTGGGCCTCGGACTGCCCCGCATCGGCGCTCCCGTCCCGGAACCCGCGGTCGCGGGCTGCTCGACCGGCTGCGGCGCATGACCACGAGCCCGGACGACGACGGCGACGCGACCCGCGGCGCCGACGGGGCTGTTCCCGCGTCCGGCGACGGCGAGCGCGGCGCGTCCGCGGCGACCCCCGGGAGCCAGCCCGCGCGCCCCGACGGAGACGAACGAAACGAGGACTCAGTGAGCTCGGTCGAGAGCACCAGCGATTTCGAACAATTCCGCGACGATCTCGACGCCGTCGAGCGCAGGATCGCCGGTGAGATCGATCCCGGCGTCCGCGCCATGGTCGTGGCGGGCGCGGTGTTCCTGCTGCTGGCGTCGCTGGTGCTGCCACACGCGGGCGCGGCGCGCGGCTTCGACGTCCTGTTGGACACCGACGTCGCGCTGGCCGAGCACATCGGTCTGCCCTCGCGGGTTTTCGTCTGGTTCCTCGTGATCTTCGGCATCGGCTTCTCGATGTTGGCGCTGATGACCCGCCGCTGGGTGCTGGCCTGGATCGCCGTCGCGGGCAGCGCGGTGGCCAGTGTGTTCGGCGTACTCTCCATCTGGCACCGCCAGACCCCCGGGCTGGGCAACTACATCGGAGCGGGCCCCGGCATCGGGCTGATCCTCGGCGCCATCGTGACCATCGTGCTCACCTTCCACTGGATCCGCGTGGTGTGGAGCCGAACCGCGCTGCAGTTGGCCGCCGAAGAACAGCGCCGTAACGCCGCCGCGGCCGCGGAGGAACGCGAGCGCCGTCGCCTCACCGGCGAATCCTGACCCTTTCCGTCGAACGACAGCGGCCCCTCCCGCCTGGGAGGGGCCGCGCTGTCATCGACGGAGCCGATACCGCCGAGCTCAGCGGTTGCTGACGGCGCCTTCGGCGGCCTCGGCCCACTCACGCCACTGCTTGGCCTGCTCCAATGCCTTCTCCGCGTCGCGGGCGTTCCCGGCGGCTCGAGCTTTCGCGGCCTGCTCCTCGAACTGAGCCACCCGCTCCCGGAACTGCGCGGCGCGGGCCATCGCCTCGGGGTCGGTGCGTCGCCATTGCGCGTCGACGGCGTCGCGCACGCGCTTCTCGATCGCGCGCAGTTTGCCTTCCAGCTCCTGCATGCGCTCGCGCGGCACCTTGCCGATCGCGTCCCACTTGTCCTGGAGTTCGCGCAGCGCGCTGCGCGCCCCTTCCAGATCGGTGGACGGATCGATGAAGGCGTAGGCGCCCAGCAGTTCCTCCTTGGCGGCCGCGTTCTGTTCGAACTCTGCGTCGCGCTCGGAGACGGCGGCGTTGCGGGCGGCGAAGAAGACGTCCTGCGCGCTCTTGAAGCGCCGCCACAGCGCCTCGTCGGCCTCGCGCGGTGCGCGCCCGGCGGCCTTCCACTCGGCGAGCAGGTCACGGAAGATGCCGGCGGTGGCCACCCACTCGGTGGAGCCGGACAGCTCCTCGGCCTGTACGCACAGCTCTTCCTTGCGCGCTTTCGCGGCGGCGCGCTCGCGATCCAGTTCGGCGAAGTGCGCGCCGCGGCGGCGATTGAACGCCTCGCGCGCCTTGGAGTAGCGCTTCCACAGCGCGTCGTCGACCTTGCGGTCCACACCGCGGATGGACTTCCACTCGTCGAGAATCTCGCGCAACCGATCGCCGGCGGCCTTCCACTGGGTGGACTCGGCGGCGATCTTCTCCGCCTCGGCGGCCAGCGCCTCCTTGCGTTCGGTGTGCTCGTGCCGGGCGCGTTCCTTCTCTTCCTTGGCGTGCGCGGCGGCCTCTTCGGAGTGCTCGGCGATGGCCTGCAGGCGATGGGCCAGGCCCTCGATGTCACCGATGACGGCGGCGGTCGGCAGGGACTCGGCCAGCGCGACGGCGGCGGCCTTGGTCTTGCGCGCGTCCGCGCCCGCGGCCAGTCTCGCTTCCAGCAGGGCGACCTCGGTAGCGAGGTCGTCGAAGCGGCGGCCGAAATGGGCCAGACCCTCGGCGGCGTCACCGGCCTGCCACGAGCCGACCTGGCGTTCGCCCTCGGCGGTCTTGACCCACGCGGTGCCGTCCTCGTCGACCCGGCCCCACAGGCTCGGATCGGAAACGGTGGGCACGACGACGGGATGGGGATGCTGCTGGGCCGGGCCCGGGGCGGGTTTGACCGCGTGCGGTTTGGGCGGTTGAATCGAGCTGCCCGGTTTCGGGGCACCGGAGGAACGCGGCATCTTGCCGGGGCTGGCTTTCGCGGTTCCGTTGCTATCGGTCATTTTTCCTCGTCCCTGCCGCGCGTCACGGCTGCCTGATTACGCCCTGGCTCATCCCATTCAACCCGGTCCGAGCCCTTGTGACCATCGATCCATGCCTTCCCGCGGAGGAATCCCGGGGATTCCAACCCCTGATGACCTGGGTTGTAGCTCTTCGAACACTATCAATCCCGGCGGTGTTTCCGGCAGAGACACTCGAAGCGGGCGGTACCGGTGGTCCCGGCAACGACTACGGTTACGACGTGTTCTCCGTCGCCGCCCTCGTTCCCTCGCCGCCGGTCCTGGTACCCGAACTGTGCGGCGGCGTGGCGGACGCGGCGGGAACGGGCGGGGCGGACCCGCGCGCGGTGCTGCGGTCCGCCGTGCTCGACACCGTGCGCGTCTTCGCGGACGTGACCGACCGGTGGACCGTGATCGGCGTCGGGGCCGGTGACAGCACGCTCGGCCCGGAGACCGTCGGCACGTTCCGTGGCTTCGGCGCGGACGTGCGAGTCGGTTTGTCCGACACGGCGCTCGCCGCGGCGGAGCAGTCCGATGCCGGCCTGCCGTTGGCCGTACTGATCGGCGGTTGGCTACGCGGGCAGGTCGCGCCGGGCGCGGTAGCCGAGGCGCGGGTCGTGCCCGCGGACGCGACACCGGAGCACTGCCTGGAGGTGGGGGCGAAGCTGCGCGCCGATCTGGACGGCGACGTCGCGGCGCGCGGTGTGCTGGTCGTCGCCGACGGCGCCGCGACCCTGTCCACCAAGGCGCCCGGTTACCTCGACGAACGGGCCCGGCCGGTGCAGGACGGGCTGGACCGTGCTCTGAGCACGGGTGATCGCGCCGCGCTGCGGGCGCTCGATCCCGGGCTGTGCGCCGACCTGGTTCTCGCGGGCCGCGCCGCCTACCAGATGCTGGCCGGACTCTTCCGCGCCGATCCGGTGGTCGAGACACGCTATTGCGACGCCCCGTTCGGGGTCGGCTACCACGTGAGCCTGTGGCGGCCCGCAGGAGACGATGCTTCGTGACGGATGCGGGTATCACTCCGATCGCCGTGGTCGGTCCCACCGCCACCGGCAAATCCGATCTCGCCCTGGACCTGGCCGAGCGGCTCGGCGGCGAGATCGTGAACATCGACGCCATGCAGCTCTATCGCGGCATGGACATCGGCACCGCGAAGCTGCCCGTGGCGCAACGCCGCGGCATTCCGCACCACCAGCTCGACGTGCTCGAGGTGACCGACACCGCGTCGGTGGCCGCCTATCAGGCGGCGGCGAGCGCCGACGTCGTCGCGATCATGGAGCGCGGGCGGGTGCCTGTCATCGTGGGCGGCTCGATGATGTACGTCCAAGCGCTGCTGGACGACTGGGAGTTCCCCGCCACCGATCCGGCCGTTCGGGCGCGCTGGGAGGCGGTGCTCGCCGAAGGCGGCGTCGCCGCCGTGCACGCGGCGCTGCGCGAGGCCGATCCGGTGGCCGCGGCCACCATCCTGCCCACCGACGGTCGCCGCATGGTACGCGCGCTGGAAGTCGTGGAACTCACCGGACGGCCGTTCGCCGCCTCGGCGCCGACCATCGGGCAGCCGCGCTGGGGCACCGTGATCATCGGCGTCGACCGGGACACCGCGGCCCTGGACGCCCGGATCGAGCGGCGCACCGCCGCGATGTTCGAGGGCGGGCTGGTCGAGGAGGTACGCGGCTTGATCGACTGCGGCCTGCGCGAGGGTGTCACCGCGCGCCGCGCCATCGGCTACGCACAAGTCCTGGCCTATCTGGACAACGAATACGACCTGAACCACGCTCAGGAACGCACTCTGATCGGCACCCGGCGCTACGTGCGCAGGCAACGCTCCTGGTTCCGGCGCGATCCCCGGGTGCGGTGGGTGGACGGCGCCGCCGCGGATCCCGCCGTGACGGCGCTGGCCCTGCTCGAAGAGAAAGAACGGACCCCGCAGTGACCCGACGTGTGACCACGCGCAACGCCTCCGTCCAGGTGTGGCAGGCCTACCTCAACAACCGCACCAAACGTCATCGCGACGGCCGTTTCCTGGTGCAAGGTGTCCGTCCGATCACTCAGGCCGTGGCCAACGACTGGCCGCTGGAGACGCTGCTGTACCGCCTCGGCGGCCCGGAGCTGTCGAGCTGGGCGCGCGAACTGCTGGACACCAGTGCTGTGCCGCAGGTCGGCTTGGTGCCCGAGCTGATGGCCGAACTCGGCGAGAAGTCCGGTGGCATACCGGAATTGGTGGCGGTCGCGGAGTCGCGCCAACCCGGGCTGGAGACCTTCCAGCCGGGGGAGCCGGGGGAGGACGCACCGGTGGTCGTGGTGTTCGACCGGCCCAACTCACCGGGCAACCTCGGCACGCTGATCCGCTCGGCAGACGCCTTCGGCGCCAGTGGAGTCATCGTCACCGGGCACGGCGCCGACCAGTACGACCCGCAGGCCGTTCGCGCTTCGACCGGTTCGCTGTTCGCCGTGCCGGTGTTCCGCGTCGCCGGGCCCGCGCAGGTACTGGAGTTCCGCAATCGGCAGGTCCGCCGCGGCATTCCGACCCGCATCGTGGGGACCGACGAGCACGGCAGGGACGCCGCCTACGACTACGACTTCACCGACGCGACCATCCTCGTCATCGGCAACGAGACCAGCGGCATGAGCGCCGCCTGGCAGACGGCCTGCGACGACATGGTGCACATCCCGATGGGCGGCACTGCCAGCTCGCTGGGGGCGCCCTCGGCGGCGGCGGTGACGCTCTACGAAATTTCCCGGCAGCGCAGGACGTTTGCCAAGTGACCACGAGATAGGGAGACATCGCCTGTGCCGGACATCGAGTTCACCAAGGGCCACGGCACCCAGAACGATTTCATCGTGCTGCCGGACCCGCAGGCCGACCTGGCGCTGACAGCCGCGCAGGTCGCCGCGCTGTGCGATCGCAGACGCGGTCTCGGCGCCGACGGCGTGCTCCGGGTCGCGCGGGCGGGTGCGCTGCGGGACGCCGGAGTGCTCGCGCGGCTTCCGGAGGAGGTCGGCGCCGACGACTGGTTCATGGACTACCGCAACGCCGACGGCTCGATCGCCGAGATGTGCGGCAACGGCGTGCGTGTGTTCGCCCACTATTTGACCGCCTCGGGACTGGAGACCCGCGACAGTTTCGTCGTCGGCAGCCGTGCCGGGGCGCGCCCGGTCACGGTGCATGCCGGGAACGAGGTCACCGGCGACGTCACCGTCGGTATGGGCCGGGTGCGCGAACTTGGCGCGTCCACGGCGACCATCGCGGGCTGGGCGCTGTCCGGGATCGGCATCGATGTCGGCAATCCGCATCTGGCCTGTGTCGATCCGGGGATGTCCGCCGACGCGCTCGGCAAGCTCGACCTGAGCGTGCCGCCCGGCTTCGATCCGGACCTGTTCCCGCACGGGGTGAACGTCGAGATCGTCACCGCGCTGGACGACGCGGGGGCGGTCGACATGCGGGTCTACGAGCGTGGTGTGGGCGAAACACGTTCCTGCGGAACGGGAACCGTCGCCGCGGCCGCCGCGGCGCTGGCCGCCGACGGCTTCCGGATCGCCGAGGACACCGGCCGGGTGACCGTCCGGGTGCCCGGCGGTGAACTGACCGTCGGGCTCGAGCGCGGCTCGGCGTGGCTGCGCGGACCGTCGGTCCTGGTGGCCACCGGACGCGTCGCCGGATCGTGGTGGGACGGTCCGTGAGCGGGTCGCCTCCGATTAACCGGGTGCGTACTGCGGTGATGTCGTGGCAGCATGGATAGTGTATGAGAAAGTCAGAGACGTATGAATTCACTCCGGCGGACGCGAACGACAGCGCCGCCGAGTCGGCCGACGACGCTGTGACCGGCGACGACGCTGTGACCGGCGAAGACGCGGCAACCGGCGACGTGGTCGCCGAGCACGCCGCCCGGATGAACCGGTCGGGCTGGTCGGCCGATCCGACCGTGGGTGAGCTGCAGCTGGACGAGCGCAGTTCGCTCCGGCGAGTGGCGGGCCTTTCCACCGAGCTCACCGACATCACCGAGGTCGAGTACCGGCAGCTGCGCCTGGAGCGTGTCGTGCTGGTCGGTGTCTGGACCGCGGGCACGGCGGCGCAGGCAGAGGCGAGCATGGCCGAGCTGGCGGCGCTGGCCGAGACCGCGGGCTCCGAGGTGCTCGAGGCGCTGATCCAGCGCCGCGACCGGCCGGACCCGGCTACCTACATCGGCTCCGGAAAGGCCGAGGAACTGCGTTCGGTCGTGCTGGAGACCGGCGCGGACACCGTCATCTGCGACGGTGAGCTGACTCCGGCGCAGCTGACCGCGCTGGAGAAGGTCGTCAAGGTGAAGGTGGTCGACCGGACCGCGTTGATCCTGGACATCTTCGCCCAGCACGCCACTTCCCGAGAGGGCAAGGCGCAGGTCTCCCTGGCCCAGATGGAGTACATGCTGCCCCGGCTGCGCGGTTGGGGTGAGTCGATGTCCCGGCAGGCCGGTGGTCGCGCGGGCAGCAACGGCGGCGTGGGTCTGCGCGGCCCCGGTGAGACGAAGATCGAAACCGATCGTCGTCGCATCCGCGAGCGCATGGCCAAGCTGCGCCGGGAGATCCGGGAGATGAAGACCGCGCGCGACACCATGCGGGCGCGCCGCAACTCCAGCGGCATCCCGTCCGTCGCGATCGTCGGCTACACCAACGCGGGCAAGTCGAGCCTCATGAACACCCTCACCGGCGCCGGCTTGCTGGTGCAGGACGCACTGTTCGCCACGCTCGATCCGACCACGCGCCGGGCCGAGCTGGACGACGGACGCGAAGTCGTCTTCACCGACACCGTGGGCTTCGTGCGCCACCTGCCGACCCAGTTGGTCGAGGCCTTCCGCTCCACCTTGGAGGAGGTGACCGGCGCCGACCTGCTGCTGCACGTGGTGGACGGCTCCGACGCGCTGCCCGCCGAGCAGATCAAAGCCGTCCGCGAGGTGATCACCGACGTGATCAAGGAATCCGGCACGCCCGCGCCGCCGGAATTGCTCGTGGTGAACAAGACCGACGCGATGGGGCCGACGGAACTCACCAACCTGCGCGCGCTGCTGCCGGACGCGTCGTTTGTCTCCGCGCACGACGGGCAGGGCATCGACGCGCTGCGCGCGCGGCTCGCCGAAATGCTCGGCGGCTTGGACGTGGAGATCAGCGTGCTGCTGCCGTACACGCGCGGTGACCTGCTCGCCCGCATCCACGCCGACGGCCGCATCCTGAGTTCGCACCACGAGGAGGGTGGAACCCGCGTTCGCGCGCGCGTCCCCCATGCCCTGGCCGCCGCCCTGTCGGAGTACGCGCACGCGGGCACGGCAGGCACCGAGGAACCCGGCGAGTAAGGCGCCGGGTAGACGTAGGCGGCGGCGCGCGGGAAAGGCGGGCGCCTGAAGGTTGGTGAGTAAGGCCTCGGGTAGACCCAACCGTCGGCGTGCGGGAAGCAAGCCTCGGTAACACCGCCGGTCCGGTGCGATGTGGGCGTATTCACAGCGCAGCCGCGCGTCGTGGCGGTGTGGCTGCCCCAGCAGGGCGATGACGTGCTGGTTCGCGGCAGGCTTGCCGCAGTGCCGGGCACGCCTACCGAGGGACCGAATCGGGCGTGTCGCGATACCACTCGCACATCCGGTGCGACGCAGTCGATTTCGTTGCGCTATCGTCATCGAATCGACACCAGGAGGGTTCATGTCGGACGCCCGCTCCGATTCCCGCACCCGGCGCTCCGGCGCCGCGAACAGCGCCGATCCGGTGCTCACCGACGGTGCGCCGCTGTCGGTCTCGCTGACCGGCATCGATCTGCGGCTGATCGAGACCCTCCTCGCGCCGCTGCGCGCGTGGACCAGCCCGCGCTTCTACGGTTTGGAGAACATCCCGGCCGACGGGCCGGTGCTGCTGGTCGGTAACCACAACCTGCTCGGCGGCATCGACGCGCCGATGCTGTTGCCCGAGGTGTTGCGCCGCCGCGGCCGCCTGATCCGCGGTCTCGCCGAGAACGTGCTGATGAATCTCCCCGGTCTGCGTCACCTGTTGCACCACTACGGCACGGTGCGCGGGACCCGGTCCAATTGCCTGGCCCTGCTCCGGCGCGGCGAGGCGGTGATGGTCTTCCCCGGCGGCGGTCGTGAGGCGGTCCGTCGCAAGAACGAGAAGTACCTGCTGAAATGGGAGGGTCGCAGTGGGTTCGCGCGCATGGCCATCGAGGCGGGCGCGCCCATCGTCCCGGTCGCGATGATCGGCGTCGACGACGCCTACGACATCGTGGTCGACGGCGACCACCCGATTCTGCGTCCCTTGCGGTGGACCGTGGAGGCCCTCGGGCTCAGTCGCGACCTCACCCCGCCGCTCATTCGCGGCATCGGCCCCACCGTCATCCCGCGTCCGGAGCGTTTCTACTTCTCCGCGGGCGCGCCCATCGATCCGGCGCCCTGGCGCACCGCCGACGACATGCACGCCGCCGCGACGGAATTCCGCGACGTGGTGCGCAAGGCGCTGGAGGAGGAGATGAACTTCCTCTTCACCGAACGGGCGCGCGACGAAGGCCGTACCTTGGTGGGCCGTTTACGCGGCTGGCTGAAACGCTGACGGGCGCGCACTCCCAAGTTGGTGACGCCCTCTCTTCAGTGACCGATTTCGGCAGCCATCGGCTGTAAATGGCGTTCGACCAGCGGCTCTGGTCGGTGGATCCTCGATTGGTGATCGCGCGGGATGCTCCCGGCCCTACCAGGCCGCCGTGCCGCGTCAATGCCGAATTCGGCGACCGAGTGGCGGGCGGCCTCGATGCGCTGGAGTGCGCCCGGACGAGGCCGAGGTACAAAGCCGTCTCAGGCGGCGTCGGCAGGACTGGCCGCTGTCCGCAGCGATCGTGCGCGGTCGGGCGCAGACCCTCCGCTGGTTGCCCGACCGTGTTCTGTGTATCTCGAAGAATCAGCGCGCCCGAATACTCGACGGTGCCGTGTGCGCGCAGACGACCGTCCGGGAGACCGTCGACAGCGGCCCGGCCAGGCCCACGACCGCCGAATCGGCGTACCGGACTCGTTGGCCGGTCGCGCCGGAGCTCTCGACCGTTTGCCGGGAATCTCGCCTGCGGATCTCGCCCCCTGCCGCCGGTCCAGGTGAGACCATGATTCCGGCCCCAGAAGTGAACACAGATTCTCCTTCCGGGTACGGTATGAGGCAACGACTGGTCGGTGTGGACCGGCCGGTGTGGTCACTAGGAGGTTGGCGTGGAACGCACACTGTTCGAACCCGAACACGATCTGTTCCGGGAGTCGTTCCGCAAGTTTCTCGATCAGCACGTCGCGCCGAACCACGCGAAGTGGGAGGAGCAGGGCATCGTCGACCGGGAGGTCTGGCTCGAGGCGGGCAAACAGGGCTTCCTCGGCATGGCCATGCCGGAGGAGTACGGCGGCGGCGGGGTGAAGGACTTCCGTTACAACGCCATCGTCTCCGAGGAGTCCGTCCGCGGCCAGTACTCCGGTCTCGGCTTCACGCTGCACAACGATGTGATCGCCCCTTACCTGCTCGAGCTGGCCGACGACGAGCAGAAGCAGCGCTGGTTGCCCGGCTTCTGCTCCGGCGAGATCATCACCGCGATCGCCATGACCGAACCGGGCACCGGGTCGGACCTGCAGGGCATCAAGACCCGCGCGGTACGCGACGGGGACGATTGGATCCTCAACGGCGCCAAGACCTTCATCACCAACGGCATCAACTCCGACATCGTGATCGTGGTGGCGCAGACCGACCCGGAGAAGGGGGCGATGGGCTTCAGCCTGCTCGTGGTCGAGCGCGGCATGCCCGGCTTCGAGCGCGGCCGCAACCTGGACAAGCTCGGCCTCAAAGCCCAGGACACCGCCGAGCTGAGCTTCAACGACGTGCGCGTGCCAGGAAAGAACCTGCTCGGCGCCGAGGGGATGGGCTTCATCCACCTCATGCACAACCTGCCGCAGGAACGGCTGTCGATCGCCGTCATGGCCGCGGCGGCGATGGAGTCCTGCCTGGACATGACCGTCCAGTACGTCCGCGACCGCAAGGCGTTCGGCAAGCCGATCGGCGCACTGCAGAACACCCGTTTCGTGCTCGCCGAACTGGCCACCAAGACCACCGCGGTGCGCCTGATGGTCGACAAGTTCATCGAACTGCTCAACGAGGGCAAGCTGACCGCCGAGGACGCGGCCATGGCCAAATGGTGGAGCACCGAGGAGCAGCTCGACCTGATCAACCGCTGCCTGCAATTGCACGGCGGATACGGCTATATGAAGGAATATCCGATCGCGAAGGCCTACATGGACGCGCGTATCCAGACCATCTACGGCGGCACCACCGAGATCATGAAGGAGATCATCGGGCGCAGCCTGAAACTCTCCTGACCGCAGCGGTTCACTGCGGCACAATCGCCTCCCGAGGACTCGACGGCCGTCGATCGTCCGGAGTGGAGGTGCTGCGATGCCGAGCTTGGCCAACCAGGTCGTGCGGGGATATCTGAAGGCGACACGCGCCAATCGCGTATTCGTCGATGCCGACGCGGCGCACGAGCGAATCCTCGAGCTGAGCGTCCGGCCCCGCAACTACGGTCCGCCGCGCCGGCTGCGTGCGGATGTGGCGATCGAGGTGGACCGTCGCGGCGGCTGGCCGGTTTACACCCTGACTCCGCCTGGTCGCCGGGTCCGGGGAAACGTCGTGTACGCGCACGGTGGCGGCTGGGTGCACGAGATCGCACCGCAGCACTGGGCACTGTGCGCGGCCGTCGCCGCGGAAGCCGGCGCGGCCGTGACGGTCGCGATATACCCGCTGATTCCGTTCGGGACGGCCGCGCAAGTCGTCCAGGGCTTCGTAGAACTGGTGCTGGCCAACCGGGAAACATACGGGAACGTCTGCCTGGCGGGCGATTCGGCCGGTGGGCAGATCGCCCTTTCGTCCGCGCTGGTGCTGCGCGACGACCATGGGGTGCGTCTGCCCGGCACCCTGTTGATCGCACCCGCCCTCGATCTCTCGCTGACCAATCCCGAGATCGAGGTCGTGCAGCCGCGCGACCCGTGGCTGGGCGTCCCGGGAACGCGGGTGCTCATCGAGCACTGGCGCGGAGATCTCGAGATCGCCGACCCTCGGGTCAGCCCGCTCGTCGCCGACCTGCGCGGCCTGGGGCCGCTGACGGTGTTCTGCGGCACCGACGACATCCTGCACCCGGACAGTTGTCTGCTGGTCGACGCCGCGCGCGGCGCCGGAGTCGCGGTCGACTACCACGAGGGTCGAGGGCTGCCGCATGTCTATCCGCTGACTCCGACGCCCGAGGGCCGGGCCGCGCGTGGGGTCATCATCGAAAGGATACGAAGCGCGCTCGCCGAGTAAACGAGGACGATCACCCACCGCCTGCGGGCAGCGTCACCACGAAGTGGGCGCCGCTGGACGCGCCATCGGTGACGCGGATGGTGCCCGCGTGGCGTTCGACGACGTCGCGGACGATGGCCAAGCCTAGACCCGCGCCACCTTCGTCACGGGTGCGCGCGTCGTCCAAGCGGACGAATCGCTGGAATATTCGGTCGCGGTCGGCGTGCGGCACCCCCGGGCCGTCGTCGGTGACCGACAGCACGACTCGCCCTTCGTCGTCGCGGTCCACCGCGACGCGCACGATGCTCGCGGCATGCCGCTGGGCGTTGTCGACGAGGTTGCCCAAGACGCGGGCGAGCTGCGTCCGGCTCCCGGTCACCGCCACGGCCTGCTCCGGTACCGCGATCTCCACCGAGACCCGGTCGCCGACACGGTGCTCGAGTTCCTCGCGTACCAGGGCGGTCACGTCCACGCGATCCGAACGCGGCTGCTCGCCCGCGTCGAGCCGGGCCAAGAGCAGCAAGTCGGCCGCGAGATGTTCCAGCCGGATGGTGTCGCCGATCAATCCGTCCAGTTCCAGCAGGCTGGGGTGGGCCTGGGCGACTTCGAGCTGAGTGCGCAAGCTCGCGATGGGGCTGCGCAATTCGTGTGCGGCGTCGGCGATGAACCGGCGCTGGCGCTCCGCGGATTCCTCCAGCGCGGCCAGCGTGGCGTTGGTGGTGCTCGCCAGCCTGGCGATCTCGTCGCGGGAGCCCGGTTCGGGCACACGCCGGGAGAGATCGCCGTCCATGATCTCGGCGAGCTGGCTGCGGATCGCCTCCACCGGGCGCAGGGCGCGCCGGGTCACCAGCCAGGTCACCAGGGCCACCACGGCCAGCAGCGGCGTGACGCCGATCAGCATCGCCAGGCGTGCGTCCGCCACCGCGCTGTCGGCGGTCTCGAGGGACGAGCCCGCGTAGACGGTGGCGGGCTGTCCGCCCGGGAGGGTCACCGGGAGCGCGGCCACCCGGAACGGGTGCGGCCCGTCTTCCGGGTCCACCGTCAGCCGTA
Source organism: Nocardia sputi (assembly GCF_023501985.1). Lineage (NCBI taxonomy): Bacteria > Bacillati > Actinomycetota > Actinomycetes > Mycobacteriales > Nocardiaceae > Nocardia > Nocardia sputi. Next base: position 133,836 of record NZ_JAMFLC010000001.1, on the reverse strand, counting down.
CGTCGCCGAATTCGGCCTCGGCGGCCGCGGGTGTGGCGGGGCCGGCGGACGGAGGGGCGCTTTCGTCGTCGTCTTCTTCCTCCTCCTCTTCGTCGTCGTCCTCGTCCTCGTCACCTTCGTCGTCGGGAGCTTTCGCGTACGGACCGAAATCGGCCATCGGTGGTTTCCCCGCGAGGTCGTCGGGCGCGGCCAGAACGCGGCGGTCGATCGAAACGATCTGCACCGGTTGGTTCTCGGCGTCGGGAAACGTCAACCGGCCGAGATCGGCGCCCGCCGCGAGCTCGGTCACCATGTCGCGCGCGGTGGTCTCCGCCTGTAATTCGGCGCTCTCGATCAGGTTGTGGCGCAACACCGCGAGCACCGCGAGACCGGCCACCGTGAGCGCCACCGCGACCACCGCCGTCGCCGCCACCGTGGTGCGCGCGCGGACCGAACGCCACCAGGCGCGCCCCTTCCGCTCAGTCACGATCGGCTGCCAGCCGGTAGCCCGCGCCGCGGACGGTGGTGATCGATCGGCGCCCGAACGGCGCGTCGATCTTGCGGCGCAACGTGCTGATATAGACCTCGACGATGTTCGGATCACCGTCGTAGGCGAAATCCCAGACATGTTGCAGGATATCGGATTTCGACACCACCTCCCCGGCCCGGACGGCTAAGTGCTCGAGCACGGCGAACTCTTTGGCGGTCAGCGTCACCTCCTGCACGCCCCGGCGGCAGGTGCGGGTGGCGGGGTCCACGATCAGGTCGCCGACGCGCAGAACCCGTGCGCCGCCACGTGTTCGGCGGCGCAGCAACGCCCGAATGCGGGCCAGCAGCACCAGGTAGGAGAACGGCTTGCTGAGATAGTCGTCGGCTCCGGTATCCAGGCCCTCGGCCTCGTCGTACTCGCCGTCCTTCGCAGTCAGCATGAGCACCGGTGTCTCGTGGCCCGCGGCGCGCAGCGCGGCACAGACTCGGTAGCCGTTCATGCCGGGCAGCATGATGTCCAGAATGATCAGGTCGTAGTCGGTGGTGGTCGCCAGGTGCAGGCCCTCGGCGCCGTCGTGCACCACATCCACGGCAAATCCCTCGGCCGACAACCCTTTTGCCAGCGTGAGAGCCAAACGTTTCTCGTCCTCAACGATCAGCAGACGCATCCGACAAGAGTGGCAGACGAATGCTGAAACGATCTTCAGGTGGCTTCAGCTCGCCTTCAGCTCCGGTTCGTCACAGTGGGAGCCATCGAGATCAACACTCCCGCAGGAGGTTCTAGATGACAACCGTACTCCGCCGTGCTTACGCCGGTCTTCGCTGGCTGATGGTCGGCACGGCCGTCGCGGCCGCCGTCGTAGGTCTGAGTGCCGTCCTGGCCGCGGTCGCCACGGGTGGTCCGGACGATCACACCGTCTCCTTCCAGTCCTCCGCGGCTGACTGGTCGCTGGTGGCCGACACCGGGATCAGCAGGCAGCAGGCGATCGACAAGGCGGTGCAAGCCGTGCCCGGCGGGCGGGTCGTATCCGCCGAACTCGACACCGACCGCGGCAAGCCGGTCTGGGAGGTGGAGCTCACCACGCCGCAGGGGGTCGAGCACGACGTGACGATCGACGCAGGCAGCGGCGAGGTGCTCGCCGACGTCGACCACGACTGACCTGCTCGCGCGGTCTATCGGCTGCCGACGTGTCGGGTCGGTGCGCGGGTGTTTGCTATCGGGCGGCCGGGATCCGGAGGGAGATCCCGGCCGCAGCTGTGCTTGCGTCACAACTCGGGTCGGCGCACCGGGTAGGAGCCCCACGAACGCGTTCGCCGAGCATCGGAGATTTCCACCTCCCGAAGGTTTGCCCGGGAGTAGCCTCAAGGTTGTCCGCTCGAGGAATCGAGGTCGCGATGCACGAGATGGCCATCACCCAGGGCGTCATCGACGCCGTCTGTGAGCACGCGGCGGGGCGGCGGGTCCACTCCGTCACCGTCGAGGTCGGAGCGCTGTGCGCCGTCGTCCCCGATGCGATGCGGTTCTGTTTCGAAATCGCGGCCGAGTCGACGGTCGCCGAGGGCGCGGAACTGGTCCTGGTGGAGATTCCGGGCGTCGCGGCGTGCCGGACCTGTGGAGCCGAGTTCCGGTTGCCGGACCCGATCCTGCTGTGTACCTGCGGCAGCGCCGATGTCGAGATCCGCTCGGGGCGCGAGCTGCGTATCCGATCCATGGAGGTGAGTGAGGCATGTGCGCAACCTGCGGGTGTGGCGACGACGCCGCCGCGCTGATTCGCGTCCCACACGACCACCAGCACGCCGACGGGCGCGACCATGCCCACGCGGCGGAACATCAGCACGCGCACGAACATCAGCACCCCCACGAGCATTCCCACGGCCAGGGCGCCGACCACGTCCACGTGCCCGCCACCGAGACGGTCACGCTGGAACTGAAGGTTCTCGCCAAGAACGACGAACTGGCGCAGCGCAACCGGTCCTGGCTGGCCGAGCGTGACATCGTCGCGCTCAATATGACCAGCTCGCCGGGGGCGGGGAAGACCAGCTTGCTCGAACGCACCATCCTGGAGTCCGGACAGACCCCGATCGCGGTGATCGAGGGCGACCAGGCGACATTGCTCGACGCCGAACGGATCGAGGCCACCGGGTGCCGTGTCGTACAGGTCAACACCGGCGCGGGCTGTCACTTGGACGCCGAGATGATCTACCGCGCGCTGGACACGCTCGATCCCGCGCCGGGCACGCTGCTGTTCGTCGAGAACGTCGGCAACCTGGTCTGCCCGGCGCTGTTCGACCTGGGCGAGGGGGAGAAGGTCGTCGTCATCTCGGTGACCGAGGGGACCGACAAACCGTTGAAGTATCCGCACATGTTCCAGGCGGCGGGGCTGGTGCTGGTGAACAAGACCGACCTGCTGCCGTACGTCGATTTCGATTTGGACCGATGCCGGGAGTACATCCACTCGATACACCCCGGCGTCGAGGTCCTACCGCTGTCTGTGACCAGCGGTGCAGGCCTGTCGCGTTGGTACGACTGGCTGGCCGCGCGGCGTCGCCCGGCCGGTTCGGCGGCTGCGGAGAAAGCCGCTGGACGAGCTTGATATATTGGAGTGATCAGGATCACATTCGCGGGTGACCCCTTCTTCGAGAAAGGTGAGATTCGGCCCCCGGTGGTCCGCTGCGGAAGGTGGCACACATGCCCACGCAGGAAGCAATACGAGCCGAAGAGACGCTGATCCACGTTCTCTGGATCAACGCGGGACTCAGCTGTGACGGTGACTCGGTCGCCTTGACGGCGGCCACGCAGCCGAGCATCGAAGAGATCGCCCTCGGCTCACTCCCGGGTCTGCCGAAGATCGCCGTGCACTGGCCGCTCATCGACTTCGAGTGCGGCCCCAACGGCGGCGCCGACGATTTCCTGGAGTGGTTCTTCAAGGCCGACCGCGGGGAACTCGAACCGTTCGTGCTGGTGGTCGAGGGCTCGATTCCGAACGAGCAACTCAAGGAAGAGGGCTACTGGTGCGGGTTCGGCAACAATCCCGCCACCGGCCAGCCCATGACGACCAGCGAGTGGCTGGACCGCCTCGCGCCGAAGGCCACGGCCATCGTGGCGGCGGGCACCTGCGCGACCTACGGCGGCATCCACGCCATGGCAGGCAATCCGACAGGTGCGATGGGTGTGCCGGACTATCTCGGCTGGACCTGGAAGAGCAAAGCGGGCATTCCGATCGTCTGCGTTCCCGGCTGCCCGATTCAGCCGGACAACCTCTCCGAGACGCTCACCTACCTGCTCTACATGGCGACCGGACAGGCGCCGATGATCCCGCTCGACGACGCGCTGCGGCCCAAGTGGCTGTTCGGGGCGACCGTGCACGAGGGTTGCGACCGCGCGGGCTACTACGAGCAGGGTGAGTTCGCCACCGAGTACGGCTCGCCGAAATGCATCGTGAAACTGGGCTGCTGGGGGCCGGTGGTCAAGTGCAACGTCCCCAAGCGTGGCTGGATCAACGGCTTGGGCGGGTGCCCGAACGTCGGCGGCATCTGTATCGGCTGCACCATGCCGGGCTTCCCGGACAAGTTCATGCCGTTCATGGACGAACCGCCCGGCGGAAAGCTCTCGTCCAGCGCATCGGGGCTCTACGGATCGGTGATCCGCAGCCTCCGTCACATCACCGGACGCACGGTCGACAAGGAGCCGCACTGGCGGCACCGGGGGCGGAAGCTGGAGACCGGCGCGACCCGCACTTGGTAGGAGATCTCTGATGACCCAGATCATCCCGGAGCCGTCGCACCGAACGATCGAGCCGAACCGTCTCGTGGAGATGGCGTGGGACCCGATCACTCGCATCGTCGGCAGCCTCGGCATCTACACGAAGATCGACTTCGACAATCGGGAAGTGGTCGAGTGCCACAGCACCTCGTCCATCTTCCGCGGTTACTCGATCTTCATGAAGGGCAAGGATCCGCGCGACGCGCACTTCATCACCAGCCGCATCTGCGGCATCTGCGGCGACAACCACGCCACCTGTTCCTGCTACTGCCAGAACATGGCCTACGGCGTGCGCCCGCCGCACCTCGGCGAATGGATCGTCAACCTCGGCGAGGCCGCCGAGTACATGTTCGACCACAACATCTTCCAGGAGAACCTGGTCGGCGTGGACTACTGCGAGAAGATGGTCTCCGAGACCAACCCGGGCGTGCTGGCCAGGGCCGAGAACACCGAAGCGCCGCACGCGGGCGACCACGGGTATCGCACGATCGCCGACATCATGCGGGCGCTCAACCCGTTCACCGGTGAGTTCTACCGGGAGGCACTGCAGGTCAGCCGCATCACCCGCGAGATGTTCTGCCTGATGGAAGGCAGGCACGTCCATCCCTCCACGCTGTATCCCGGCGGGCCGGGCACGGTCGCGACGATCCAGCTGATGACCGATTACCTGTCGCGGCTGATGCGCTACGTGGAGTTCATGAAGAAGGTCGTGCCGATGCACGACGACTTGTTCGACTTCTTCTACGAAGCGATGCCCGGCTACGAGAAGGTCGGTCTGCGGCGCACGCTGCTGGGTTGCTGGGGCTCGTTCCAGGACCCGGAGGTCTGCAACTTCGAGTACAAGGACATGGAGGACTGGGGCCGCAAGATGTTCGTCACTCCGGGCGTCGTGGTCGACGGCAAACTGCTGACCACCTCCTTGGTCGACATCAACCTGGGCCTGCGGATCCTGCTGGGCAGTTCGTACTACGAGGACTGGACCGATCAGGAGATGTTCGTTCCGACCGATCCGCTGGGCAATCCGGTGGACCGGCGCCATCCCTGGAACCAGCACACCAACCCCCGGCCGCAGAAGCGCGACCTGGACGAGAAGTACAGCTGGGTGATGTCGCCGCGGTGGTTCGACGGCACCGACCACCTCGCTCTGGACACCGGCGGCGGCCCGCTGGCCCGGCTGTGGGCGACGGCGCTGGCCAACCTGATCGACATCGGGTACGTGAAGTCGACCGGCAACAGCGTGCAGATCAACCTGCCCAAGACCGCGCTCAAAGGCCCGGTCACGCTGGAGTGGAAGATCCCCGTGCACGGCAGCAACACCCTCGAGCGCAACCGCGCGCGCACTTATTTCCAGGCGTACGCGGCGGCCTGCGCGCTGCACTTCGCGGAGAAGGCGATGGCCGAGATCCGCGCAGGCCACACGAAGACCTGGGAGAAGTTCGAGGTCCCCGACGAGGGCATCGGTTGCGGCTTCACCGAGGCGGTACGCGGCGTGCTGTCGCATCACATGGTGATCCGGGACGGCAAGATCGCCAACTACCACCCGTATCCGCCGACGCCGTGGAACGCCAGCCCGCGCGACAGCTTCGGTACGCCGGGACCCTACGAGGACGCGGTGCAGGGGCAGCCGATCTTCGAGGAGAACGACCGCGAGCACTTCAAGGGCATCGACATCATGCGCACGGTGCGCAGTTTCGATCCGTGCCTGCCGTGCGGCGTGCACATGTATCTCGGCAAGGGCAAGACGCTGGAGAAACTGCATTCACCGACGCAGACGCTCACCCCCGAGTGAGTCCGCGTCGGGCGAAACGACCGGAGGTGACGGTGGAGGATCGCCCGGACGACCAGGACGACGTCACGCGCGGTGAATCCCGGTGGCGCGAAGCCGGTGATCGCATCGAGACCTTGCTGGAGGCGAGTTCGGCGGGCGGTGCGCTCGCCCGCGAGCGCGCCGAGCAATTGGTGCGCGAGCTCGTCGAACTCTACGGCGCGGGATTGACCCGCGTGGTCGGACTGCTCGACGCGGAAGCGGTCGAGCGGCTGGCTCGCGACGATCTGGTCGCGAGCCTGCTGCTCGTGCACGGCCTGCATCCGCACGACGTGGACACCCGCGTACGGGCCGCGCTGGACAGCGTGCGCCCCTACCTCGGTTCGCACGGCGGCGACGTCCACCTGGTCGACATCGTCGACGGCGTGGTCCGCTTGGAACTGGCGGGCAGTTGCAAGAGCTGTCCGTCCTCGTCGGTGACGCTCGAACTGGCCGTCGAGGACGCCGTGCGGGCGGCGGCGCCGGAAATCGAGTCCATCGAAGTCGTCGCGACGCAGCCGGAGTCGGCGGGGGTGATCTCCGCCGACTCGTTGTTCTCCCGTGTGCACGCCGACACCCGGCGGTCCGGCAGCTGGGTCGCGGTCCCCGAACTGGCCGAGCTGAGTGCGGGCGAGGTGGGTGGGTTCGCCGTCGCCGGGCTGACCGTGCTGGCCTGCCGGGTGGGCGAGGAGTTGTACGCCTACCGGGACCACTGCCCGAACTGTGACCGCTCCCTGGCGGGTGCGGTGCTGGAGCGCCGCGTGGGATTCCCGGTCGGTGACGCGGTGCTGCGGTGCCCGACCTGCCGGGCGCACTACGACATGGTGCACGCGGGCGCCCGGGTCGACGGCGACGGGCACCTCGAACCGTTGCCGGTGCTCGTGCGTTCGGGCGAACTCTCGGTGGCGGTACCGGTGGGGGTGGGCGGGTGAGCACACCGTTCCGTGCGCTACAGCGGATCGCCGCCGATCGCGGGCCCGCCGCCCGGCCCGGCGAGCGATGCGAGATGTGCGCGGAGCCGATCGCCGAGGAGCACCAGCACGTCGTGAACGTCGAAGGCAGGCAGCTGATGTGCGTGTGCCGCAGCTGCTATCTGCTGTTCGTCGACCAGAACGCCGCGCTGCGTTATCGTGCCGTGCCGGATCGGTATCTCGCGTTCCCCGACTTCACGATCAGCCAGGCCGAATGGGACGCGCTGGAGATTCCGGTGAGCCTGGCGTTCTTCTTCCGCAATTCCGCACTGGGCCGGACGGTGGCGTTCTATCCCGGGCCCGCGGGCGCGACGGAATCGGAATTGTCCCTGGAGCAATGGCAGTCCATCCTCCAACGGCATCCCGAGTTGGACGTGCTCGCGCCCGACGTGGAGGCGCTGCTCATCCGGGTGCCCGATCGCAGTACCGAGCGGGCGGCCTGCCTGCTGCTGCCCATCGACGCCTGTTACGAGTTCGTCGGCCGGATGCGGCTGCTGTGGCGCGGTTTCGACGGCGGCCAGGATGTGCGGCGGTACCTCGAGCAGTTCTTCGCCGAAGCGTCGGCTCGCGCGAAATCCGGTGGTGCGCCGTGAGTCCGGTGTACTCGACGACCTTCGCCGTGCTCGAGATGAAACCCGAGCCGTACGCGGTCGCGCCGATTCTGTCCGCACGCGTCGGCATCGCCGCGCTCGCTGAGGAACCCGTGCACGCCATCGCCCTGCGCGCGCAGGTGCGCATCGAGCCGTTCCGCCGCGGTTACTCCGACGAAGAGGGCGCGGGGTTGACCGATCTGTTCGGCCCGCGCGAGCGGTGGCACGAGACCCAGCGTTCGTTCCTCTGGATGCACTGCGCCACCATGGTTCCGAGTTTCAGCGGCGGCGCCGAAGTGGATCTGCCGATGCCGTGCACCTATGACTTCGAGGTGACCGGATCGAAGTACCTGCACGCGTTGCGCGACGGTGTGGTGCCGCTGCTGTTCCTCTTCAGCGGGACGGTCTTCATCCGGGGCAGCACGGGATTCGCCATTCAGCAGATCCCGTGGGACCGCGAGGACAAGTTCGACATGCCGGTGTCGGTGTGGCAGGACCTGATGGCCGCGCATTACCCCAATTCCGGGTGGGTGCGGCTGCACAAGGACACCCTGCAGGCGCTCGCCGCTTACAAATCCGGCCACGGCCTGGTCGGCTTCGACGACGCGGTGACCCGGCTGCTGACCGAGGTGACGCCGTGACGACCGCCGAAGCCCGCGCCCGCGCTCGTGCCGTCGCCGACGCGGTGCTGTACGAGGGCTACCTGCTCTACCCCTATCGGGCCGACGCGCGCAAGAACCAGTCGCGATGGCAGTTCGGTGTGCTGGGGCCGGAAGGAGCCGCCGCCGCGGGGCTCGGTGAGGAGTCGACGCTGTCGGCGCAATGCCTGCTCGACGCGGGCCCGAACCCGGAGATCACCCTCATCGTCCGGTTCCTCCAGCTCCAGCGCCGCCAAGTGGTGAACACGGACGGTGTGCCCGTCGCCGAACTGTCCGATGGCGAGCGGTCGTGGCTGTCCTGGGACGAGGCGGTCGAGCAGGAGGTCGTCGTCGGGCCGGTCCCGCCCGGCGCGCTCGTCCGGCCGCTGGACATTCCGGGCGGCACCGACACCGAGGAGATCGGCCCGGCGCAGGGTGTGCTCGTGCGGACCCGGCTGCCGTTGGCGGGCGAACTCACGCTCGCGGCCGATCGCGACGACGGCTACCTGCGGCTGACGGTCGGGCTGCGCAACGTGGGCGCACCCGCCACCGACAAGCGCGACGCCATCGCCCGGTCGCTGATCGGCGCGCACGTCATCGCGGAGGTCACCGGCGGTGAGTTCGTTTCGCTGCTGGAGCCGCCGCCCGGCGCGGCTGCCGCGGCCGCCCGCTGCGACCGGTATCGGTGCTTCCCGGTACTCGCGGGCCCGCCCGGCGAGTACAGCATGCTGCTGATCTCGCCGATCATTCTCTACGACCACCCGGAGATCGCCGAGCAGAGCGAAGGCGCGCTGTTCGACTCCACCGAGATCGATGAAATCCTCACGCTGCGCGTGCTCACGATGACCGACGCGGAGAAGGCGCAGGCGCGGGCCACCGACCCGCGCGCGGCCGAGATCATCGACCGTTGCGAAGCGATGTCACCGGAGTCCATGCGGCAGTTGCACGGGGTGCTGCGCGACCCGCACCCCGATCGCGCACGGTTGATCCCGGAGATCCCCGAGGGCGTCGATTGGTGGGACCCGCTTGCCGACGGAGCCGTTCGCCCGGACTTCGACGCGGTCCCGGTCGCGGGCGTGCTGGTAGGCAAGGGCAGCCGGGTCCGGCTGCATCCGTCGCGGCGCGCCGACGCCCAGGACCTGTTCTTCGACGGACAGTGCGCCCGCGTCGTCTCGGTCCACGAGGACGTGGACGGACAGGCGCACGTCGGGGTCGTGCTGGAGGACGACCCAGCGGCCGAGCTGCACGAATGGTACGGCCGCTACCTGTATTTCGCGCCCGACGAACTGGAGCCGCTCGACGGCCCCGAGAAGTGAAAGGAAGTCCGCTATGGAAACCGTGGGAGTGGTCTCGACGACTGTCGTCGCCGTGCTGGTCGCGGCGGGGTTGTATCTCGGCGTGCGGTCGATACCGGATCTGCGGCGCTACCTGAAGATCCGGCACATGTAGCGGTCGACCGGAAAGGAGCATCATGGGTGAGCATCGCGAAGAGCCGCAATCGGCACGTGGCGCGCCTGGTTCGCGCGACGCCGGCGCCGACGTCGCGGCCGGAGGACCGGCGCAACGGGAGCCGGGCGACATCGGTCACGAGGAGATGACCTCCGCGCACACCGAAGACGTCAAGAAGCAGACCGAGTTCACGTCGCAACCCCCGCCCGGCACCGAATCGGCGGCACCGCCCTACGACGAGCGCAAGCAGGCCGCCAACGCCCCGGACGAGACAGCGACCGGGAAGGTGGACGACGCGCGGGTGGGCGGCGCGACGACGCCGACCGAGGAGAAGGGGTGAATCGACGGCCGCGGTGCTGATCGCCGGGATCGGCAACATCTTCCTCGGCGACGACGGATTCGGTCCCGAGGTGGTGCGGCGGCTGCCGCACCACCCCGACCCGGGTGTGCGCACGGTGGACTACGGCATCCGCGGCATGCACCTCGCCTACGACCTGCTCGACCCCTGGGACGCGCTGGTGCTGGTCGACGCCGTGCCCGACCGCGGCGCACCCGGCCGGGTCGAGGTGTTCCGCGCCGTGCCGGAGGACGCGGGCGCCGCGCATCTCGACGCACACGCGATGAGCCCGGACGCCGTCTTCGCCGGGGTACGCGCGCTGGGTGGGGCGCTGCCGCCCACCGTGGTGATCGGCTGCCAGGTCGCGTGCGTGGACGAAGGCATCGGCCTGTCCGCGCCGGTCGCCGCGGCGGTGGACGAAGCGGTCGCCGCCGTCGGCGCCGTGCTCGCCGAGCTGCTTTCCAGTAGTGCCCCGCCGGTTACCGCGCGACAGGAGGACTGACCGATGTGTCTGGGCATCCCGGGACGGGTGATGGCGATCCCCGACGGCTACCACGACCAGATCGCGCTGGTCGACGTGTCCGGTGAGCAGCGCAAGGTGAACATCGGCCTGCTCGACGACGATCCGGCGCGACCAGGGGACTGGGTGATCATCCACATGGGCTTCGCGGTGGAGAAGACCGACGAGGCGGGTGCGGCGGCCGCGCTGGACGGGCTGCGATTGCTGCAACGCGGGGACCAGCCATGACCACCGAGCGGCTGCGACGGCGGCTCTTGGTGCGCGGCGTGGTCCAAGGCGTCGGGTTCCGCCCGTTCGTCTACACCACCGCCGCCGAACTGGCGCTGTCCGGCAGCGTGAGCAACGACAGCAGCGGAGTCGTCATCGAAGTCGAGGGCGCGCAGGCGGATCTCGAAGAGTTCGCCGAGCGGCTGCGGCTGCGGCCGCCCCCGCTGGCGGTGGTCGAATCGGTCGAGCAGGCCGACATCCCGGTGCGTGGCGGCACCGGATTCCACATCGCGGGCACCACGCGCGACGGCGGCGGCCGCACGCTGGCCTCACCCGACGTCGCGATCTGCGCCGATTGCGAGCGCGAATTGCGCGACCCGGCGGATCGGCGCTATCGCCATCCGTTCGTCAACTGCACCAACTGCGGGCCGCGTTTCACCATCATCGCGAGCCTGCCCTACGACCGCGAGCGCACGTCGATGTCCGACTTCGCCATGTGCGACCGGTGCGCACGGGAGTACGCCGACCCCGCCGACCGGCGCTTCCACGCGCAGCCCATCGCCTGCCCCGACTGCGGTCCCACGCTCACGTATACGGGGCCGGGAGCCGGTGAGCCGCTGACGGCCGCGCGGCGACTGCTGCGCGAGGGCGGCATCCTGGCGGTCAAGGGCATCGGCGGATACCACCTCGCGTGCGACGCCACGAACGAGTCGGCCCTCGCGGAGTTGCGCAGGCGCAAACGCCGCGGCGACAAGCCTTTCGCCGTGATGGTGCCGGATCTCGCCACGGCACAGGCCGTAGTCGTCGTCGACAGCGCCGCCAAGACGCTGCTGACCAGCCCGGCTCGCCCGATAGTGTTGCTCGCGCGCCGGTCCGCGCCGGGAGAATCCCGTCCGGTCCTCGGTGCTGCGAGGACGACCGCTCGAGCGGGCGAAGAAGCGGCGATCGCCGTGCCCGGAGTCGGCGCTGCTCAGCCGCACCGTTACCCGATCCCGGCTCCGTCGGTGGCGCCCGGCAACCCGGATCTGGGCGTCATGCTCGCCTACACTCCGCTGCACCTGCTGCTGTTCGGCCTACCCGGCGACCCGCCCGGGCCGCAGGTGCTGGTGATGACTTCGGGCAATCTCGGTGGCGAGCCGATCTGCTATCAAGACGACGATGCCCGCGCCCGCCTCGCCGGGCTCGCCGACGGCTGGCTGTCGCACGACCGGCGCATCCTGGTGCCCTGCGACGACTCGGTGGTGCGTTCGCTGGACGGCCGGGAACTGCCCGTCCGGCGCTCGCGCGGTTACGCGCCCCTGCCCCTGCTGCTGCCCGTGCCACTGCCGCCGACCCTCGCGGTCGGCGCGGACCTCAAGAACACCTGCGCGATGGCGGAGGGCCGCTACGCCTGGCTGAGCCAGCACATCGGCGACATGGACGACCTGGCGACGCTGCGTTCCTTCGACGCCGCCCAGCGGCACCTCGGAGAACTCACCGGGGTACGCCCGGTCCAGTTCGTCGCCGACGCACACCCGGGCTATCGCTCCACCGCATGGGCGCGCAGGCACGCCGGGGAGCGAACCGTGTACACCGTCCAGCACCACCACGCCCACATCGCCGCCGTCATGGGCGAGCACGGACTCGGCCCCACCGAGCAGGTGGTCGGCATAGCCTTCGACGGCACCGGGTTCGGGCCGGACGGCGCGGTGTGGGGCGGCGAGGTGCTGCTGGCGGGCTACAAGGGCTACCGCCGCCTGGCCCACCTGAAGTACGTCCCGCTGGCGGGCGGCGATCTCGCGGTGCGCAGGCCCTACCGCATGGCGCTGGCGCACCTGCGAGCGGCAGGCATCGAGTGGGCCGAGGACATCCCCGCGGTCGCGGCCTGCCCGCCCGCCGAGCGATCGGTGCTGGCCCACCAGTTCCGGACCGGATTGGGCTGCGCGCCGACGTCGAGCATGGGCCGGTTGTTCGACGCGGTGTCCTCGCTGTGCGGCGTGCGGCACGTCGTCGACTACGAAGCCCAGGCGGCGATCGAGTTGGAGGGGTTGTCGCGCACCGGCGCGGAGGGCGCCGTCGCATACCGGTTCCCGGTGGACGACGGCGATCCCGCCGTGATCGATCCCGCGCCGGTGCTGGCGGCCGTGGTCGCCGACATTCGCGCGGGCGCGCCCGCACAGGTGGTCGGCGCGCGGTTCCACGCCGCCCTGGCCCGGTTGGTGCTCGATCTCGCGGCTCGCTACGCCGCCGCGTCGACGGCCGTCGCCCTGTCCGGCGGCGTCTTCCAGAACGCCCTGCTACTCGCGCGGTCGTGTGCGCTGCTGCGCGACAACGGGTTCACCGTGATCACCCACCGCCGGCTGCCACCCAACGACGGTGGCCTCGCGTTCGGGCAACTCCTCGCGTGCAGCGAGGGATGAGCGAAGGAGAGCAACGATGTGTCTTGCGGTACCAGGCAAAGTGCTCAGCCTGCACGAGCGGGACGGCACGTTGATGTCGGTCGTCGACTTCGGCGGCCTGCACAAGGACGTGTGCCTGCAATACATCCCGGACGCGGCGGTCGGTGACTACGTCGTGGTCCACGTCGGCTTCGCGATCCAGCGGTTGGACGAGGAGTCCGCGTTGCGGACCCTGGCCGAGTTCGAGCACCTCGGCGTACTGAACGAGGAATTCGGCGACGGCTTCGAGATCGCCGCCAAGCAGGCGGGTGTGGACAACCCCGCCGCCGAACCACCACGTGAGCAACCGGAGGCGACGTCATGAAGTACCTGGACGAATTCAGCAACCCCGAGCTGGCCCAGCACCTGCTCGATCGGATCCGCAGCGCGACCAGCCGCCGCTGGGCGATCATGGAAGTCTGCGGCGGGCAGACCCATTCGATCATCCGCCACGGCATAGACCAGCTGCTGCCCGACCAGATCGAGATGATCCACGGTCCCGGTTGCCCGGTCTGCGTCACCCCGCTCGAGGTGATCGACAAAGCGCTGGAGATCGCCGCGCAGCCGGGCGTGATCTTCTGCTCGTTCGGCGACATGCTGCGCGTGCCCGGCAGCTCCAAGGACCTGTTCCGGGTAAAGAGCGAAGGCGGTGACGTCCGGGTGGTGTACTCGCCGCTGGACGCGCTCAACCTGGCCAGGGAGAATCCCGACCGCGAAGTCGTCTTCTTCGGCATCGGGTTCGAGACGACCGCCCCGGCCAACGCCATGACGGTGTATCAAGCGAAACGGCTCGGCATCCGGAATTTCTCGCTGCTGGTCTCACACGTGCTGGTCCCGCCCGCGATCGCCGCGATCATGGAGTCGCCGACCTGCCGGGTCCAGGGCTTCCTGGCGGCAGGGCACGTCTGCACCGTGATGGGCACCGAAGAGTATCCGCCGCTGGCCGAGCAGTACCGGGTGCCGATGGTGGTCACCGGATTCGAGCCACTGGACATCCTGGAAGGTATCCGCCGCACCGTGCTGCAACTGGAGTCGGGCAGGCACGAAGTGGAGAACGCCTACCCCCGGGCGGTGGCCGCGGCGGGCAACCCCGCCGCGAAAGCCATGCTGCAGGACGTCTTCGAGGTCACCGACCGGGCCTGGCGCGGCATCGGCGTGATCCCGCGCAGCGGCTGGCGGCTGTCGGACCGCTATCGCGAGTTCGACGCCGAACACCGCTTCGCCGTGGGCGACCTGCACACCGCCGAGTCGTCCGTCTGCCGCTCCGGCGAGGTGCTGCAAGGGTTGATCAAACCGAACGAGTGCGCCGCCTTCGGCAAGGAGTGCACGCCGCGTAACCCGTTGGGCGCCACCATGGTGTCCTCGGAAGGCGCGTGCGCCGCCTACTACCTGTACCGGCGTCTCGACCTGCCCGCGGAGGTGGCACATGCGTGAGGACGGCGCCGCCTCCCCGACGATCGATATGGAGGGCTGGGTCTGCCCGATGCCGCTGCGGGATTCGCCGAATATCGTGATGGGTCACGGCGGCGGCGGCGCGATGTCCGGCGAGCTCATCGAGCATCTGTTCCTGCCCGCGTTCGGCCCGGCCGCGAGCGCGGACCTGGCCGACTCCGCGGTGGTCACGCTCGATGGCGCGCGACTGGCATTCTCTACCGATTCGTTCGTCGTAAAGCCGATAGTGTTCCCCGGCGGCACGATCGGTGAGCTCGCGGTCAACGGCACGGTGAACGATCTGGCCATGTCCGGTGCGCGTCCGATGGTGCTGTCCACCGCGTTCATCCTCGAGGAGGGCACCGCGCTGGCCGACATCGCGCGCATCGCGCAGGCGGTCGGCACCGCCGCGCTGGCGGCGGAAGTCCGGCTGGTCACCGGGGACACCAAGGTCGTCGACGCCGGGCACGGCGACGGTATCTACATCAACACCGCCGGAATCGGTGTGGTGGCCCCCGAGGTGGACATCCGGCCGCAACGGGCGGCGCTGGGCGACGTCGTGCTGGTCAGCGGCGACATCGGCGTGCACGGTGTGGCGGTGCTCAGCTGCCGCGAGGGACTGGAGTTCGGCACCACCGTGCTCAGCGACACCGCGCCGCTGCACGGATTGGTCGCGGCGATGCTGGCGACCGGCGCGGACGTGCACGTGTTGCGCGATCCCACCCGCGGCGGCGTCGCGGCCTCGCTCAACGAGATCGCGCGCGCCGCGAAGGTCGGTGTGTCGCTGGACGAGCGCCAGCTCCCGGTGCCCGACGGCGTGCGCGACGCGTGCGGCCTGCTCGGGTTGGACCCCATGTACGTGGCCAACGAGGGCAAGTTGCTGGCGTTCGTCCCGCCGGAGGACGCCGACCGCGTGCTGGCGGCGATGCGGGAGCACCCGCTGGGCGCGCAGGCCGCGGCGATCGGCCGATGCGTCGCCGAACATCCCGGCATGGTGGTGGCTCGCACGGCGCTCGGCGGAACGCGCGTGGTGGATCTGCCCGCGGGTGAGCAACTGCCGCGAATCTGCTGACGCGGTCCGCGAATCGGTCCGCAGCTGGAAGGCGAGGTGTGCGTCATCGTCCGGATCGCCGATACCGCCGCGCCGCCGCGCGGCTTGCCGGCCCGCCTGGACGGGCGGCAGAGACGCGGCGTCGCGGGGATGGCGTCGGTCGTCGTCGCGCTGCACGTCCTCGGGTGGTCGGCGCTGCTGCTGGTGGTGGTGCCCGGCGGGTACGTCGTGGACGGTGCGGTGTTCGGCGTCGGCCTCGGCGTCACCGCCTACACACTCGGCATGCGGCACGCGTTCGACGCCGACCACATCGCCGCGATCGACAACACCACCCGCAAGCTGGTCGCGGACGGGCGCAAGCCGCTGTCGGTCGGGTTCTGGTTCTCCCTCGGGCACTCCACCATCGTTTTCGTCCTCGTCGCGCTGCTGGCGTTCGGCGTCAAGGCGCTGGCCGGGAACCTGCGCGACGACGACTCCGGGCTGCACCGATGGACCGGTGTTCTCGGCACCGGCATCTCGGGGAGCTTCCTGCTCGCCATTGGCCTGTTGAATCTGGTCTCGCTGATCGGGATCTGGCGAGTGTTCCGCGGGATGCGTCGCGGGACATACGACGAGGCCGAGTTGCGGCAGAAGTTGAACGACCGGGGCGCCCTGCAGCGGGTGATCGGACCGCTTACCCGGGCGGTGCGCGCGCCGTGGCAGATGTACCCGGTCGGGCTGCTGTTCGGCCTCGGCTTCGACACCGTCACCGAGGTCGGCCTACTGGTGATCGCGGGCGGCGCGGCGGCGACCGACCTGCCGTGGTACGCGATTCTCGTCCTGCCCGTGCTGTTCTCGGCGGGGATGACGCTCTTCGACGCCCTCGACGGGGCGTTCATGAACTACGCCTACGGGTGGGCGTTCGCGGGGCCGTTGCGCACCGTGTACTACAACATCGTCGTCACGGGCCTGTCGGTCGCCGTGGCCCTGTTGATCGGAGCGCAGGAGATGATCTCGTTGCTGACCGCCGAACTCGGCATCGCCGACGGTCCGTTGGCATGGGTCGGCGGATTGGACCTCGGCGCCATGGGATTCCTCATCGTCGGGCTGTTCGTGCTCACCTGGGCGGTGGCGGTCGCGGTGTGGCGTTTCGGCCGGCTGGAGCAGCGGTGGTCGCCCGGGCCCGTCGGTGAAAGGCCCTGCTGATGACCGGCAGCGGCGCGGAGATGTTCGCCCGGTACGCCTACGCGCCCAATCGGCTCGGCTACTGCGGTCCGCCCGACGCGGCCGCCCTGCGGGACGGCTCGGAAGACCAGGTGCGCGCGGTGGCGCGCCGTTTCACCGGGGCGTGGCCCTACCTGCGCGTGATGGCGCGGATGACCGGGATCGCCGATCCACTCGACCGCCGCCTCGTCGAGTCCTATTGGCTGGGCGGCGGAGTGGGCGCGGAACTGGACGCAGGCGAGTTCACCGCCGAACTGCTGGCACTGCTCGGCCCCGTCGCCGGTGGATACTGGACGTACTTGACCCCGGAGCTGGCCGAGGAGGCCGCGGCCAATCACTGCTTCCACGTTTTCGGCGTATACCCGTGGTCGCGGCTGTTGCGGCACGGCAACGATCATCCCTTGCGCGTGCTCGACAGCTGCCGGATCACCTGGGGGACCGTGCTGGACCGTACCGGCGCACAGGTCGTGCTGCGCTACCGCGAACTCGACTGGGACGGAGAGCGTCTCGCGCTCTCGGCGGAAACGTCTCGAGCCGTTCCGATCCACGTGGACGGGTATGCGGCGGTGCCGGATGTCGCGGTGGGGGAGCGGGTCGCGGTCCATTGGGGGCGGCTGTGCGGCCGCTTGGACGACGCCCAGGTGAGCGCTCTGGCGGCGGGTACGGCGCGCCAGCTCGAGCTCACCAACCGACGGCTGGCCGCACGACGATGAGGCTCGCGGCCGGGCACCGGAACACGCGACGGCCGCGCGAGTTACCGCGCGGCCGTGGCACTGTCGCCCTTTCGGACCGTCAGATCTTGCGGATGACGGTGACGACCTTGCCCAGGATCTGGGCGTCGTTGCCGGGGATCGGCTCGAAGACCGGGTTGTGCGGCATCAGCCAGACGTCTCGGCCGGTGCGTTTGAAGGTCTTCACCGTGGCCTCGCCATCGATCATCGCCGCGACGATGTCGCCGTTGTCGGCGACGTTCTGCTGCCGCACGACCACCCAGTCGCCGTCGCAGATCGCCGCGTCGATCATCGATTGGCCGACGACCTTCAGCAGGAACAGGGAACCGTCGCCGACCAGTTCGCGTGGCAGCGGGAACACGTCCTCGACCGCTTGTTCGGCCAGGATCGGGCCACCGGCGGCGATGCGGCCGAGCACGGGGACGAACGTGGGAACGGGCCGTTCGACGTCCACGGTGACATCGCCGTCGTCCACGGCCGCGACCGGCAGGCTGGTCACCGACCGCACCACCTCGTCCAGACCACGGACGTCGACGGCGCGGGGCCGGTTCGGGTCGCGGCGCAGATAGCCCTTGCGCTCCAGGGCGCGCAGCTGATGGGCGACCGACGAGGTGGACGTGAGGCCGACGGCGTCGCCGATCTCCCGGATGCTCGGCGGGTAGCCGCGCTCGCTCACCGAGGTGCGGATCACCTCCAGCACTCTGCGTTGACGCACGGTGAGATCCGCCCCGCTACCCGCCGCGTCGGCGCCGCTTTCGGTCGCGTCTCCCGTGTCGTCCGTCTGCCTCACCGCAACCGCCCTTTCCTGCTGTGCCCGGCCGGTTCGTGCCCGGCATGTGTCCTCGTGGCCTGTCGTGTCTTCGGTTCTTCGAATCTAGTCCGGTCGCGCGCCGGGATCAAACATCTGTTCGACGCATGTCGGGTGTTCCTGCTGACTTTGTCGTCCGGGCGTGGTAGAAATCGAACACCAGTTCTTCGAACATGTGAGCGAATGACTACGGAACATGTGTTCGACTACGAGTCCGGCTCGAACGGCGACGGAGCACCCACCACGGAGGTTTGTCCGATGAGCACTGCGATCAGCGATACCACTCCATCCACCGATGCGACGGGCGCCGAACTCGATCGCCGCGTCATCGATCTCGACCCCGCGCGCGACGATCTCGGATACGAGTCCGTCCAGCGGTTGCTCCGCGGCGCCGCCCGCGCACGGGCGCTGACGCCCGCGTATCGGTCCGCGGTCGATCGGCGCCCGCCCGGCGCGCGGCCCGGTGGCGGCATGGTCGACTACGACCGGGCGCCACGAATTTCCGCGCCACGGCGAGGCTGTGGCGACCATCCGATGCGCCGGGTCGAACAGGCGCAGATCGGCTTCGCGGTGCTCGCCGTCGCCGCGCTGCTCACCGCCCTCGTGGTGGTGGGGTTCATCGCCTTGGCGCACGTGCGGGCGGGCGACTGGAGTGAGGGCCAGGGCGCTTCGGTCCCGGCGGCGGTGGAGGGCTCGGGTATGCCGGGCGGTGGGAATCCCCGCTGAGGAAAGGAAGTCCGGCCTCCCGCGAGACGCGATGGGCCTGCACACCGGTGACCTGGCGCCCGCCACATCGATATGGGAGCCGACTCCGTCGTCGCCCAGGCCGCCCTCGGCGAGGCGTTCCGCGACTGACTCGCCCGTGGTCGCCTCGCCGCCTGGTGGCCGGGCTTACGGGCGCGGACCTGACCGGCCTGGCGGATCGCCGGATGAGGAAGCCGACAGCCGGGGTGAGTGCGACGATCCGGGAACCCGGACGGGTATCCTCGAAGTGTTATGCAGGTGTTCCGCGTGTCGCACGAGGAACACCTGGTGCCGGGGTATAGACCTCTGTACACGGGCTCGCCGGGCCGATCGCCGCGATCGGCGCCCGGTCCGGACGCGAGCACGCGCATCGACGAAGGATTTCTCGGATGCATTGCCCGTACTGCCGACACCCCGACTCGCGGGTGGTGGACTCGCGCGAGGCCGACGAAGGCGCGGCCATCCGCCGTCGCCGCGCGTGCCCGCAGTGTGGGCGGCGATTCACCACGGTGGAGACCGCCATCCTGTCGGTGGTCAAGCGTAGCGGCGTCACCGAGCCGTTCAGTCGCGAGAAGGTCATCCGTGGTGTGCGCCGGGCATGCCAAGGTCGTGAAGTCGACGACGACGCGCTGAACCTGCTCGCGCAGCAGGTGGAAGACGCGGTGCGCGCCAAGGGATCTCCGGAGGTGCCCAGCCACGAGGTGGGCTTGGCCATCCTCGGCCCCCTGCGCGACCTGGACGAGGTGGCCTACCTGCGGTTCGCCTCGGTGTACCGGTCGTTCACCTCGGCCGAGGACTTCGAACGCGAGATCCGCGAGATGCGCCGAGCGCGCGCCGAGGCCTTGTCGGCCGCCGACTGACTCAGCGCCGGACCGCGGCGATCGCCTTCTCGATGCGCTTGGCGGACACCGGAAACGGGGTGCCGATCTTCTGTGCGAACAGGCTGACGCGGAACTCCTCGATCATCCACCAGATCTCGGTGACCGGGGGCGCATGTCTGCGGTTCTCCGGTAGCGACCCGAGCAAGCGGTCGTAGGCGGCCAGCACCCGATCGAGTTCGGCCATGCCTTGCCGATCGCGAACGGCCGAGCCGGGCAACGCCTCCAGCCGCGCCACCGCGGCCTGGAGATAGCGGGGTAGCTCGCGCAGCCTGGCCGCGCCGGTTTCGGACACGAAACCGCGGAACACCAGATTGTCGAGCTGGTGGCGGACGTCCTCGGCGATATCGCCCTCGCTCGTCCGCGCGAGCGCGACCGAAACCTGGTGAGCGCCGGCGAGAATCGGCACGACCGAGCGCACGAAACGAGCGACGGCGGAGGCGAAATCGGGACGGATCCGGGCGACGAGCGCGTCGAACTCCGCCGGGTCGCGCACCGGTCCGCCCGCCGCGGTGAGCAGCTCGTCGGCGGCGGCCGCGCGGCAATCGTCGAGCAGCGCCTCCAGCGAGCCGTACGGATTCTGGCTCAGGGCAAGACGATCCGCGGGCGAGAGGCCCGCGGTGGCGGTGCGGGCCGACACGGGCAGCGCGTGCAGCAGCAGCGCCCTGGTGCCGAGGCGCATCGCGGCGGCCTGCTCCGTGGCGGAGCTGAGCACCCGGACCGCGACGCCGTCGCCTTCGGCGACGAGTGCGGGGTACCCGGTGACGGTCTGCCCGGCGACCTCGCGCCGCACCGTCGGCGCGAGCGTGCCGAGCGATTCGGAGGTCCACACCGTGGCCGGCGGGCGTTCCACGCCCGCGGTTGCCCGGGCGACCGACGCGGAGACCTGCTCGGCGAGTTGGGTTTTCAGCGCGCCGAGGCTCTTGCCACGCGCGAGTGTGGCGCCGTCGCTGTCGACGGCCGCGAAGGTCATGCGCAGATGATCGGGCAGCGCGGAGACGTCGAAGTCGGTGGGGGCGATCGAGACCGAACCCAGCTTGGACAGCTCGCGCGCCAGTCCGGCGCGCAACGGCTCCGCGCGCGGGGTCAGCGCCGCCAAGGCGGCTGCGGCGAAGTCGGGGGCGGGAACCACGCTGCGGCGCAACGTCTTCGGCAACGTCTTGATCAGCGCGGCGGCCAGCTCGTCGCGCATGCCCGGCACCAGCCAGTCGAAGCCGACGGCGCGGACGTGCGCGAGCTGTTCCACCGGGATCCGCACGGTGACGCCGTCGTCCTCGTTGCCCGGCTCGAACTGGTAGGAAAGCGGGAAACTGAGCTCGCCCTGGCGCCAGGAGTCGGGGAAGGCTGCCGGATCCAGCGCGGCCGCACCCTCGTTGACCACGGTGGCGGTGGAGAAATCCAGCAGCTCGGGGTTTTCCCGTCGCGCGCTGCGCCACCAGCTGTCGAAATGACGCACCGAGACGATGTCGGCGGGCAGGCGCTTGTCGTAGAACTCGAACAGCACCTCGTCGTCGACCAGGATGTCCCGGCGGCGGGCGCGATGCTCGAGGTCGGCGACGTCCTCGAGCAGTGCGCGATTGCGGTGGAAGAACTCGTGGCGCGTCTGCCACTCGCCCTGCACCAGCGCATGCCGGATGAACAGCTCGCGCGACAACTCGGCGTCGATCCGGCCGTAGTCCACCGGCCTGCCGGTGACCAGCGGGATCCCGTACAACGTGACCCGTTCGTAGGCCCGCGCCGCACCCCGCTTGGCCGACCAGTGCGGTTCGGAGTAGATGCGTTTGACGAGGTCGCCGGCGAGTCGTTCGGCCCACTCGGGCTCGACCTTCGCGGCCATCCGGCCCCACAGCCGCGAGGTCTCGACCAGTTCGGCGGCCATCACCCAGCGGGGCGGCTTCTTCGCCAGCGACGAACCGGGGAAGATCATGAACTTGGCGTTGCGCGCGCCGAGGAATTCCCGGGACTCCGCCTCCCTGACGCCGATGTGCGACAGCATGCCCGCCAGCAGCGCCTGGTGAATGGCGGTGGAATCCCAGGGAAGTCCGTCGTCCGCGGCCGCCGAGTCGGTGGCGGATCCGTCCCGTCCGGTGTCGGACCGCCCGTCGTCCCGGCCGCGCGTGGACCGGCCCCGGCGTGATCTGCCGCCGGACTTGCGCTCCGGTGCCGCCGCGGCGTCTCGGGCCGGTCGCGCGGGAGCGGCAGGGGCTGAGGCGGGGGCTGAGGCCTCTTCTCGGGTCGACCATCCGAGGCCTTTGGTGATCGTGCGCAGCTGCCCGTGCAGGTCCTGCCACTCCCGGATCCGCAGGTAGTGCAGAAACTCCTCCCGGCACAGACGCCGGAACTGGTTGGACGACAAGGACTTGCGCTGCTCACCGAGGTAGTCCCACAGCCGCAGGTAGGCCAGGAAGTCGGAGCCGTCGACGGTGAAGCGCGCGTGTTTGGTGTCGGCTGCCTGCTGCTGGTCCGCGGGCCGCTCCCGGACATCCTGGATCGACAGCGCCGCGACGATGACGAGGACGTCGGCCAGGCAACCGTTGCGCTGGGCCTGCACCAGCATCCGCGCCATCCGGGGATCGACCGGCAGCTGAGCCATCTCGCGGCCGATGGGGGTCAGCGACAGAGCGGCCTCGTCGTCGCCACTGGTGCGTGCGGCGGATTTGCCGTCCCGCCGCGCGAGTGCGCCGAGTTCTTCGAGCAGGGCGATGCCGTCGCGGATGGCCCGGCGATCCGGCGCCTCCACGAACGGGAAGTTCTCGATGTCACCGAGGCCGAGCGCGGTCATCTGCAGGATGACCGCGGCCAGGTTGGTGCGCAGGATCTCGGGTTCGGTGAAGGCGGGCCGTGATTCGAAATCGTCCTCGGAATACAGCCGGATGCAGATGCCGTCGGCGACGCGGCCGCAGCGTCCCGATCGCTGCCGCGCCGACGCCTGGGAGACCGGTTCGATCGGCAATCGCTGCACTTTGGTGCGCATGGAATAACGCGAGATGCGCGCTGTGCCCGGGTCGACGACGTACCGGATGCCGGGCACCGTCAGCGAGGTCTCCGCGACGTTCGTCGCCAGCACCACTCTGCGCCCGGTATGCGGGGCGAACACGCGGTGCTGCTCGGCGGTGGACAGCCGGGCGTACAGGGGAAGGATCTCGGTGCGCGGCAGCTTCAGGTCGCGCAGCGCGTCGGCGGTGTCGCGGATCTCGCGTTCGCCGGACAGGAACACCAGCACGTCGCCGTCGCCCGCGGCGAACAACTCGGTCACCGCGTCACCGATCGCGTCCACCGGATCGCGGTCGACGACGCGGGTGTCCTCGTCGTCTTCGTCTTCGGCGGCGCCGGGAAGCTCCAGGGCGAGCGGCCGGTAGCGGATCTCCACCGGGTACGAGCGGCCGGAGACTTCGACGATCGGGGCTGGGGTGCCTTTCTCGTCGGCGAAATGCCGGGCGAACAGCTCGGGATCGATGGTCGCCGAGGTGATGATCACCTTGAGGTCGGGCCGGCGGGGGAGCAGTTGCTCGAGGTAGCCGAGCAGGAAGTCGATATTGAGACTGCGCTCGTGCGCCTCATCGATGATGATCGTGTCGTAACGGCGCAGCAGCCGGTCGCGCTGGATCTCGGCGAGCAGGATGCCGTCGGTCATCAGCTTGACCAAAGTGCGCTCGGAGGCGTGATCGGTGAACCGCACCGTGTAGCCGACGACATCGCCGAGCTCGGTGCCCAGTTCTTCGGCGATGCGTTCGGCCACGGTGCGCGCGGCCAGCCTGCGCGGCTGGGTGTGCCCGATGGCGCCGCGGATGCCACGGCCGAGTTCGAGGCAGATCTTCGGTATCTGGGTGGTCTTGCCCGAGCCGGTCTCGCCGGCGACGATCACCACTTGATGCTCGGCGATGGCCGCGGCGATGTCCTCGCGGCGGACGGTGACCGGTAGTTGCTCCGGATAGCGGATCTCCGGCACCGCCGCGCGCCGCGCCTCGACGCGCGATTCGGCGGCTGCGATCTCGGCTTCCACCTCGGCCAGGTCGCCACCGCGCGCCCGGTCGAGCCTGCGCCGCAGCCGGTGTTCGTCGCGGAGGGAGAGGTTCGCCAGGCGGGTGCGAAGGTCGCGGGAATCGGGGGCGGCTGTCCTGGTCATTGCATCGACCAGCCTAGCGAAACCCGGCAACGGGTTATTCCGCCAGGCGGTACGGCTGGTAACCGAGTGCGAGCTGCGGGCGTGCGTCCGCTTCGGCGACGTCCGCCGACACGCCAGGATCGGCCTGGGAACGACGGGCGTGCGTACGCTCCGGCGACGTCCGCACGCGAGGATCGGCCGAGGACGGCGGATGCCCGCTCGGCAGGGCGGGCGGCAGTCCGGCGCGGTCCGGAGCCCATGGTGGCGTTCGGCCGATCGGCGCCGCGCGGGGCTGGATCGGGATCCGGAAACCGGCAAAGGTGGAGACATGAACGCGCTATGGCATGGCTTTGCCGACATGGGTGCCGTCGAGCGGGACGGTGCGTTCGTGGTCGCTCGCGGGGAGGGCGCCTACATCTTCGACCGAGCGGGCAATCGCTACCTGGACGCGACCGCCGGCCTGTGGTTCGCCAACGTGGGCCACGGGCGCGGCGAGATCGCCGACGCGGTGGCCGCCCAGCTGCGCTCCATCGCGCACTACTCCAACTTCGGTGACATCACCGAGCCTGCCACCCAGGAACTCGCCGAGCGGCTCGCCGGGCTGGCCCCGGTGCCGGGCAGCAAGATCTTCTTCACCTCGGGCGGCTCCGACTCCGTCGACACCGCGGCCAAGCTCGCCCGCCGCTACTGGCACGAACTCGGGCAGCCGGGCAAGACGATCGTGGTCGGGCGGCGGATGGCGTATCACGGCATGCACGTGGCGGGCACCGCGCTGGCGGGCATCCCCGGCAACCGCGAAGGTTACGGCGAGCTGATGCCCGCGGCGCGGACCGTCGCGTGGGACGACGCGAAAGCCCTCCTCGCCCTGGTCGAGGACCTCGGCGCGGAGCGGATCGCCGCGTTCTTCTGCGAACCCGTCATCGGTGCGGGTGGAGTGTTCCCGCCGCCGCAGGGCTACCTCGCCGAGGTGCGCCGCATCTGCCGCGACCACGACATCCTCTTCGTCGCCGACGAAGTGGTGACCGGTTTCGGCCGCATCGGCGGAGCGTGGTTCGCCTCGTCGCGTTTCGCGCTGGAACCCGACCTGATGACCACCGCGAAGGGACTGACCTCCGGCTATCTCCCGATGGGCGCGGTCTTCGCCGCCCCGCACGTGGCGGCGCCGTTCTTCGCGGGCGGCGTCTGGTGGCGGCACGGCTATACCTACGGCGGTCACGCCGGCGCCGCGGCCGCCGCGTTGGCGAACCTCGACATCATCGAGCGCGAAGGCCTGCTCGAAGCCGCCCTGCGCCTGGAGTCCAGCCTGCATGAACAGCTGTCGGTGCTCGCCGAGCACCCGAGGGTCGCCGAGGTGCGCAGTGGGCTCGGTGCTGTCGCGGCTGTCCAGCTGGCCGACCCCGCCGAAGGGTTGTCGTTGGTGAAAGCCCTGCGTGAGCAAGGCATCTCGGGCCGCGCCGCGGGCCAAGGCGCCATGCAGATCTCCCCGGCGTTCGTCATGACCGACGATCAGGTCACCGAACTCGTCGAGGGATTCATCCGCGCGTTGAACGAGGTCTGATCCGCTGCCTTGCCTCACCATCCACGCAGGAACAGCCCGGCGAAAGAACCGGCTCGCCCGACGGGTGTGAACCGCTGATCGGTCGCTGCGGCTTTGCTTCTGGGCCGTGCGGCGCAATCGAAAAGGGCACCCTAACTCGTCTCGGAATGCGAGCATAGAAGTGCGACGACTGTGGTCGCCGTGCTGAGAGGTGGTGGGGTGTGGCGCAGTTCGTGCAGGAGTATGCCGTATTGCGGTGGGTTGTGGTGTCCGCGTTCGTGGTCGCCGCGGTGCTCGTGCTGTCCCGGGTGCTGGCTCCGGCGACGCCGTCGGCCGATCCCGCCGACGCATGCACCGAAACCTCTGTGGCTGGCGATATTTCGGTCGAGCACTCCGAGTCCGACGCCGCGCACCTGGTGATGTGCCTGGTCATGCTCGGTATGCTGCTGTTTCCCTCGGGGGCGAGCCCGCACGCGTTGCGTGGTGTGCTGACGGCGATGACCGTGGTCTTCGCCGGACTGCTGCTGATTCGCGCTGCGGAGTACGCCACACAGGGCAGGCCCCTGCCGATCGATCGGTTGGTTCCGCTCGGTTACCACATCGTGGCCGCCGCGGCGATGCTGTACGCGATGTCCGGCCATACGGCCTCCGGCCACGCGGGCGGACCGGCCGCAGGCCCCGCGCTCGGCCTTGCCGCGCTGTTCCTCCTGGACGCCCTCTTGGTCGCCTTCGCCGCCTGGACCGGCTGGGCGCACACGCATGTGCCGGGGCCGCTGGGGTTGCTGGCGCGTTCCAGCGGATGCGTCGCGGCGCTCACCGGTCCCGCGAAACCGTGGGCTGCGGTGCCGCACGTGGTGATGGACGCGGGCACCGCCTACATGCTGGTCACCATGATTTCGAGCTGACCAATCCGGTCCCCTCCTCATACCGAACCCCTGTCTATGCAGGCACGGGATTCGGCCATGAGCGACGAACACGGTTCTGCTTCACCCCGCCGATTCGTCGATCGGACACGCACGCGAGAGGACTCCGAGGACCCGGCGCTCGGGTGCCCGTTGCCGAGCGGCTACGACCGGTCGCGGGCCGCCCTCGCGCGCCGCGAACTCGTGGCGTTGCTCGCAGCGGCGGGCGCGGGGGATCGTGGCGCGTTCACCGAGTTCTACCAGTTGACCAGCCCGCGGGTGTTCGGGCTGACGGTGCGGATCCTGCGCAGTCACGCCGCCGCGGAAGAGGTGACCCAGGAGGTCTACCTCCAGGTGTGGTCGATGGCCGACCGCTACGACGCCACGCTGGCCAGTCCGGTCGGCTGGCTGATGATGCTCGCGCATCGGCGCGCGGTGGACCGGGTTCGCGCGGAGAGTTCGGCCACCAGCCGCGACCTGGTCTACGCGCACGAGCATCTGGGACGCGCTCACGATGTCGTCGCCGAATCGGTCACCCAGCGCATCGAAGAACAACAGGTGGCCGGCTGCCTGGAGACCTTGACCCCCACCCAGCGCGAAGCGATCGCCTTGGCCTACTACAGCGGGCGCACCTACCGCGAGGTCGCCGATTATCTCTCGGTACCGCTGCCTACCATCAAGACCCGCATTCGGGACGGGTTGAAACGATTGGAGAAGTGTTTGTCCGGAGGACATACCGATGGTTGACACCTCGCCGCGATCGGACGCGGACCTCCTGGATCTGGCCTACCCGTGCGCGCTGGACGCGGTCGCCGATATCGAACGCAGGCATATCGATGCCCGGTTGGCGGCCGCGGACCCGGACGTGCGGCAGGCGTTCTCCGACACCGTGTGGCAGGTGCGCGACATCATGGGGCGCCTGGCGGTGCTCGACGAACTCGCGCCGCCGCCGGAGCTGGAACGCCGCATCCTGGCCGCACTGCCCGACGAGCGGACGGGTCGATCGATCACGCGGATCTCGTCGTGGCGGCGGCCGCTGCGCTGGGCGGTGCCGATCGCGGCCGCCGCATGCGTGGTGATCGGTGGAAGTGTGATGACCGCTCAGCTCACCGGACCGTCGTCGAACCCGGCCGCCGCCGATCAGGCGCCCGTGCGACCGGATGTGCGGACGGTGGACGGATCGTTCGCGGGCGGCGGTCGGCTCGTGGTCGACGCCGCGCCCGCGCTCGGGCGGGCGGTCGTCGTGTTCGACCAGGTCGCGCCGCCGCCGGTGGGGCAGGTGTATCAGGTGTGGCTGATCGGCGCCGACGGGCAGGCCCGCTCGGCCGGGGTGCTCGGCGACGTGCCGTCGACCGCCCGGCCGTTCGTCACCGGTTTCCGGTCGGGCGAAGTGCTCGCGGTGACCGTCGAACCGGACGGCGGCTCGCAGGCGCCCAGCGGCGATCCGCTCGTGGGTGTCACGCTGCCGTGAGCCGGGGCTAGATCTCCACCGGTTGGTCGGCGACGACTCGGCCACCCAGATGCACCCAGCCGTCGGAGTCCCATCGGGTGAAGATCTGCGAGCCTTTGCCCTGGGTGATGACCAGGCCTTTGCGCAGCAGCGCCGTCAATGCCACGGCTGCGGCTCCGGTCGCCTCGTCCTCGGAGATACCCATGGTCGGGGCGAACATCCGTGATCGCATGGCGGCGCGGTGTTCGTCCGTCCATGCCCATAGGTAGTGCGGGCCGCCGGAGAACTCGTCCGGACGCAGTGCGGCCAGTTCCTCGGCGTCCTCCAGCTGATGGAAGGTGAACGGGGGCGCCCATTCGCCGCGAGCGGCGATCCAGGTCAATCCCTCGGTGAGTTCCACGGCCACCGGACCGGCAGGGACATCCAGGGTCCGCACCGGGATGCCCTGAGAGGCGAACCACCACGCGGTCCCCACCGAAGGGTGCCCCGCGAACGGAAGCTCCACGGCGGGGGTGTAGATCCGCAGCGCGACGGTGCCGTCCACCGGCTCCTCGACCACCACGGTCTCGCTGTAGCCTGCCTTGGCCGCCAGCGCCTGCCGATCGGCTGCCACCACGTCGGCCGCCCGCGCGATACCCAGCTCGTTCCCGAACCGCCCGGCAGCGTCGGTGAACACTCGCACCACATCAACCTGTGTGCTCATGCTGGTCGAGCCTACTCGGCTGCCGCGGCCGCGAGCTGTCGTCCAGGCCACATCGGGAACACGGGAGAGGCCCCTGCCGCAGGGCAGGGGCCTCTCTTGGCGGCGAAATCAGATCGTGGCCGCGCTGAGGGCCTCGGTCGACTGCACCGCCTGGCTGACACCGGCCACGATGGCGGCGGCGCGCAGCGATTCGAAGATCACTTCGCGAGAAACGCCCGCCTCGCGCAGGGTGTGTTCGTGTGCCTCGAGGCAGTGCGCGCAGCCGTTGATCGAGGAGACCGCGAACGACCACAGTTCGAAATCGGCCTTGTCGACGCCCGGTGTGCCGATGATCTGCATGCGCAGCCCGGCCCGCAGGTCGTCGTAGCGGCCGCCGAGGAACGCCTTGCCCCGGTAGAACACGTTGTTCATGCCCATGATCGAGGCAGCGCCGAGCGCGGCGTTGTACGCCTCCGCCGACAGGACGTCGGCGGCTTCCTCGGCGATCTCGCGCAGCGTGGTCGTCGACCGGGTCGCGGCCGCCGACGCCAGCAGGGTGCCCCACAGCTGCTGTTCGTTCAGCACGGTGGTGCGCGCGATGGATGACAGGTTGAGCTTGAGGTCCTTGGCGTACTCGGGAAGGGAGTTCTTCAGGTTCTCAATGCTCATTCGGCGATTCCTCTACTCGAATCGGTCCCGTGGGACCAGGTCGGTTCTCGTTGATGGGTGAAGTACCCCGGAAGTTCGGGTACGGGAAGGGTTTCAGACGCTGGCGGCCAGGAGCTCGGCGGCGTTGATGGTGGGGTCGCCCTTCTTCCAGTTGCAGGCGCACAGCTCGTCGGACTGCAGCGCGTCCAGCACGCGCAGCACCTCGTCGACATTGCGGCCCACGGAACCCGCGGTGACCGAGACGAACTGGATCTCGTTGTTCGGGTCGACGATGAAGGTGGCGCGGTCGGCGACGCCGTCGGCGTTGAGCACGCCCGTGGCCGTGGCCAGTTCGCGCTTGAGGTCCGACAGGATCGGGAAGGGGAGGGTCTTGAGGTCCTCGTGCTGAGCGCGCCACTGGAAGTGCACGAACTCGTTGTCCACCGACGCGCCGAGCACCTGGGCGTCGCGGTCGGCGAACTCGTCGTTCAACTTGCCGAACGCGGCGATCTCCGTCGGGCACACGAAGGTGAAGTCCTTGGGCCAGAAGAAGATGATCCGCCACTTGCCCGCGTGGTCGTCACTGGTGATCCGGGTGAAGTAGTCGTCGGGCTGCTGAGCGTCGACCTTCGACAGATCACCGCCGATGACCGCGGTGAGGTTGTATGCCGGGAATTGGTCGCCAATGGTCAGCAGGGCCATGCTCATCTCCTCGTCATGTTGGTTTGCTAGCTGTGTTCTGCGGTCTTGCGGGATCTTTGCGGTGACTCGAGCTACCGCCTCGAAACCCGGCACTCACACCGCAGGGGAAAAGCTCACCGGCGATCTTGCCGAAGGGTTGGTAAAAGGTAAAGGTGATCAGTCGCACTACACTGATAGGCGTGACTGATCAGACTTATCAGCCCACCCTGTCACAGCTGCGTGCGTTCGTGGCGATCGCGGAATATCGCCACTTCGGCACCGCGGCCGCCCGCCTCGGTGTGAGTCAGCCCACGTTATCGCAGGCGCTCGCGGCCTTGGAACACGGGCTCGGGCTACAGCTGATCGAACGAAGCACCAGGCGTGTGCTCGTGACCGCCGCCGGGATGCGGTTGCTGCCCAAGGCGATGGCGACGCTGGAGGCCGCCGACCGCTTCGTCGCGTCGGCGACCGGCGGCGGCCTCGGCGGCACCTTGCGGATGGGCATCATCCCGACCATCGCCCCGTATGTGCTGCCCGGGTTGCTGCCCGAACTGCGCAAGCGGCTGCCCGACCTGCGCCCGCAGATCATCGAGGATCAGACCGCCCGGCTGCTGGACGGGCTGCGCACCGGTGTGCTGGACGTCGCGCTGCTGGCGGTGCCCACCGAGATGCCCGGCCTGGTCGAGATCCCGCTCTACACCGAGGAATTCGTACTGGTCACACCGCGCGGTCACGAGCTGGCCGGGCGCAGCGACCTCGCGGCGTCGGTGCTGGACGCCCAGCCGCTGCTGTTGCTGGACGAGGGGCACTGCCTGCGCGATCAGACCCTGGAGGCATGCCGCTCGGCCGACGCGCACCCGGCCACCGTCGGCGACACCAGAGCCGCGTCGCTGTCGACCGTGGTGCAATGCGTCGCGGGCGGCCTCGGCGTGACCCTGATTCCGCAGATGGCCGTGGCGGCCGAAACCGCTCGCGGCACACTGGATGTCGCCCACTTCTCCGCGCCCGCTCCCGGCCGCACCGTCGGTCTGGTCTTCCGCACCTCCAGTGCTCGCGCCGACGATTACGAGTATCTGGCCGCTATCGTTCGTGCCCAGCGGCCGATGTAGGTGTGCCGAGCGAGCGCGGCGCGCATCGTGGATGTGGGAGGAGAGGCGAGGTGGAATCGGCGGCGTCGGGAGAAGGCAGGCTCGGCAATCTGTTCGGGTCGGGCCATGCGCTGTTCGTCTATGGCACTCTCCAGTTCCCGCAAGTCCTGCAGGCTCTGCTCGGGCGAGTGCCGTCACTCGAACCGGCTCAGCTGACCGGTTGGCGCGCCGCCGCGCTGCCGCGGCGGATCTATCCCGGACTGGTCGCCGCGGCACAGGGCGTCGCCCGTGGCGCCGTGCTCAGTGGTCTCACCGCCGAAGAGTGGATGGTCCTCGACGCGTTCGAAGACGACGAGTACGACCTGCGCCGAGTGCGCGTAGACGACCGGAGCGCTCCGGTGTGGACCTATGTCTGGACCGTCGCGGCGGATCCTGCGGATTGGCAACGAGAACGGTTCGCCGCGGAGCATCTCGCAGACTTCACCGCTCGCTCCGCGCGCTGGCGCCAGGATCCCGCGAGCTTCTCGGGTGCCCTGGGTCCCGGATGGTCGAGGCCCTGACGCGCCTGGGTTGCTATTTCAAGACGACCGGTCGTATATTGCTGGCATGGCGCGACCTCGACGCAGCGAAGACACCCGGCGGCTTCTGGTCGAAGAGGGTGCCACGGGGTTCTTGACCACCGGCTACCACGGCACGGGGATCAAACAGATACTGGACAAGGTGGGTGTGCCGAAGGGCTCCTTCTACAACTACTTCGACAGCAAGGAGGAATTCGGTCGCGCGATCATCGAGCATCACTCCTTGTGTGTGCAGCGCAATCTGACCGAGGCGTTCGCCGCCGCGCCGGACCCGGTCAGTGGCCTGCGGGGCTTCTTCGAGCGGCTGATGGACGATTTCGTCGCGGCCGAGTTCACCGGCGGTTGCCTGATCGCGAACCTCGGTGGCGAGCTCGAAGGTAGTGAGCTCCTCCGGGAATCGCTGTCGGCGGCATGGGGCGCTTGGCGTGATCGCGTCGCCGAGCAACTCGCGCACGGGCAGCGCCTCGGCCTGATCCGCTCCGACATCGAGGCGGTCGAACTGGCTGACCTGCTGCTCGAATCGTGGGAGGGAGCGGTGATCAGAATGAAGATCGATCGCACCCCCACGCCCCTGCGCAAGTGCCTGGATCGCCTGCTCGGCGACTATTTCCTGCCCTGATTCGACGGCGTCGTACCCCTCCGGCCTCTTCGTCCTCATTCGGAGACGACCGGTCGTATCGAACTGAAGGGAAGATATGAACAAGACGGTGATGGTGACCGGTTCCTCCAGCGGAATCGGTCGCGATATCGCACGGGCGTTCGTGGAACGCGGCGACAATGTCGTGATCAACGGGCGCGACGAGCAGAAGCTGGCGCGGGTCGCCGCCGAACTGGGTGTGCCGGATCGAGTCGCCGCGGTGCCGGGCGATATCGGCGAGCTCACGATCGGAGCGGCTCTGGTCCGCGTGGCCGTCGAGCGGTTCGGCGGCGTGGATGTGCTGGTCAACAACGCCGGCATCTTCGGAGCCAAACCATTCGTGGACGTCACCGAGGAGGATCTGGACGGCTATCTCAACGGAAACCTCAAGGGCACCTACTTCACCACGCAGGCCGTCGTGCGGCGGTTCCTGACGCAGGCGAGGGGCGGCAGCATCGTGAACATCGGCACGGTGCTGATCGACCACGCCCTCGCCGGTCTGCCCGCCTCGGCGGCCCTGGTCAGCAAGGGTGGCGTACACGCGCTGACCACCGGCCTCGCCGCGGAACTCGCCGCCTACGGCATCCGGGTCAACGCGGTCGCCCCCGGGATCATCCGCACGCCGCTGTTCGGCGACGGTGACGAGCAGGCCTCCGGCAGGCTCGCGCTGTTGAACCGCATCGGCGAAGTCGCCGAAACCACCTCCGCCGTGCTGTATCTCGCCGACGCGGAGTTCACCACCGGACACATCCTGCCCGTCGACGGCGGGTTCATCTCGGGAAGGGCAGCCTAGTGCCATACGTGAACATCAAAGTCACCGACGAGGGCGTGACCCGCGAGCAGAAGGCGCGGCTGATCGAGGGCGTCACCGATCTGCTGCACGACGTGCTGGGCAAAGCGCCGGCGAGCACCTACGTGGTGATCGACGAGGTCGCGCTGTCGAACTGGGGCGTCGGCGGGGTCGACGTCGAGCGATGGCGCGAGCAGCAGCGCGCCTGAACTGATCCGGCCGCTGTTGGCGGTGGACCCGGCGGCTGTGACGGGGTGACGAACGCCGGAAGCGCCGGTTCCGATCGGAACCGGCGCGTACGGCGGTCTCTCTACACCCGCAGTGCGTGCGGTTCGATCGCGCCGCGCACCAGCGCCCGCGCGTCGATGGTCTCGGGTTTGTAGGGCAGCTGCGCAAGGCGATCGGTCATGCTCTCGACCGGGTCGTCGACCGATTCCACCATGCCGAACAGGAACGACCATTCGTGCTCGTCGCTGCCGTAGTGCACGACGGTGCCGAACTGCTCGTGGAAACGCTGCCACGAACGCTTCAGGGTCTCGTTGCGCCACATCGTCGCGCAACCGGCCTGGGCGCTCAGCACACCGCCGGGCGCGAGCAGCGCACGACATCGGGACAGGAACTCCGCCTCGTAGAGCCGGTTGTGCTGCGCGTCCTCGACGCGCTCGTCCGGCAGATCGATCACGATGACGTCGTAGCGGGTGCCCGCCTGCGCGGCCGTGGCCAGGAAGTCCCAGCCGTCGGCGTAGTGCACCCTGATCGGTCCCTCGCCTGCGACCGCGGCGGCCAGCTCGTCGCTGGAGTAGCCGTAGGGCAGGTGCCGGGCGCACAGCTCGACCTCGAGCTGGTCGATGTCGACGTGGTCGACGTGGGTCGCGCCGGCGGCGACCGACATCTGACTGGCCACGCCCTCCCCGGAGCCGATGACGAGCACTCTGTCCAGCTTCTGGGCCAGCACGAAGGCGGGGACCATCATCGCCTCGTGGTAGGTGAGCTGGGAGAACTCGGTTGACTGGCGGTCGTCGTCGGAGAACAGGCTGATGCCCTGCTCGGTCCGCGCGATGACCATGTGCTGGAACGGGGTGTGGGTGTCGACGATCACCTCGTGCAGGTCCCAGATGCGGGTCAGGCCCGCACCCACCGGTTCCTCGATCCGCTGGCTGCCGTGCCCCCGGCGAATGACCTGCATGCGGACGTTTTCGGGAGCCAGGGCATCGCGCAGCAGCTCGACCGCCTTCGAGGCGCCCGCGCCGATGCTGCCGCAGGTGAAGACGTCGACGAAGATGTCGCCGGACTCCGGATAGGTGTGAATCGAGGCGTGGGACTCCGACAACAGCGCGAGGACGGTCACCCCCTGCGGTTCGAACTTCTTGTGTACGACATCGCAGATGGTGACGCCCGCCGCGATCAGAGACTCACGCAACGCCGATTCGAGTCGTTCGAGATCGTCGCAGAGGGCTGCGTCGACACCACCGAACTCGGCCAGCACATGCCAACCGGTGAATTCCGCCGTCATGGGCAAACTCACTCTCGCTCAGCGCCCGAGACATGAACGGTCAAGGGCGGAAAACCATTGAATGACACCGACGAATAGCTCGCGGTATAGGCACCGGTGTCGAGGATTCGAACGCGATCACCGGCTCGCAACGTGGTCGGTAGGAGGACTCGCGTGCGTTGATACAGTACATCGTCGCCGTCGCAGGTCGGACCGGCCACCACCGCCTCGTCGACGGGGTCGCCGTCCCGGTCGGTGACGAACCGGTAGGCGATGTACTCGTTCTCGGTCTCGGCCATACCGTTGTAGCGGCCGATGTCGAGATACACCCAGCGCCGTCCGTCCGGCGCGGTGCGGACGCCGACGACCTCGGCGTGGATCGTGCCCGCCGAACCGACCAGCGCCCGGCCCGGTTCGACGACCAATCCGGTATTCCCGGAAAGGAATTCGGTCGCCGCGTGTTTGATCACGGCGGCGATCTCGGTCGGCGCGGGCGCCGGGTCGGCGTAGGAGATCGGCAGCCCGCCGCCGATGTTCACCCAGCTGACTTGAATGTCTTTGTCCGCCAATGCTTCCACGATCCGCCCCGCCTGTTCGATGCCGATCCGCCACGCGGTGGGATCCAGTTGCTGGGAGCCGACGTGGAAGTACGGCCCGGCGACGACGAGCCCGAGATCCCGCGCCCGGACCAGTAGCCGGAACGCCTCACCCGGGGTGCAGCCGAACTTCGTGCCGAACGGTGTGCGCGACTCCGGCGCCGAGGCGAGGAAGCGGCACTCCACCTCGGAGCCGGGTGCGTGCTCCGCGATGCGCAGCAGGTCGTCCTCGGTGTCGAACGCGAAGCGACGCACCCCTTGGGCATGAGCCAGGGCGATGTGGGCGGCTTTCTTGATCGGGTTGCCGTAGCACAAGCGCTCCGGCGCCACACCCAGCCCGAGGCACAGGTCGATCTCGCCGATGCTGGCCACGTCGAATTCCGCGCCTTCCTCGTCGAGCAGGCGCACGATCTCCGGCACCGGGCTCGCCTTCACGGCGAAACGGATCCTCGTCGGCGCGCCCGTGTCGGCGGACAGGGCGGCAGCGAGCGCGCGGTAATTCTGGCGAACACGCTCCGGATGGATGACAAGGTACGGCGATTCGGGCATAGTTGATCTTTCGCTTGGCAGCGGGGGAGAGAGTATCAGCGGCCCGTACCCAGAAACGAATCCGTCGAAACCTGGGTTCGCCACGCGGTCGCGCACCCCCGTCCTCCTGGCGCGACGGAGCTACTGACCTGCGTGGATGCGGGACCGATGGCCGATGCGGGCTCAGCCGGCGGACACGGTGACGTCGTCGAAGACGACCTCGCCCGCGGCATCGGACTCGGCGAGGTCGACCACCGCGTCGATCGACCAGCCGTGGTCGCCCGCCGGGTCGTCCAGCACCTGCCGGACCTGCCAGAAACCGGGTCTTCGTTCCACCTGGAACAGCTGCGGACCCCTGGCGTCGGGCCCCGTGCCGATCCGCTCGTATTCCGCGTAATAGTCGGCGAACGCCTGCGCCCAATCCGGGCCCGGAGCGAGCTCGGCCAGCTCCTCCCAGCGCCGCAACGCGGCGAGTTCGACGCGGCGGAACATCGCGTTGCGGACCATCACCCGGAACGCGCGCTCGTTGGCGGAGATCGGACGTACCGTTTCGGCGCCGAAGGCGATCTGATCGGCGTCGGTCTCCGCACCCGGGTTGGTCAGTTGCTCCCACTCGTCGAGCAGGCTCGAATCCACTTGGCGGACAAGCTCTCCGAGCCATTCGGTGATGTCGTCGAGCTCCTCGGTGCGCGCCGACTCCGGCACCGTGCGCCGTAGCGCGCGGTAGGCGTCGGCGAGGTAGCGCAGCACCACGCCCTCGGAGCGGGCCAGTTCGTAGAAGGAGATCAGCTCCGCGAAGGTCATGGCGCGCTCGATCATGTCGCGCACCACCGACTTCGGCGCGGGCGCGAACTCCGACACCCACGGGTGCCCGGCGCGGTAGGTCTCGTACGCAGGCTCGATCAGCTCGGCCAGCGGCTTGGGCCAGGTCACCTCTTCGAGCAGTTCCATCCGCTCGTCGTAGTCGATGCCGTCGGCCTTCATTTCCGCGATGGCCTCGCCGCGCGCCTTGTGCTGCTGGGCCATCAGCAGTTGACGCGGATCCTCCAACGTGGATTCGATGAGCGACACCACGTCGAGGGTATAACTCGGAGATTCTTTGTCCAGCAGTTCCAGCGCGGCCAGCGCGAACGGCGACAGCGGCTGGTCGAGGGCGAAGTCGCGCTGCAGGTCGACGGTCAAGCGGGCGCGGCGGCCCTGGGCGTCCGGTTCCGGAAGCTGCTGCACCACCCCGGCATCGCGCAGTGCGCGATAGAGGCGGATGGCGCGCAGGATGTGCCTGCGCTGGGCAGGTCGCGGCTCGTGGTTGTCCTCCAGCAGGTGGCGCATGGCGGTGAAGCAGTTGCCCGGCCTGGCGATCACGTTCAGCAGCATGGCGTTGGTGACCGTGAATCGCGACACCATCGGCTCCGGTTGCGCGGTGACCAAACGATCGAAGGTCTCCTCGCTCCAGGAGACGAAACCCTCCGGCGGTTTGCGACGCTGCACCTTGCGCTGTTTCTTGGGGTCGTCGCCCGCCTTGGCCAGCAACCGGGTGTTCTCCACCTCGTGTTCGGGCGCTTGCACGACGACGGTGCCCATCGTGTCGTATCCCGCCCGCCCCGCCCGGCCCGCGATCTGATGGAACTCTCGCGCCTTGAGCCTGCGGGTGCGCACGCCGTCGAACTTGGTCAGTCCGGTCAGCAGCACCGTGCGGATGGGCACGTTGATCCCGACGCCGAGGGTGTCGGTGCCGCACACCACCTTCAACAGGCCGTCCTGAGCCAGGCGCTCCACCAAGCGCCGGTACTTCGGCAGCATGCCCGCGTGATGCACGCCGATACCGTGCCGGATCAGCCGGGACAGGGTCTTGCCGAACCCCGCCGCGAAACGGAACTCGCCCAGCGCTGCGGCGATCGCGTCCTTCTCGGCCCGCGTCGCGAAGTTCACGCTCGTGAGCGCCTGCGCGCGCTCGAGCGCGGCGGCCTGGGTGAAGTGCACGACGTACACCGGAGCCTGGTGGGTGGTGACCAGCTCCTCGAGAGTCTCGGTGATCGGAGTGCGGGCATAGGAGAAGCTCAGCGGCACGGGGCGCTCGGTGCCCGCGACGATCGCGGTGGAGCGGTCGGTGCGGCGTTCCAGGTCGCGTGCGAAGAAGTCGACCTCGCCGAGCGTGGCCGACATGAGCAGGAACTGGGCGCGCGACAGTTCCAGCAACGGGACCTGCCACGCCCAGCCGCGATCGGGGTCGGCGTAGAAGTGGAATTCGTCCATCACGACTTGGCCGACGTCGGCGGCCGCGCCTTCGCGCAGCGCCAGATTGGCCAGGATCTCCGCGGTCGCGCAGATGATCGGCGCATCCGGATTCACCGCGGCGTCGCCGGTGACCATACCGACGCGGTCGGCTCCGAACACCTCGCACAGGGCGAAGAATTTCTCGCTCACCAGCGCCTTGATCGGCGCGGTGTAGTACGTGCGCAGCCCCTGGGTGAGGGCGAACAGATGCGCCCCGACCGCGACGAGCGACTTTCCGGAACCGGTCGGGGTGGCGAGGATGACGTTGGATCCGGAAGCCAGCTCGAGCAGCGCCTCGTCCTGCGCCGGGTAGAGCGGGGTGCCCTGCTCGGCGGCCCACATCCCGAACGACTCGTAGAGCGCGTCGGCGTCGGTCCCCGGGATGTCGAGCAGTTCGGTCAGATCCACTCCGACCACCCTACGGCCTCGCTATCGGGCACGCGTGCAGGGGCGATCGGGTCCCGACCGCCGCGCGATCAGTCCTGCTCGCTCTCGTCGTCACCCTTGGCGCGGCTCTGCTCGGCGAGGAATCGCTCGAACTCCGCGCCCAGCTCGTCACCGCTGGGCAGCTCGCCGTCGCCCACCAGCAGGCTCGACTGCCGCTCCTGCGCGGTCACGAAGCTGTCGTACTGCCGTTCCAGGGCATGCACGACGGTCTCCACCTCGACGTTGCCGGCGATGTGCTCGTTGACCTGCTCGCGGACGCGTGCGGCGGCCTCGCCGAGGGCGGCCAGCGGGAACTCCAAGCCCGCGTTGTCGGCGACATTCTCCAGCAACGTCTGCGCGGCCTCCGGATAGGCGGTCTGCGCCAGATAGTGCGGGACGTGCACCGAGAAACCGACCGACTCGTGACCGTGCTGCGCCATGCGGAATTCCAGCAGCGAGGAAGCGCTGCCCGGCACCTGGAGCTCGCCCGGCCACCGCTGATGCTCGGAGATGAGGTCGCGGTCGGAGGAATGCGCGGTCACGCCGAGCGGGCGAGTGTGCGGAATCGCCATCGGGATGGCGCTCAGGCCGATGCTGCGGCGCACACCGAGCTGTTCGGCGAGCAGCCGCACCGCGGTGGTGAACTTCTCCCAGCGCAGATCCGGTTCCAGACCTGCGAGCAACAGGAACGGGGTCCCCGCGGTGTCGCGCAACGCCCAGAGGTTGAGCTCCGGCTCGGCGTAGTCGGAGAAATGATCGGTCTTGAACGTCATGAGCGGACGCCGCGACCGGTAATCCAGCAGCTCGTCCACGTCGAACGAGGCGACCAGCTCGCTTTCGAGGCTCTCGCGCAGGTGCGTGGTCGCCAGCCGTACCGCGTGCCCGGCGTCGGTGAAACCTTCCAGCCCGTGCACCAGGACCGGGCCCGCGCCGTCGGCGGACGACAGCTGCGGAGCGGGGAACTCCAATTCGTACATTCGCGACTCGTAGTCCATCGCGTACTCCTTCCTGCGCGGCTCCTGCGGCCCGGACACGTACCTCACGCGCCAGTGTGGTTGCCTGCTCGATGGTTCGCCACCCCTAATGACAGGGGGAGACGAGCAGTCGTCCGAACCGGGGACCACCGTCCATTGTCCCCCATGCCAGTGACGGTCACCGCGCACGGCCGGACACCGACCCGTACTCCCAGGCAACAGCATCGGTAGCCCGCGCATTCCCGGCCCGGCGGCGTGGCATCGCCGGCTGGACACCCGGAGTTTGGCACAGTGGGGGTGTGACCGTGGCCGATTCGACGCGCAGCCGGCTGGGCTGTGTGGTGCCCCTCGTCTGCGCGGTACTGCTCGCCGGATGCGGGTCGACGGTGCCGGGACGACCGGTCTCGTCGGCGCAGACCACACAGACCACGGTGACCAGGCATGTGAGCGCCGAACTGCCGACGCTGCTGCCGGATCCGGGGCAGTTCCCCCCGCCGTACACGGCAGTGGTGCTGCCGCAGGAGGCCGTCGCTCGAGCGGCGGGCGACCTGGACGGCATCGGCCGCGGCGCGAACGTCGAGCCCGATCGGTGCGTGCCGCCGCACCAGGACTTCGGACCCGATCGCACGGCGATGGCGGTCGGCACGGACGACGCCACGCGCGCCACCCTGACCGTCGAATTGACCCGCACCGATGAGCCGTTGGCGTCCTTGCGCACCAGACTGCAACAGTGCGGATCGGTGCGGGTGACGCGCGCGGGCGCCGCCACCACCGTGACGACCGAAATCACTGCGCCACCGCCGATGGACGCCGACGACGCTCTTTCGCTGCGCAGGACCGTGCGACCGGAGTCGGGAGGTGCCGGGCTGACCCAGTCCATGCGCACGCACGTCGGGCAGATCGAGGACGTGCGAATTTCGGTGACCTACATGTCGTTCGCCGACAGCGAACCGGATATCGCGGCACTGGATGCGCTGTTCGCCACCGCGGTGCGCGAAGTGCGGGAGAAATAGCGGCCCTGGCCGCACAGTAACAGGCGTCACCGACATCGATCGCGATTTCTGACTCCGGCAGTCGAGTGATACACAGTCAGCGGCGAATTCCACAGGCTCGCCGAATCACCAGGTCGGCGTCCGAGCAGGGCGACCGCGCAGCCGCATGGTCGAAGCATGACCACTTCCGCGAACCCGTTTCCCGCCCCTGAACCTGTCGAGGCCGGGCATACCGACAAGAACGACGCATCCCGGGTGGGTCCCGGCAGTAAGCACGCGTCGACCTGCGGCGTTCCTTCCAAGGCCGCACGGCGAGCCGCTCCCGTCGTCGCGCAGAGATCGTTTTCGCACACGACGATCAGCGGGACGCGTACGTGGCATCCGGAAGAGCGGGCTCGGCATGCCCGATGCCGTGACGATCCTCCGCAATATCCGGCCACGCCGGATAACGCTGTACGCGTGGACGACCCGGGCGAGTTGATCGCCGCGGTACCGGCGATGCTGGGATTCACCCCGGAACGGTCGGTGGTCGTCCTCGTTCTGCGAAGCGGGACGGTCGGCGGTGCGATCATCGACGCGGTGGTGCGGTTCGATCTGGATGCGCCCGGTGGCCGGCGCGTGCGCGGCGCGACGCTGGCGGCCGCGGTCGCGCGGATCTGCGCGCACGACGAGGCGGCCGAGGTTCTGGCGGTCGTCGTCGACGAACGCGCCGTGGAACCGGAAAGTCGCGCCGACCCGCACGGTTGCGCGGCCGGACGATTCGACGTGCTGGTCGGTTCACTCGGCAGGCGGTTGGCGGCGTGTGACATCTCGCTCGGCGGGGTATGGGCGGTGCCCGCCATCACCGCCGGGCAGCATTGGTGGACGTTGGCGGGGCCGCGGCGGCGCGGCGTGCTCCGGGATCCGGCCGCCTCCCTGGTGGCGCTGACCCATGTGCTGGACGGCAGGCCGATTCGTGGTTCGCGTTCGGAGATCAGCGATCTGGTCGCGGTGGATCCACTCGCACACGCCGAGGTGGCCGCCCACTTGGACGACGCGCTCGCTCACGCGCGGGAGCGCTATGCGGGGGCCGCGCGTCGCGGTGATCCCGCCGGGTACAGCAGGCAAGCGCTCGACTACGTGTTGTGGCAGATCGCCAACACCGCCTCCGGCGCCGCGTTGTCGGCACCCGAACTCGCGAGAATCGCTGCCGCCCTGCGCGATCGAGCGGTGCGGGACACGATGTTCGCCTTGGCCGTCGGCGACCAGGCCGACGCGGCCGAGGCGG
Source organism: Nocardia sputi (assembly GCF_023501985.1). Classification (NCBI taxonomy): domain Bacteria; kingdom Bacillati; phylum Actinomycetota; class Actinomycetes; order Mycobacteriales; family Nocardiaceae; genus Nocardia; species Nocardia sputi. The sequence continues at coordinate 92,179 of NZ_JAMFLC010000001.1, read as the reverse complement.
TGTGGGCCGCGCTGACGCGCGTACTGTCCGGTCCCGATCGCGCCGAAGCCGCCGCACTGCTCGGCTACAGCGCTTACGTCCGCGGCGACGGACCGCTGGCGGGCATCGCGCTGGAGGCCGCGCTGGCGACGGATCCGGGACATCCGATGGCGAGACTGCTCGACGCCTCCCTGCGTTCGGGTATGCGCCCGCAGCAGTTACGGCGACTCGCCCACAGCGGCTACCGAGTCGCCGCGGGGCTCGGGGTCGACCTGGGTACGGCGGAGCCATGAGATCGCCTGTGGCGCCCAGCATTACCGAATCGGCTGTGCGGCGTTCGGTGAGCTGGGCCCCGTCGGATCGCTGCGACCTTGTGATTCACGCTGCTTCGCCCGGACACACGGCGCCGCGGCGATCCTGGCGTCGGTGCGGTGGCGCGCTCATGGCTGCCCGAGTCGGTCAGGGGCCGAGTCGGGCACTCCGCAGCCGGTTACTTCGCGCTGTGCGCGCGGGGACCGAGCGACTGGAGGAAACCCCAAGCGTCGCTGACGATCTCGTCGAGGTCGTTGTGTTCGGGACGCCAGCCGAGCTCCGCGACGGCACGCTCGCTGGACGCGATCAGGGTCGCCGGGTCGCCGGGGCGGCGGGGGGCGTCCTGCGCCGTGATCGGCAGGCCGGTGACGCGCTCGCAGGCCGAAATAACCTCGCGCACGGAAAATCCGGCGCCGCTGCCGAGATTGTAGATCCGGTGGGTACCTGCTTCCGCGGTCGCCAAGGCCAGCAGATGGGCTTGGGCGAGGTCGCGGATGTGGATGTAGTCGCGGACCGCGGTGCCGTCCGGGGTCGGCCAATCGGTGCCGAAGACCGAGATCGCCTTGCGATGCCCTGCGGCGACTTGCAGCACCAGCGGGATGAGATGCGTTTCCACCACCCGGTTCTCGCCGAGACCACCGTAGGCGCCCGCGACGTTGAAGTACCGCAAGCTGGTCGCGGCCAGTCCGTGCGCGACCGCGTAGGAGGTGATGGCATGGTCGATGGCCAGCTTCGACGCGCCGTAGGGATTGGTCGGGCGGGTCGGAGCGTCCTCGGTGATGGGCACCTGCTCCGGTTCCCCGTAGACCGCCGCCGTGGAGGAGAAGACCAGTCGCCGCGTGCCCGCGCGCCGCATCGCCTCCAGCAGCTCGAGCGTTTTCACCACATTGCCGTGCCAGTATTTCTCCGGCTGCTGCACCGATTCGCCGACCAGCGACTGCGCCGCGAAATGCAGGACGCCATCGAAGGGCTCGGCAGCCAGCAGTGCGGGCGCGGCGACCGCTACGTCACCCTCGACGAACCGGGCCTCGGAGGGGACGCCGTCGGCATTTCCGGTGGACAGATCATCGACCACGACTACCGAGTGGCCGGCTTCCAGCAGGACCTGGGCGCAGACGCCGCCGACGTAGCCCGCGCCACCTGTGACGAGAAGTTTCACGTGTCAGGCCAGCTTCACCTGGACGGCGTGCGCCATCTCGTCAGGCAGTTCGAAACCGTCGTGGCCGGGCACGGTGATGACGACCGAACCCGGCCGAGCCTCCACCGTGACGCGGGCATCGGGCACCACGCCCGCCTCGCGCAGCCTGCCGATGACCTCCGGGTCGGTCTGGATGTGCTCGTCGAGCCTGCGCACGACGACGGCGTGTACATGGCCGTGCGGCAGGTCCGACAGGCGCAGCAGCTTCTCGTCGGCGGGGGCGGGCGGCATGATGCCCAACTCGTCCAAGCCGGGGATGGGGTTGCCGTACGGGGAGGTGGTCGGGTGGTTGAGCACCTCTACCAGGCGGCGCTCGACGTCCTCGCTCATCACGTGCTCCCAGCGACAAGCCTCCGCGTGCACGTTCTGCCAGTCGAGGCCGATGATGTCGACGAGCAGCCGTTCGGCCAGCCGGTGCTTGCGCATGACCGCGACGGCCATGCTGCGCCCCTTCTCGGTCAGCTCCAGATGACGGTCTCCGGCCACCAGCAGCAGACCGTCGCGTTCCATCCGTGCGACGGTCTGGCTCACGGTGGGACCACTCTGTTCGAGGCGCTCGGCGATCCGGGCGCGCAGGGGCACCACGCCCTCCTCCTCGAGGTCGTAGATGGTACGGAGATACATCTCCGTGGTGTCGACCAGATCCTTCACCTGTTACCCCTTCGTCGGCACGAATTCTACCCACGCACGACGGCACTCCCGTGTGCCGTATCGTGCCGCACCACACTGCGCACGACATCTCCGGTGGCATTGCGGGAACCCGATCGGCGCACGGCAGACGGCCGTGAACGTACTTTCTTGTATTTGTACTGCATAACAACGTTTCGCGGGGTTGCTTGCTTCCCACTAGCGTTGCGATCATGGCCACTGCACCGCGCGGCGAACCTCAGGCGCCGATTTCGCCCGGGACGAGCCGGCCCGGAACCGTCGTCTGGACGGAGCGGTTCCTGGATTACACCTGGACTCCGGAGCATCCGATGAAACCGGCACGCCTGAAGTTCACCATGGCGCTGGCGGAGAGTCTGGGGGTGCTCGAGGGTGTCGAGCTGCTCGAACCCGCCGCCGCCGGGCGTCCGGACCTGCTGCGCATCCATACGCCCGACTACCTCGACGCGGTCGAACGCGCCGTTGCACCGGTGGGCGCGCCTGCCGCCCCGCCCTACGGCCTCGGCTCCCCGGACAATCCGGTCTTCCCGCGCATGCACCAGGCCGCGTCCACGATCGTGGGCGGCACCCTGGCCGCGGCCAGGGAGATCGCGGAGGGCCGCACCAAGCGAGCGGTGAGCATCGGGGGCGGCATGCACCACGCCATGCCCGATTCGGCGTCGGGCTTCTGCGTGTACAACGACCCGGCGGTGGCCATCTCCTGGCTGCTCGACCACGGTTTCGACCGGATCGCCTACATCGATGTGGACGTGCACCACGGTGACGGCGTGCAGCGCGCCTTCTACGCCGACCCTCGGGTACTGACCATCTCGCTGCATCAGCATCCGGCCACCTTGTGGCCCAACACCGGCTGGCCGGAGGAGACCGGCGTCGGCGCGGCTGAGGGCACGTCGATCAACCTGCCGCTGTTGCCCGGCACTCGGGATGCGCAGTGGCTGCGCGGATTCCACGCCGTGGTCCCGGGCGCGGTGGCGGCATTCGGCCCGCAGATCGTGGTCAGCCAGTGCGGCGTGGACACCCATCGCGAAGACCCGTTGGCGGATCTGGAACTCACCGTCGACGGTCAGCGGGCGGCTTTCCGCGCCATGCGCGACCTCGCCGACCGATATGCCGAAGGACGCTGGCTCGCCGTCGGCGGCGGCGGATACGGCCTGATCAGGGTGGTGCCGCGGGCGTGGACGCATCTGCTGGCCACCGCCCTGGACCGCACCGTCGACCCCGCGACGCCGATTCCGCAGGATTGGATCGACACGATCCGCGCGGCGGCGCCGCGTGCGGACCCGCCGCGCACCATGGGCGACGGCGGTGACACCGCTTACCGTCCGTGGGACGGCCCCGGCGGTACCGGTGAGACCGGTGACGTACGGATAGATCGCGCCCAGCGTGCCGTCGACCTGGCCGTCCTGGCCACCCGCCGAGCGACTTTCGGGTTGCTAGGTCTCGACCCGGAGGACCCTCGTGACTGACTTTCTCGATACCCCGGATGCTCCCGCGACCCCGCCCCTGCCGCCGCAGCACTGGTTCGCCGACGTGCTGGCCTCCGACGGAGGTGTCGTACGACTGCGCCCGATCACACCCGACGACTCCGACCGGCTGCAGGAGTTCCACAGCGCGCTCTCCGATCGCACCAGGTACCTGCGATATTTCGGGCCGTACCCGCGGATCTCGCCCAGGGACCTGTATCGCACCACACACGTCGACTATCACGACCGGGTCGGACTGGTGCTGGAACTGGGGGAGGCGATCGTCGCGGTGGGCCGCTACGAACTACTGGAACGGAACGGACCGCGTGCGGCGGAGGTCGCGTTCGTGGTGGCCGACGGACATCAAGGACGTGGGCTCGGCTCGATCCTGCTCGAGCACCTGGCCGGCGCCGCCGCCGAGAACAAGATCGAGACCTTTGTCGCCGAGGTGCTCGCGGAGAACACGGTGATGGTGACCGTCTTCCGCGACGCGGGTTATCAGGTCGAACGCAGCCGCGACGGATCGGTTCTCCATCTCGAATTCGCCATCGATCCCACCGAAGCGCTGCTGTCGGTGCGTGATTCGCGCGAACGCGCGTCGGAGGCGCGCAGTGTGGGCAATCTGCTCGCTCCGCGCTCGGTCGCGGTGATCGGCGCCACCCCTGCCACGGGGCGGGTCGGCGGTGCGGTGCTGTCGAATCTGCTCTCCGGCCTGTTCCAGGGACCGGTGTTCCCGGTGAACCCGAACCGTAGATCGGTGCGCGGGGTACGGGCGTATGCGACGGTTCGGGAGATTCCGGACGAGGTCGACCTGGCGGTGGTGGCGGTGCCGCCGACGGCGATCGGGTCGGTACTCGACGACTGCATGGCCAAGGGCGTCAAAGGTCTCGTGGTGTTGACCGCGGGTTTCGGTGAGACCGGCGCGGACGGCCTGGCGGCCGAACGCGAACTCGTGGCCGCCGCTCGTGGGCACGGGATGCGCGTGGTCGGGCCGAGTGCGCTCGGCATCGCGAATACCGACCCGGCGGTCGCCTTGAACGCGACTCTCGCCACCGTGTTGCCCGGTCGCGGGCGAATCGGGTTCTTCTGTCAGTCCGGGCCCCTGGGCGCGGCCATCCTCGGCGAGGCGGCGGCTCGCAATCTCGGCTTGTCGACGTTCGTGTCCGCTGGTAACCGCGCCGACGTCTCCGGCAACGACCTGCTGCAGTACTGGGACAGCGACCCGGACACCGATGTGGTCCTGCTGTATCTGGAAAGCTTCGGCAATCCCCGCAAGTTCTCCCGGATCGCGCGGCGGGTGGCCCGTACCAAACCGATCGTGGCGGTGAGCAGCGGCCGCTCGGTCGCCCAGCCCGCGGGAGACATGGACCGCTCGATCGTGCGCGATCTGTTCGCCCAGGCGGGCATCGTCCAAGTCGATTCGATCTCCGAACTGTTCGACTGTGCCGCTCTGCTGGGCTACCAGCCATTGCCCCGCGGCTCACGCTTGGCGGTCGTCGGTAACAGCACCGCTCTCAATTGGCTGGCTCTCGACGCGGCGCGAGGCGAGGGCCTCGAGGTGGGAGATCCAGTCAACTTGGGCCCACAGGCGACTCCGGGCGCGTATTTGGACGCACTGGTCGCTGCCCTGCGCTCCGACGAGACGGACGCCGTGATCGTCGTGTTCGCACCGCCGGTGCCTCTGCCGACGGCGGGCTTCGCCGACGCGATCAGGGCGGCGGCTGCCGCCGTGCCCGATGCCCAGAAGCCGATTCTCACCACGTTCGTCGCCGAGCAAGGCATCCCGAACCTGCTCGCGGTGCGCGGGCCGGGCGCGACAGCGGTGCACGGGTCGATCCCGTCGTATCCCGATCCGGAACGCGCCGCGCGAGCCCTGGCCCGGGTCCGGCGATACGCCGAATGGCGGACAAGGCCCGTGTCGCCGGTGGTACGGCCGCCGGGCATCGACACCGACCGCGCCCGTCAACTGGTGGCGGACTGGATGGCCGGGTCGGGCGGTCGCAGGCTCACCGATCTGGAAACGGTGGAACTGCTCGCGTGCTACGGCATTTCGGTCGTGGAGTTCCGCGAGGTGCGCACCGTGGAGGAGGCGGTCGCTGCCGCGGAAGAACTCGGCTATCCGGTGGCGGCCAAGGCGACGGGCGAACTGTGGCGGCGCAGACCGGATCTCACCGGTGTCCGGCTCGATCTGTGGCGGCCGGAGGCGGTGCGGCAAGGTTACGCGGATCTGGCGGAGTTGTGCGGTGATCCGGTGCTGCACATCCAGAAGATGGCCACCAAGGGCGTCGGCTGCATCCTGCGGGTGCAGGACGACCCGTCGTTCGGCTCGGTCATCGAATTCGGGTTGTCCGGTCTGATCATCGAGTTGCTCGGCGACCGCGCCTATCGGGCGCTGCCGCTGACCGCCGACGAGGCGATGGCGCTGATCGACGCACCGCGGGCCGCGCCTTTGCTGTCGGGTACCCCGGCGAGCCCCCGCGTGGACAAGGCAGCCCTCGCCGAACTGGCACAGCGTATTTCGGCTTTGTTCGACGATCTGCCGGAGATGCGAGAGTTGTCCTTCGATCCGGTGCTGGCTTCGCCCACATCGGCGGAGATCCTCTACGCGCGCGGCCGTATCGGCCCGGAGCCGAGTCGTTTCGACACCGGGCCGCGCCGGCTGGGCTGAGCCGTCACCAGCGGGTGTGCCGGGCAGGCGGGGCGGGACTGGCGCGGCTGAGCGGATGGCTCGCACACGTGACGGACCGGACCCTCAGCCTTGCCCTGTTGTCGCTGCTCGTGGCGGTGCGAACCGCGTGTTCCGTCAGCGTCGGTACTCCGAAAGTCCAGCAAGCCGACTTGGGGAAGTCGGTCGAGGATTCGCTCACCGAGAAGGTCGGCCAGGAGCCCGACGCGATCGATTGCCCCCGCGGTGACACCGGCGAAAAGGGCACGACCACGCGCTGCACGCTGACAGCGGGCGGGACATGCTGGGCGTGACGCCGACGGTGCCTCGGTCGAAGACGACACCGTCCGTCAAGGACGACATCGCGGTGGATCAGGGCCGAGTCGCCCGACGAGGGCGCAAACGGGGGAGTACGACACCGCCGACCGGCTCGCGCGTCACCCGGAGGGGGACGGGTACGCGCGGTCACCGGTCGGCGCGGGAAGGTGACCCCGGCGGAAGGGGCACCGAGCCGAACGCCGGAACTCTCTGGAAGCAGCCGGCGCCGGAGGATGATCAGCTGGCGTAGGCGCGGAGCCGGTCGGCCCGCTCACCCTTGCGCAGCTTCGACATGACTTCACGCTCAATCTGGCGCACCCGCTCGCGGGACAGGCCGAAGAGCTTGCCGATCTGGTCCAAGGTGCGCGGCTGACCGTCGTCGAGGCCGAAGCGCAGCCGGATGACCTGCTGCTCGCGCTCGTCGAGGGTGGCCAGGACACTGCGCACGTCGTGGTGCAACAGACCGGCGATGACCGCGGACTCGGCCGAGGTGGCCTCGGAATCCTCGATGAAATCGCCCAGCGGAGCCTCTTCGTCGTTGCCGACCGGCATGTCCAGGCTCACCGGGTCGCGGCTGTGGTCGAGCAGATCGGAGATCTTGTCGACCGGGATGCCGGATTCGGTGGCCAGTTCCTCGTCGGTGGCCTCCCGGCCCAACTGCTGGTGCAGTTCGCGCTTGATCCTGGCCAGCTTGTTCACCTGCTCGACGAGGTGGACGGGCAGCCGGATGGTGCGGCTCTGATCGGCCATGCCGCGGGTGATGGCCTGCCGGATCCACCAGGTGGCGTAGGTGGAGAACTTGAAGCCCTTGGCGTAGTCGAACTTCTCCATGGCCCGGATCAAACCGAGGTTGCCCTCTTGGATGAGGTCCAGCAGCGGCATGCCGCGGCCGGTGTACCGCTTGGCGAGCGAGACAACAAGGCGCAGGTTGGCTTCGAGCAGATGAGACCGGGCGGCCTGACCGTCGCGCACGATGATCGCGAGATCACGCTTGCGGGTGGCCGACAATCGCTTGCCGGTTTCCAGCAGGTGCTGCGCGTAGAGGCCCGCCTCGATGCGCTTGGCCAGCTCGACCTCATCGGCAGCTGTGAGCAGCGCGGTGCGGCCGATCCCGTTCAGGTACACGCGTACCAGGTCGGCGGCAGGGCTCTGAGCGTCGAGGTCCGAATCGCTGGTGCGCACACGAGTGGTGGCGGGGCTTGTCATGACTTGCCTCCTGTCGGTGGTGTCTCACTCCGATAAACGGACCCGACAGGAAGAAAGTTCCCCGTTACGGCTGGCATAAACCGCTCTGAACAGCGGTTTTCGCCTCTCTCGGCTGAGAAGTTCCTGAGAAGCACCGCAGCGCGGGACGTTCCCCGGCCAGGACCTGCACCGACCGGGCGCGGCTGCCGTGCGGTTACACGGGCTTGATGAGACCGTGTCGTACCAATCCGGTGACCACGGACAACGCGTCGGCCGCGAACTGGGCGCTCACCTCCTCGTCTCCGTGGGCGAGCGCCAGCAGTTCGATCAAGTCGTACAACGGCAGGCCGTCGGCGCGCATTCCCGCCAGCAGCGAGACTGTGGCCGGATCCACTTCGTGCTGCCAGCGAGGTCCGTCGCCGCGATGCAGCCGCGCCACCTCCGGCGCCCACCCGTCGGCGCCCGGCAGGTAGACCCGCTCCAGCGCGGTGGCCGGATCCACGACGAAACGGGAAGACCAAGCGAGGTTTTCGTCACCGGCGACGGCCCGCAGCCAGGCCGAGCGCTCGAAATACCGGATTGCCTCGTCGCCGAGCGGATCGTCGAAGCCGTGGGTGAGATCCTCGGCGAGCAGTTCGGTCGGCCCGTCGATCGCGCGCAGATACACGAACCCGAACCCGATGCCCTCGACGTCGGCCGCCTCGAAGGCGTCCAGCCAGCGGTCCGCGCGGGCCTGCGCGGCCGGATCGCGGGGATCCAGCCCGGCGTCTCGCAACCACGTGCCCACATACAGCGCGGGGTCGGCGACATCACGTTGGACCACCCAGGCGTCCACGCCGTGGGCGGGCAACCAGGACGAGACGCGCCCGCGCCAGTCCTCGTTCTCGACATGAACCCATGCGGCGAGCATCGCGGCGGTGCCGCCGGGTGCGAGCAGGCCGGAGGCTTGCGAAATCACCAATTCGCTTGCGCCGTCGAGTGCGAGGCCGGAATCGCGATAGGTGTGCTCGACGCGCGCGGGGCCCACCACGAACGGCGGATTGGCCACCACCTGGTCGAAGCGCCTGCCCCGCACCGGTTCGAACCAGGAGCCCTCCACCAGTTCGATATCCAGGTCATTGAGCGCCGCGGTGGCCTCGGCCAGCCACAACGCGCGGGCGTTGACATCGGTGGCGGTGACGCGCCGCGCGTAGGAGGCGGCGTGCACCGCCTGCACGCCGCACCCGGTGCCGAGGTCGAGCACCGTGCCCACCGGGCGGGTGGGTGTGGCGCGCAGCAGCGAGAGGGAAGCGTGGCCGACGCCGAGGACGTGGTCCTCGGTCAAGGTGCGCCGATGCATCGAATCATCGAGGTCGGACAGGATCCACCGGGTGCCCGAGCCCGCGTCGAGCGGGCGTAGGTCCAGCGCGGCGCGCAGCTGGTCGCCGTCACGGTCCAGCAGGCCCGCGGCGACCGCGCGGTCGATCCGCACCGGCGCGAGGGCCGCGGCCACCTCCCGCTCGGGAAGTGCGTCACCGAGCAGCAGGAGACGAATGAGCGTGCCCAATTCGCCGGCCGAGCGTGCCGCGCGGCGCACCGGTACCGGCTCGGACCGGCCCAGCGCGGCATGCGCGTCGCCGAGCACCTCGAGCAGGGTGTCGGCGTCGTAGCCCACCCGGGTCAGTGCAGTGCGCAGGTCCGGGCACAGCGCGGTGAGCAGCGAACCGGTGGTCATCGATCGGTTTTCAGGCACATCGGTACTCTGCCACCGCGCCCACCCGGCACAGACCGGGCGCCCACTGCGTCACGGTTTCTCCACCCGGGGACCGTTCCGGCGTTCTCGTGACGAGCCGCCTTCGCCGCCGCCACCAGCGCGTGCGGGAGAGTGGTCACACTCCGTTGGGATCGCGGCCGGTGACGCAGTAGAGCGCGTCACCCGGATCGGTCAGGACTATCCAGTGCTCGTGGCGTTGCACGACGGTCGCGCCGAGCGAGGTGTGCCAGGCGGTGGTGGCTTCGATGTCGCTCGCGGCCAGATCGACGTGCGCGCTGGTCGTGCGGTTCTCGCCGAGGCGCTGCAGCAGCAGCTGCACGGGCAACTGGTGTTCCTCGGAGCGCAGTCTGGCGAATTCCGGCCGCCTGCCGGGCTCGAACGTCCAGCCGGTCAGCAACGTCCAGAACCGGGTCTCCACCTCGTGGTCGGCGGGACCGATATCGAGGCAGACCTGATCCAGGCGCGACAGCGTGCCGTCCGGACCTCGAACGGCAGGCGCGGGCGTGCTCTTGGCACGGCCGCTGGGGGTCAGGCAGAACACTTGGCCGCCGGGGGAGCGCAGCACCGCGTAGTCGGGGTGGTTGGCCACCAGCTCCGCGCCGAGGCCGAGCGCGGTGCGGACGGCGGAGGGGATGTCGTCGACGTCCAGGTCGAGGTGCACTCCGCCGAGCCCGGTCACCGCCTGCATCTTGACGCTCGCCGCGGCGAACAGCGCGGGATCGGGCAACAAGGTGAGGAATTCGTCGTTCGCACCGCGCCGAGGGGAGAGCTCGGTGCCGGTGACCGTGGACCAGAACTTGGCGCAGTCGTCGAAACGCTGCGTCGGGCGATCCAGGAAGACCCAGATCCACCGAATCATGTTCACTCCTGTCTTTTCGCACGCGACAAACCGAGGTGATCGTGGTGCGCGAGGCTTATGCGACCCTAGGTACGCGTGCCCGCTCTGTCGAGAAGATACCGGGACCGCCAGGTATGGCACGAATTTGATGATATGTGGCATTCGAGCCACTCGTTGCGTGGGCATAGTTCCGGCAGGCTCGGCGCGTGACCGAACTGCAGACACCGATCCCGGCTCCCCTCCATCCCGCGCCGCGCCGTCGCTTGCACCCCGCGTGGCTGGTCGCGGGCGTCGGCTTCGTCACGCTCCTGGGCGCGGCCGCCTTCCGGTCGGTGCCCAGCGTGCTGATGGATCCGCTGCACGAGGAGTTCGGCTGGTCGCACGGCACCATCGGGGCGGCCGTTTCACTGAATCTCCTGCTCTACGGGCTCATTTCGCCGTTCGCCGCGGCGCTGATGGATCGCTTCGGCATCCGCAGGGTGGTGGTCTGCGCGCTGCTGCTGGTCGCCGCGGGCAGTGGGCTGACGGTGTTCATGTCCCGGCCGTGGCACCTGGTGCTGACCTGGGGTCTGCTGGTCGGCGTCGGCGTGGGGTCGATGTCGATGCCGTTCGTCGCCACGATCACCGGCCGATGGTTCGTGCGGCAGCGTGGTCTGGTCACCGGCGTGCTCACCGCCGCGGGCGCGACCGGGCAGTTGATCTTCCTGCCGCTGGTGTCGGCACTGGCGCAGGCACACGGGTGGCGGGTGCCGTCCCTGATCGTCGCGGGCGCGGCGCTGGCCGTGGCGCCGCTGGTGCTGTTGTTCATCCGGGACTATCCCAGTGACGTGGGCGTACGGGCCTACGGCGCCGAGCCGGACAGCACGGCGGGCGTGCGGTCACCTGCGGCCGGTGGCGCGTCGCGTGCGCTGACCGTGCTCGGTTCGATCGCGCGCCGTCCGGGATTCTGGTTGCTGGCGGGCGGATTCGCCGTCTGCGGCGCCTCGACCAACGGGCTGGTCGGCACCCATTTCGTGAGCGCGGCCCACGATCACGGCATGCCGCTGACCACCGCGGCGAGCCTGCTGGCCGTGGTCGGCGTCTTCGACGTGGCAGGCACCATCGCCTCCGGCTGGCTGACCGACCGGGTCGACCCGCGCTCCCTGCTGCTCGGCTACTACACGCTGCGCGGCCTGTCGCTGCTGATCCTGCCCGCGCTGCTGGGCCCCGACACCCAGCCGAGCCTGTGGGGGTTCATCGTCTTCTACGGCCTGGACTGGGTGGCCACGGTGCCGCCGACGGTCGTGCTGTGCCGCGAACTGTTCGGCGCCGACGGTCCGGTCGCGTTCGGCTGGGTGTTCGCCGCGCACCAGATCGGCTCGGCGGTGGCGGCCACCGGCGCGGGTCTCGTGCGTGACCTCCACGGCAGTTACGACCTCGCCTGGTACCTGGCGGGCGGTCTGTGCGGCGCCGCGGCCGTGATGTCGGCGGTGATCCGCCGCGCACCGGCCGTCGCCGGGACGACGCCCGGCTCGCGTTGACGTCCTTCTCGGAAGACCGTGGTCGGCCCGCTGACATGCTTCGCGCAGACCGTTCGGCCAAGGTCGTGCCGCACCCGCGCTGCGGCGGATATCGTGCGCCGTCATCAGCGCCCGGCGCGCTGCACGGATAGGGCTGCGCGCCGGTGTGGATTCTCAGCTGTCGATGGCGTTGTGTGAACGGGACTCGATGGCCGTGCGCGGACGGTCCCAGCGGCTGGGTTCGTCCTTGCGGCGGGGCGGGCGATCGTTGGCGATCAGCACGGCGATCCAGGGCAGCGGGATGGACGCGACGATGATCAGGATGGACAGCAGCGGGTTGCCGAAGGCGCTGTAAGCGATCGCCGCGAGAACCAGGCACGGGATGCGGAAGGCCATGATGATCGTGTACCGGCGCACCCGAGCCCGGTGCTGGTCCTCCAAGGAAGGCGCCGCCTCGGTGATCAGCACGGGGTGCTTGTCGTCACTGCCTGGGAAATATCCGGGGGAACGGCGGGGCTGCGTCGGCATCGTCACGTGGGGGTGCTCTTCGCGGTCGCGGCCGTCGGCGGATGGGGAATCGCCGTTCTGCTGCATACCCCGAGTCTTCCACTCGCGCTCCGTTCGCGCACATGCCGCCGTCGGCTTCCGCTCCGGAATCGTGGTCGCTTCGACGCGGCACCGTGGTCGGCCCGGGCTCGCAGGATGCGGCATCATGGAATGCGTGAGCACCGACACCATGGTTCGCCCGGATACGACGACCGACGAGACGACGGGCGACGACACCCCGAAGTTCTTCCACTACGTGAAGAAGGACAAGATCGCCGAGAGCGCCGTGATGGGCACCCACGTGGTCGCGCTGTGCGGAGAGATCTTCCCGGTGACCCGCTCGGCCAAGCCCGGCTCTCCGGTGTGCCCGGAGTGCAAGAAGGTCTACGACGGCCTACGCAAGGGCGAATGAGACGGCTCTACTCGCCGGACGAGGACCGTGCTCCTCGTAGGTCGAACACGGCCTGCGAACCGTCGGGCCCGGCGTCGGTCGGGCGCGCGGCCTCGTTCTGCGCGGCCTCGTTCTGCGCGGCCTCGTTCTGCTTCGCTGCGTCCTCCTCGGCGCCGCTGTCTCGGCGAACCTGATTGGCGATCCACTCCTTCACCTGCTCCATGCGCGTCGCGCGGGCGGGCCAGAACTCCTGCACCGCCGCGTTGAACTCCGCGCCCAGAATCACCGCGAAGCCCAGGAAGAACGTGAACAGCAGGAACGCGATCGGCGTCGCCAGCGCACCGTAGGTGACGCCGGTGCGGGTCACCCAGGACAGATAGCGGCGCAGCACATCGCTGGCCGCCATGAAGAAGACCCCCGCCACCAGTGCCCCGCCGAATAGCCGGTGCCACGGCAGTGAGGTGTGCAGCGCCAGCTTGTACAGGGTGGTGAGCCCGATGATCAGCAGCAGGCCGACGCCCGGGTAGTAGAAGAAATCCAACAGTTGCAGGCCGGTCGCACGCCAAGGCGAGGGCAGCACCCGCCCGATCAGCGTCGGCCCCAGCGCCACCAGCGGCAGGATGAACACCGCCGCCACCAGGAACAGCACGTACAGCAACAGCGCGAAGATGCGCTGCCACACCGGGTGCCGGGCGTCTTGCTGGTCGTGGGCCTCGACGATCGCGTCGACGAAGGTGGCCATCGCCGACGATCCGGCCCACAGCGAGAGCACGAAGCCCACCGACACCACCGCGCCGCGCCCGCGCCCGAGCACGTCCCGCACCGTGGGCTCGATGAGGTCCGACACCACGCTCGCGCTGAACAGATCCTGGCTGAATGCGATGATCTTGGACTCGACGATCTGCACCGTGTCCGGGCCGAACCATCCGCCGACATAACCGAGGCTGCCGAGAACACCGAGCAACAGCGGAGCCAACGAGAGCGTCTGCCAGAAGGCCGCGGCGGCCGACTTGGCGAAGATGGAATCGGTCCAGGCCTTCTGCGCCACCCGGACGATCAGCGTGCCGGTCCGCCTGCCCACCGCCGCTGTCCGCGCGCCCGCACGGTCGGCCCAGGACCGGGGACGCACGACGGCGACGCGGGTCGACGGTGCGTCGGTCCGCGGCGGATCGCCCCCGAGGGCACGGTGATCGGTCATCGTGGTTACAGCATCGCGCACTTCGGCGATCGGCATCGCGGTGCGGATGCGACGTGTCGGTGCGCATCGGATGAACTCCCAGCGTCCTGGCCGGTGGCCGTGTGACGCCCATCGCGCACACCGCGTCGGTTTGGCGACACGCCGTGCCGGGCCGCTAGGGTCGTCTGCGTGACTGGGTCGGGTGGCGCCGCTGTGGCGGGAGAAGCGGAGACGCCGGGCGATTCGAAAGCGGTGAGTGTCGCTGTCGGCGGCTCGCTACGCGCCTGGCAGCGACGCGCGCTGACGAAATATCTGGCCACCAAACCGCGGGACTTCCTCGCCGTGGCCACTCCCGGGGCGGGAAAGACCACCTTCGCGCTGCGCGTGGCCGCGGAACTGCTGGCCGACCGCACTGTGGATCAGGTCACCGTGGTCGCACCCACCGAACATCTCAAGCACCAGTGGGCGCAGTCCGCCGCGCGGGCCGGGATCGCGCTCGACTCACGCTTCTCCAACTCCACCGGCGGCACCTCGGGTGACTACCACGGTGTGGTGGTCACCTACGCACAGGTCGCGGCACATCCCTCACGTCACCGGGTGCGCACCGAAAACCGCAGGACGCTCGTCGTCCTCGACGAGATCCACCACGCGGGAGACGCCAAGAGTTGGGGCGACGCGACCGCCGAGGCGTTCGGCGACGCCACCCGCCGCCTCGCGCTGACCGGTACCCCGTTCCGCAGTGACGACAGCCAGATTCCGTTCGTCGTCTACGAGCCCGACGAGTCGGGTTTCCCGAAGTCCCGCGCCGACCACACCTACGGCTACGCCGAGGCCCTCGCCGACGGCGTGGTGCGCCCGGTGGTCTTCCTGGCGTACTCCGGCGAGGCGCACTGGCGCGACAGCGCGGGCGAGGAATATTCCGCGCGTCTGGGTGAGCCGTTGAACGCCGAGCAGACCGCACGAGCCTGGCGCACCGCGCTGGACCCGGCGGGCGACTGGATCTCCGCCGTGCTGCGTGCCGCCGACATCCGGCTGCGCCAGAAGCGCGCCTCCGGCATGCCCGACGCGGGCGGCCTGGTGATCGCCACCGACCAGGACCGCGCCCGCGACTACGCGGAGTTGCTGGAACACATCTCGGGCGAGAAGCCCGCGCTGGTGCTCTCCGACGACCCCGCCTCCTCCAACCGCATCGCCGAATTCGGCAACGGCACCCAGCCCTGGATGGTCGCCGTCCGCATGGTGTCCGAGGGCGTCGACGTGCCGCGCCTGGCCGTCGGGGTGTACGCGACCAGCGCCTCCACGCCGTTGTACTTCGCACAGGCGATCGGGCGGTTCGTGCGTGCCCGCAGGCCGGGCGAGACCGCGACCGTGTTCCTGCCCTCGGTGCCGGTGCTGCTGGATCTGGCCGCGCAGCTGGAATTGCAGCGCGACCACGTCATCGGCAAGCCGCACCGGGAGAAGAACGGCCTCGACGACGAACTGCTGATCGACGCGAACAAGCAGCAGGACGAGCCGGGCGAGCAGGAGAAGTCGTTCGTCGCGCTGGCCGCCGACGCCGAGCTCGACCAGGTGATCTACGACGGGTCCTCCTTCGGCACCGCGACCTTCGCGGGCAGCGACGAGGAGGCCGACTATCTGGGCATTCCCGGGCTGCTCGACGCCGAACAGATGCGCGCGCTGTTGCGCGAGCGGCAGGCCAAACAGGTCGCCGAGCGGAGTGTGTCCGCGCCCGTCTCCGATCCCGGTCCGCAGGTCGCCAGCGCCGCAGAGCGCGTCGCCACGGCCGATCGGCTCGGCGAACTGCGGCGCGAACTCAACAGCCTGGTGGCGATGCACCACCACCGCACCGGAAAACCACACGGCGTGATCCACGGCGAGCTGCGCCGCGAATGCGGGGGCCCGCCGACGGCGCTGGCCTCCGCCGAGCAGCTCGGTGAGCGCATCGCCGCGCTGCGCCGGAAGTAGCCCGGGTGATCAGGCGGGCCAAACGGCCATGGCGCAATCGATGGAGGCGGTGAGTTCCGTGAGCGTCGCGCCGTCGCGTGCCTGGATGGACAGGCCGTAGAGAACCGTGGTGTAGAACGCGGCCAGCGCCGCGGTGTCGGTGCCTTCCGGTAGATCGCCCTCGGCGATGCCGCGATCGAGCCGCCGCCGGATGTCTTCGGTCGTCTCGCGGCGCTTCTCGATCAGGAAGTCGCGGATGCTCGTGTTGCGCGTGGTGTAGGTGGAACCCGCGAGCACGACCATGCAGCCGTGCGGCTTGTTCTCCTCGGTGTAGGCCGCCGCGTTGTCCCGGAGCATCGCCTCGATACTCGCCCGCGCGGTCGGCTCTTCGCGCAGCGCGCGATCGGTGTAACCGCCGTCGGTACGTCCGTAGAGCTCGACGGCCGCGCGGAACAGCGCCTCCTTGTCGCCGAACGCGGCGTACAGGCTGGGGGAGTTGATCCCCATCGCGGCGGTCAGATCACTCATCGAGGCGCCCTCGTAGCCGTGCTCCCAGAACACCTCCATGGCGCGACGCAACGCCTCGGCTCGGTCGAAGGCCCGCGGTCGTCCCCGTTCGGCCATGGCAAAACCTTTCTGTGTCGATCGTTAAATATACCTCTTGACACCGGTGCTGCCGATGCGCTTGGCTATTTATGTATTGATCGACACAAAATGTGGAGGAGTACCGATGTCGGACCTCACGGGCAAGGTCGCGCTGGTCACCGGCGGTAGCCGCGGAATAGGGGCGGCCATCGCGCGCCGCCTCGCCGCGGCGGGGGCGGACGTGGCACTGACCTATCAGCACGCCGAGGGGCAGGCGAAGACGGTGGTCGGTGAGGTCGAGGCACTCGGACGCCGAGCCCTCGCGATCCAAGCCGACAGTGCCGACGCCACGGCGGTGCGCGCGGCGGTGGACCGCGCCGCGTCCGAACTCGGCGGGCTGGACATCCTGGTGAACAACGCGGGGATCTTTCTCTCGAAGCCGTTCGAGGAATTCACCGTCGCGGAGATCGACAACGCGCTCGGCGTGCACGCACGTGCCGCGTTCGTCGCCGCGCAGGCCGCGGTCGGATACATGACTGACGGCGGGCGGATCATCAGCATCGGCACCAACCTGACCGATCACGCCCCGTTCGCCGGTCTGTCGCTCTACAACCTCAGCAAGTCCGCTCTCAACGGGTTCACCAAGGCGCTGGCGCGCGAACTGGGCCCGCGTGCGATCACGGTGAACCTCGTGCAGCCCGGCTCCACCGACACCGATATGAACCCGCAGGACGGCGCGCACGCGCAGCAACAGCGCGACCTGACCGCGCTGGGCCGTTTCGGCGTCGCCGACGATGTCGCGGACGCGGTGGCCTATCTGGCCGGACCGTCCGGCCGCAGCGTCACCGGCGCGTTCCTCACCGTGGACAGCGGCACCAACGCCTGATCACCCGGCGAAGTACCGCCCCGGCGAGACCCCCACCGCCCGCCGGAACGCCGCGACGTAAGCGCTCGGCGTCGCGTAGCCGACCCGGCCCGCGATCCGGGCGATCGGCAGCCCGGCCGCGAGCAGCGGCAGGGAAGCGGCCAGCCGGATCTGCGTGCGCCACTGGCCGAAGCCGAGGCCGGTCTCCGCCACGAACAACCGGGCCAGCGTGCGCGGGCTGGCGGCGACGTGCGCGGCGAACTCGGTGAGCGTGCGCGGATCGGCCGGATCGGCGGCGAGCGCGTCCGCCACCTGCCGCGCCCGGGGGTCGGTGGGCCGATGCGCGCCGATCGGGATCACCTCGACGGGCTCGAGGAGGTCGAACACCACCGCCTCGGCGCGCGCCCGCCGCTCCCGGGTGGTGTGGGCCGTGGTGAGCAGGTCGAACAGTTCGTGCAGGAGTCGGGTCACGCGCAACATGGTCGGCGCGCCGAAGGCGATCGGACAGCGTCCGGGATCCAGGAAGATGCCCCGCATGGCCGCGCCGTCGGAGGTGCCGGTGCGATGCGCGATGCCCGCGGGGATCCACAGTGCCCTGGTCGGCGGCAACACCCAGCGGCTGTCGCCCACTTCGACCGCCAGGACTCCGCGGGCGGCCCAGGCGATCTGGTGTTGCGGATGTTCGTGCAACTCGAACCAGTGCCCCGCGGGAAGCACTCCGGCGCCGAACACCATGGCGGTCGCGCCGGGCGGGACGGGGTGGATCACGGCATGGCCGTTTCGCGACACGATATGTCACCGTAGCCTGTCGTGCCGGGTGCGATCCGTTCCTAACGTCGCAGGCATGGCGATGAACACACTTCACCGATTGCTGTGCCGCTCATCGATGTGGGAACGGGCCAGCGCGACGCGCATCGTGCCGTGGGCTCTGTCCGGCATCGACCTCGGCGCAGCGGCTCTGGAGATCGGTCCTGGCTACGGCGCCAACGTATCCGCGCTGCTGGCCCGGACCTCGACCCTCACCGGTGTCGAGATCGACCCGGCGCTGGCCGCCCGGCTGCGTGACCGGCACGGCGAGGCGATGACGGTGATCGACGGCGACGGCGCCGAGATGCCCCTGCCCGCGGAACGTTTCGACTCCGTAGTCTGCTTCACGATGTTGCACCACGTGCCGACGCCGGGCAGGCAGGACGCTTTGTTCGCCGAAGCCCTGCGGGTACTGCGCCCCGGCGGAGTGTTCGCGGGCAGCGACGGGCTCGACGGCCGCATGTTCCGGCTCATACACCTGGGCGACACCTGCGTCCCCGTGCCACCGGAGACGGCCGCCGACCGGCTGCGCCGGGCCGGCTTCACCGACGTGCGGATCGACACCGGCACTTCGAGTTTCCGCTTCCGGGCTCGACGGCCGGAATGAGTATCGCCGGGTAAGACGCTGGAACGGCGCGGTCGCACGCAGACGTAGTCGCACCGAGTTGCTCTCGGAAATCCCGCGCCGACCCCCCAGCGTTCCCCCGCCGACCGCTCAGCCGGGAGTCGTCGTGAAGAACCGCTGGGGGTCCAGGGCGCTGATGGGCGTCCATCGCGCCTGCGGTGCGGACTCGTCCGCATCCTGCGGCGCTGCGGCGAAATAACCCTGGATCGCCAAGGCGAGCCGGGGATTCTCGTCGATCTGCCGCGCCATCTCGTAGAAGACCGCCAGCACGTGGACGCACCGTGCCGAGCGCGCGGTGCATGAACAATCGGTTCCGGCGAGGACGGGCGCGAGCGAGACCCCGGCCGCGCCGATCGCGCGGTGCATGTCGTCGGTCAGCACTGTGGGGTCCGGCACGATCCCGGCGATGGCGGTGATCGTCGCGCGGGACAGCGCCGCCACCTCCACGTGGGTCAGCGAGGCCTGACCGCCACGGTGGATGGTGGCCCGCACCACCCGTCCCTCGACGGTGGCCCGCACGCCGTTGTTGCGGGCGATGCTGCGCGCGCGGGGCAGCAGCGGGTCCGGCCGGGTCTGGCGCAGCGGCTCGGCCAGGCGCACCCAGTCCATGCCCCACGCGGTGTAACCGAATTCGTTGTCGGCCATCAGTTTCCCCTCTTGCGGCGCAGGATCTCGATCAGCTGGTCGTCGTCGAGGGCGGCCAGTGCCGCGATGCCCGCCGTGTCGCCGAGGTCGCGCAGTGCCGCCTTGCGGTCGTGCATGCCCGCGATGTGCTCCTCCACGGTGGTGGTCGAGGTGAGGGTGGTGACGGTGACCGTGCGGGTCTGGCCGATCCGGTGGACCCGGTCGGAGGCCTGTGCCTCCACCGCGGGGTTCCACCAGCGGTCGAAGTGGACGACGTCGGCGGCGCGGGTCAGTGTGAGTCCGGTACCCGCCGCGCGCAGGCTCAGCACCAGGATCGGCGGTCCGTCCTCGGCTTGGAACCCGGCGACGATCTCGGCGCGTTCGGTCTGGCTCGAGCCACCGTGGAAGAACGGCGCCGCCACCCCGAACTGTTCGGCGAAATGGCGTACCAGCAGTTCACCGGTCCGGCGGTACTGGGTGAAAACGATCGTCGGACTGCCTGTTTCGAGATTGGTGGCGATGATGTCGGTGCACAGGTCGAGTTTTCCGGAGCGGCCGGCCAACTCGTCGAGTTCGCCGGTGATCAGCCCGGGATGGTTGCACACCTGTTTGAGGGCGGTCAGCGCCGCGAGCACGCGGCCGTGGCGCTCGATGCCCGCCCCGAATCCGTCGTCGACGGCTTTGTCGAGCAGTTGGTCGTAGAGCCGCTCTTGTTCGTCGGTGAGGTCACAGAGCAGGTCGCTGTGGATCTTGGCGGGCAGTGCGGCGGCGACCTGGCTCTTCTTGCGTGCCAGCACGACCGGTTCGATGGTGTCGCGCAGCCGTGCCGCGGCGGCCGCCGAACCCTCGTGGATCGGCCGCACGAAGCGCCGCCGGAACTGCGTCCGGTGCCCGAACAACCGGGGCGCCACCAGGTGCAGCAATGCCCACAATTCGTCGAGATGGTTCTCCACCGGCGTGCCGGTCAGCGCGACGGTCGCGGCCGCGTCGATCGCTCGCGCGGCTTTCGCGACTTGGGTGCGGGGATTCTTCAGGGCCTGCGCCTCGTCGAAGACGGCCGTCGCCCAGCTGAGGTGCGTCAACAGCCGCCCGTGCAGCCGCAAGGTCGGATAGCCGGTGACGACGACCGTCGCGGCATCGGCGTCGAGGTCGCCGCCGCGCCACGCGACCACGCGCAGCCCCGGCGCGAACCGGCCGATCTCGTGCGCCCAGTTGCCGACCAGCGAGGTCGGGCACACCACCAGCTGCGGGCCCGCCTCGGCGCGGTCGAGCAGGAAACCGATGGTCTGCACGGTCTTGCCGAGACCCATCTCGTCGGCGAGCACCGCGCCGCCGTGCGCGGCCACGGTCTCACGCAGCCAGCCCACTCCGCGTGCCTGGTAGGGCCGCAGCCGTGCTTTCAGCGTCGCCCGCAGGTCCGCGGTGATCGCTTCGGTGTCGCGCAGTACATCGAGCGCGCGTTGCGCCGAGACGATCGCCGTGCCGGAGGCGTCCGGCACGGCGTGCGCGGCTACGGGCAGCTCGTCCGGGCCGGTGCCGGAGAACTCACCGGCGAGGGCGCAGCGCACCACCCGCTGCCAGGCCGCGATCGACTCGCCCGGGTTATCCACCGTCGCGGCCGCGAAGGTCTCGGGGTCCACCAAGGCGGCGTCGACGTCGGCGACGCCGAGACCGCCGTCGACGGCGACCGGGACGGCCAGCGCGAGGGTCTCCCGGTCGCCATGCCCGCGCGGGGCCGGGCCGGTGCCGTGGCCGTCCCAGCTCCAGAGCGCGAACATGTGCCGATCCGGCAGGTAAGTGGCGTGTGTGCTGGGCAGAACGCACCCCCAAATCAACGTATGGTGTACGGAGTATCGTGACAACGTACACCGTACCGGATTTGTTCCGAGGAGTCCGAGATGCCCGAGATGCCCGAGGAGCCCGTGAGCGACGAGATCACTCCCGACCAGGCCCGGCAGCTGATGAGCCTGCTGTGGCGGCACGACCTCCCGCCGCGTCCGTCCGGCCGCGGCCCGAAACCGGCGGTCAGCGTCGACGCGGTGGTCGGCGTGGCGGTCGGGCTCGCCGATCGCGAGGGCTACGACAAGGTCTCCATCCGCACCGTCGCCGCCGAGTTGGGGTTGCGGCCGATGAGCCTCTACACGTACGTGCCGAGCAAGGACGCGCTGACGGTCCTCATGGTCGACGCGGTCGCCGACGAGGACGCACCCCTTCCCGGCGACCTGCCGCCGCGCGAACGCCTGGCCGCGGTGGCCTGTCAGGTCCGTGCGGAACTCACCGCGCACCCCTGGTTGCTCGAGGTGTCGCCCTGGCGGCTGGTGCTCGGGCCGGGACGAATGCGTCGCTACGAGCGGCAGCTCGCCGCGATAGACGGGCTCGGATTGTCGGAGGTGGCGATGGACCGGGTGATCGCCGTGCTGTCGGAGTTCGCCACCGGTAACGCCCGCATGGCGGTCGCCGCGGCCCGGGAGACCGGGCGCATGAGCGACGCACGCTGGTGGGAGGTGCACGGCCCCCTGCTGGCCGAGGTCATGCCACCGGGCCGCTTCCCGCTCTCCTCCCGCGTCGGAGCGGCGGTCGGCGAGCTGTACCAAGCCCCCGCCGACCCGGACGGCGCGTTCGAATACGGCCTGGCGAGACTGCTGGACGGCATCCTCGCCACGGTGTCCGCGGGCTGACCGTCCGACCGTCCCCGCACACGCCGACAGCGGGCGACCGGTAGGTCACCCGCTGCCGACGGAAACGGTGTTCTGTTGTCCGATGCTGTTGTGTCAGGACGCGAGGAGCAGGTCAGAGCGCGGGAGCGGACTCCGTGTCGATCACGGCGTCCAGCTCACGCAGCCGATCCATGTGTTCGTTCGCGTGGTGCTGGCAGAAGAGCAACTCTCCACCCGCGGGCAGTACGGCGCGCACTCGGGCGGCCGCCCCGCAACGGTCGCAACGATCGACCGCGGTCAGTGGGGTGCTTGTCAGGGTTCCTGGCATGACTCCTCCGTCCTGGCTCCCGGTCCCGACGACCGTTCACCTGGTGTGGGGCCCGTGGTCACTCACCACGAGCTCGCTACCGCTACTTCCCAGCAGGGGTATGACTACTCTGTCAGACGTTCGGGACGGGGGAGTTTGTTCCCGCGCGTGAATCAGTGTGTTTTCGATAACACGACCAGGGATTTCGCTAAGGGCGAACGCCGCAGGTCCTGTCGTCTATGTGCACTGCGTCACATCCTCGATCGACCGATTCAGTTGTCCACTGGGAGATTACCCGTGACGTATGACACTCACACTCTTGTTCACCTATGCGCTTCGGTGGAATGGCTTTCCGCTCGGCAAACGGGGGAGTACCGGCCGCCCTCGCTCGCCGAGGAAGGGTTCATCCACCTCTCCTCGCCGCAGCAGGTGCACCTGCCCGCGAACCGTTTGTTCGTGGGACGGCGGGATCTGGTGCTGCTGTGCATCGACACCCGCCGCGTCGGCTCGCCGATCAAGTGGGAGCCGGGCGTCCCGACCGATCCGGAAGCGATGCTCTTCCCACACCTGTACGGTCCTGTGCCGGTGAGCGCGGTGACGGACGTCGAGGAGTACCTGCCCGGCGCGGACGGGACGTTCGCCCCGCTCGCGACCTGACTCATCGGTCGCGGATCTCGCGCGCCACGATGGCGGCTTGAACCCGCGATCGCACACCGAGTTTCGTCAGCACCCGCGAGACGTGCGTTTTGACGGTGGTCTCGCCGATGAACAGCCGACCCGCGATCTGCGCGTTCGACAGGCCGTCGCCGAGACAGTCGAGCACTTCGCGTTCCCGCTCGGTGAGTTCGTCGAGCCCGTCGGGAGCGGTCTGCGGCACAGCCTGATTCGAGACGTACGCCGAGATCACCGCTCGTGTCACTTCCGGAGCCAGCACCCCGTCACCCGCCGCGACGGCGCGCACCGCCGCCACCAGCGCCTGCGCGGTCGTGGATTTCAGCACGAACCCCGACGCTCCCGCGCGCAGCGTACGGAACACGTACTCGTCCAAGTCGAACGTGGTCAGAATGAGCACCTTCGCCAGGCCGTCCGCGGTGATCCGCTCGGTCGCGGTGATCCCGTCGACCCCGGGCATCCGGACGTCCATCAGCACCACCTGTGGCCGCAGCGCTTTGGCCTGGGCCACCGCGACATCACCGTCGGCGGCCTCGCCGACCACCTCGATATCGTCCTCGGCATCCAGGATCATCCGCAGGCCCGCGCGGATCGCCGCATGGTCGTCGGCGACCACCACCCGAATCCTCATGCGACCCCTGCGGAACCGAGCGGCAGTCTGGCCAGGACTTCCCAGTCGCCGGAATCCGGTCCGGCTCGCAGGCTTCCACCGAGTACGGCGGCCCGCTCGCGCATGTTCACCACGCCGCGACGCCCGGCTTCCGCCGCGGACCGGGGCGTCCGCGACGGCACGGTCGGGTTTCGGACGGATATTCGCAACGTCTGGTCCTCGGTTCGCACATCGATCGAGACCGGTTGCCCAGGAGCGTGTTTCATCGCGTTGGTCAAAGCCTCCTGAACGATGCGGTAAGCGGCCTGGTCGACCGCGCTCGGCAGCTCGGCGCAGTCGAGTGATTCGCGCACCCGTACCGAGATCCCCGCCGCGCGTGCGGCGTCCACCAGGATCGACAGCTGCGCGAGTGTGCGCGGTGCGGCGGCCTCGGCCGCGTCGTCGTCGCTGCGCAGCAGCCCGATCATGGTGCGCATCTCCTCCAGCGCGCTGAGGCTGTCGGCGCGGATGGACCGCATGATCCCGGCCACCGCTGGGTCCGGGTCGTGGCGAGCAGGGAGGCCGAGCGCCGCCTCCGCGTGCAGCGCGATGGCCGACAGGTGCCCGGCGATCACGTCGTGCAGGTCGCGCGCCATCGTGGTTCGCTCGTCGGCGATCGCCGCGCGACGGTCGAGTTCGGCGACCAGTGTCAGTGCTCGAGCGCGGCTGCGCTCGGCGTCGGCGATCTCCTTGTGCGTGCGCACCGAGCTCGCCCACCAGATCGGCGCCGCGACGAAGCTGAAGACCGCCACCAGCGCCACCGCGACCGAATGCGGGTCGCGGGTCGCGGCCAGCGTCAGCACGACGACGATCCCGGAGAGCGCCGACCAGGACAGGGCGGTGATCCGTGCGGCGCGGCGCCCGGCATACAACACCGCCGAATAGATCAGGTCGGCGTAGATGATCCATACCGGCACCGTGGCGCCGAGCTGGATGTCCACCGCCAGCGGGAGCAGCCCGCACAGCATCGCCGTGACCGGCGTCCGCCGCCGGAAGAACGTCGCCAGGCACAGCACCGCCAGCACACCGAATCGGACCCACCACGCGACGTGCCCGGCGCGATCGGTCATCGTGGACAGGCCTGCCAGGTACAACGTTGCGCCGCCCGCGAACGCGATCACCGCGCCCAGCGCATCTCGGGTCCGCTCGGGCAATTCCGACCACCGCCGCACGGCTCCATCACAACACAGCCGGCGCGACGCGCCATCGGCCGAAGTGATGACCGATCCGTTCATCGGCGCGGTGATCCGGTTAATCTGGAGAGCGTGAACGTCGACGTCACCGCACTACCCGGAATCGGTGTCCGGAAGGACTTCGGAGTGCGTTCCGGTCGCCGAATCGGCGTGGTCGCCCACCGCGACGGTGATATCGACCTGATCGTCTCCAAACTCGATGATCCCGACGCCTGTGCCGCGCAGATCCCGCTGACCACCGATGAAGCGGCGGTCCTGGCGAACCTGCTCGGCGCGC
This sequence comes from Nocardia sputi, assembly GCF_023501985.1. Classification (NCBI taxonomy): domain Bacteria; kingdom Bacillati; phylum Actinomycetota; class Actinomycetes; order Mycobacteriales; family Nocardiaceae; genus Nocardia; species Nocardia sputi. Next base: position 66,984 of record NZ_JAMFLC010000001.1, on the reverse strand, counting down.
CGCAACTGGTCGCCAAGCTCAACGACGACCATCGCGATCTGCCCGGGATCACCACGCGCCAGCTGCCGATCGGGGACGACTCCCCGTACGACGGTCGCACCCTCGGCGAGACCGAGATGCGCACCCGCACGAAGGTCTCCATCGTCGCGGTCATGCGAGCCGGGCAGTTGCATCCCTCGCCCGGTCCCGATTTCACCTTCACCGCGGGCGACCTGCTCGTGGTCGTCGGCACTCCGGAGGGCTTGGATGCCGCCGCGAAGATATTGACGCACGGCTGAGCCGTGACGGACACCGCGCTCGCCCTGATCGAGCTCGGAGCGGTTCTCTTCGTTCTCGGCATGCTGGGCCGTGTCGCGGTCCGGGTCGGCATGTCACCCATTCCGCTGTACCTGCTCGGTGGCGTCGCCTTCGGTCAGGGCGGCTTCATCGAGCTCGGGGCCGCGCACGACTTCGGTCATGTGGCCGGTGAGATCGGGGTCGTGCTGCTGCTGTTGCTGCTCGGCTTGGAGTACACCGCGGCGGAGCTGGTAACCGGGCTGCGCCGTTCCTGGCCGGCCGGCCTGGTGGACATCGTGGTCAACGCCACGCCCGGCGCCGTGGTGGCGGTGATGCTGGGCTGGGGCGTCAACGGGGCGATCACGATGGCGGGTGTCACCTACATCTCTTCCTCGGGCATCGTGGCGAAGGTCCTCGACGACCTCGGCCGCCTGGGCAACCGGGAGACACCGGTGATCCTGTCCATCCTCGTCTTCGAGGATCTGGCGATGGCGGTCTACCTGCCCATTCTCACCACGGTGCTGGCAGGGCTGAGCTGGATCAGCGGACTGCGCGCCCTGGCGCTGGCACTGGTCACCATCACCCTGGTTCTCGTGGTCGCGCTGCGCTACGGACGCTACGTGTCGGCGGTGGTGGACAGCGCCGACCGTGAGGTCTTCCTGCTCACGCTGCTCGGCGCGGCGCTGCTGGTGGCCGGTGTCTCCTCCGCGCTGAGCGTGTCGGCGGCGGTCGGGGCCTTCCTGCTGGGCATCGCGATCTCCGGCTCGACCGCGCACGCGGCGGCGAAGATGCTCGAACCGCTACGCGACCTGTTCGCGGCCATCTTCTTCGTGGCCTTCGGGTTGAGCACCGAGCCGCGGTCGATCCCGCCGGTGTTGGGCTGGGCGATCGCGCTGGCGGCGATCAGTGTCGTGACGAAGGTGGCGACGGGGTGGTGGGCTGCCGCGCGAGAGGGCATTCGACCCATGGGCCGGGCCCGGGCGGGCGCGGCCCTGGTGGCGCGCGGCGAATTCTCCATCGTGATCGCGGGACTGGCGGTGAGCGCGGGCGCGATGGACGGACAGCTCACCGCTCTGGCCTCGACCTACGTGCTGCTGATGGCGGTGCTGGGACCGATCGTGGCGCGTGTCATCGAGCCGGTCGTCGGGCTGCTGCAGCACCGTGGCCGCCCCGAGCCCGTGATCTCCTGATCAGTCCTGCGCGGGGTTGGCTCTCCGCGCGGCGGTCCGTTCCGCCCAGCGCCGGTCGTACCGCGCCCCGGAATCGGCACGGGAGAGGCCGTAGTTGCCGACATCCGCGGCGACGGCAATCCTTGGAAAGCGCGACGCCCGCATTCGCCGGCCGCTGGAGGATCCAGCGGCACGACGAATGCGGGCGTCGAGACGGTGCGACCTAGTCCAGGTAGTCGCGCAGGACCTGGGAGCGGCTCGGGTGGCGCAGCTTGCTCATGGTCTTGGACTCGATCTGGCGGATGCGTTCGCGGGTGACCCCGTAGACCTGGCCGATCTCGTCGAGGGTGCGGGGCTGGCCGTCGGTGAGACCGAAGCGCAGCCGGACCACGCCCGCCTCACGCTCCGACAGCGTCTCCAGCACCGACTGCAGCTGATCCTGCAGCAGGGTGAAGCTCACGGCGTCCACCGCGACCACGGCCTCGGAGTCCTCGATGAAGTCACCGAGCTGGCTGTCGCCCTCGTCACCGATGGTCTGGTCCAGCGAGATGGGCTCACGCGCGTACTGCTGGATCTCCAGCACCTTCTCCGGCGTGATGTCCATTTCCTTGGCCAGCTCCTCCGGCGTCGGCTCGCGGCCGAGGTCCTGGAGCAGCTCGCGCTGGATGCGGCCGAGCTTGTTGATGACCTCCACCATGTGCACCGGAATGCGGATGGTGCGGGCCTGGTCGGCCATGGCGCGGGTGATGGCCTGCCGGATCCACCAAGTGGCGTACGTGGAGAACTTGTAGCCCTTGGTGTAGTCGAACTTCTCCACCGCGCGGATCAGACCCAGGTTGCCTTCCTGGATCAGGTCGAGGAACGCCATGCCACGGCCGGTGTAGCGCTTGGCCAGCGAGACGACCAGACGCAGGTTGGCCTCTAGCAGGTGGTTCTTGGCGCGGTTGCCGTCCCGCACGATCCAGTTGTAGTCGCGGCGCATCGCGACCGGCAGCTTCTCGCCCTGTTCGGTGAACTCGCGCACCTTCTCCGCGGCGTAGAGGCCCGCCTCGATCCGCTTGGCGAGTTCGACCTCCTCCTCGGCGTTGAGCAGCGCGACCTTGCCGATCTGCTTGAGGTAGGCGCGCACCGAGTCGGCGGAAGCGGTGAGCTCGGCATCCTTGCGGGCCTGGCGCAGCGCCTCGGATTCCTCTTCGTCCCAGACGAAATCGCCGGAGGCCTTGTCCGCCGCCGTGGGTTCGTCGGACTCGGCCTCGGGCGCCTCGGCCTCCTCGGCGACGTCGACCAGGTCGTCGCCGTCGGTGAGGTCCTCCTCGGAGACCTCGAGATCGCCGAGATCCTCGAGATCGAGCGACTCGTCCTCGATCGCCTCGTCGGCGCCGGGCTCGCCGTCCGGACCCGCCTTCTTGGTGCCGGCCTTCTTCGCGGGAGCCTTGGTCGCCTTCGCGGCTTTCTTGGCAGGCGCCTTCTTGGCGGCGGCCTTCTTCGCCGGAGCCTTCTTCGCGGCAGCTTTACGGACCGGCCGTGCTGCGTTTACATCTGCGGAGTCGGCATCGGCCGATTCGGCGGTCTGACGGGTATTCGTGGCTACCACGTACGCCCTTTCGTGACGGTCTCGTGCGGCGTCACGCCAGAGTTGGGTTCCGGCGGAGCGATCTGTCGGGTTTCACCGGCGCAGCGCCGGTCGGGGTTTCTCCGGCTCAGCCGGGCACGTTCCATTGTAACGATCTAACCAGGGTACCTACGGCACGATGCCGGGAACGGCATCCTCGCGGTACCCGCGCGCCTCATGGGGCGACACCCCCCGCGATCGCCATGGCGGCGCCGACGATGCCCGCGGTGTTGCGCAGGCGCGCCGGAATGACCGGGGTCTGGTTCGTGAGCAGCGGAATCCAGTGCTCGGCGTCCCTGCTGATGCCTCCGCCCGCGACGAAGACGACGGGGAAGAACAGGTTCTCCAGTGTGGTCAGGACCAGGCTGACCTGCGCTGCCCACTGTTCGTAGGTCAGGTCGTCGCGTTCCTTCACCGAGGCCGCCGCGCGGTGCTCGCTCTCCATGCCCCCGACCTCCAGGTGGCCGAGCTCGGTGTTGGGCACCAGCGTGCCGTGGTAGAGCAACGCGGAGCCGATGCCGGTGCCGAAGGTCAGCAGCATGACCAGTCCCGCGAAATTCCTGGCCGCGCCGTAGCGGTCCTCGGCCATGCCCGCGGCATCCGCGTCGTTGAGCACGGTGACCGGCCGGCCGCCGAGGGCGGCGGAGAACAGCGCGCGCGCGTCGGTGCCGATCCAGGACTTGTCGATGTTGGCCGCGGTGCGTGCCACACCGCCGATCACCACGGCGGGCAGTGTGAGGCCCACCGGACCGTTCCACCCGGCCTTGGCGACCAATTCGGCCACCGCCTCCGCCACGGCGAACGGTGTCGCGGGGTGCGGCGTCGCGATCTTGATCCGCTCGTGGACCAACTCGCCGGTGGCCAGATCGACCACGCCGCCTTTGACGCCGCTGCCGCCGATATCGATGCCGAATGCGTGCCCCCGAGCGGACATGACTAACCCCTCGTTCCCTGTGCTGGCCGATGTGATGACAGCGCTGCACGGGGCCCACGGCGCCACGGCGGGCGTTGCGATGGGATGCCCGACGACGGCGCTGTGTCGTGCACGACAAGGATAATGCGACCCCGAGGCTGGGCGTTCGGCGAGGATATGTGATGCGATGGAAGGCGTGCCGGAAACCACATCGTCAGTGTCCGACTACACCTCCGACTCGTTCGTCTCGATCGTCGCGCGTGGCGACGAAGCCGACCTGCGGCGTATCGCGGTCGACATCGCCGAGACGGCCGCCGCCCATGTCCGCACCCGCCGTCCCGAGGTGTTCGGGCCTTCGGGCGCGCACGCCGAAGGCGCCGTACAGTCCAAGAGCCACGAGACCGACCCGGTGACCATCGTGGACACCGAGACCGAAGAGCTGATCCGAAAACTGCTCGCCGAACAGCGCCCCGGCGACCCGATCCTCGGCGAGGAGGGCGGCGGCAGCATCGATGACGCGAGCGCCGACACCGTCCACTGGGTGGTGGACCCGATCGACGGCACCGTCAACTTCCTCTACGGCGTCCCCGGCTACGCCGTGTCGGTCGCCGCGCTGCGTGGCGGGCGACCGGTCGCGGGCGCCGTGGTGGACGTGGCGCGGGCGGCCACCTACAGCGCGGGGCTCGGCCTCGGTGCGCTGCGGGTCGACGCCGACGGCGTGGTGGAGCACTTGAGCTGCACGCCCGTCGAATCGGTCGCGATGGCTTTGGTCGCCACCGGATTCGCCTACGGCAGGCACCGCAGGACCAGGCAGGCGGAACTGGTCGCGCAGGTGCTGCCGCACGTGCGCGACATCCGTCGTTTCGGCGCGGCGGCGCTGGACCTGTGCCATGTCGCGGCGGGCCGGGTGGACGCCTATTACGAGCACGGACTGAACGCCTGGGACTGGGGCGCAGGCGCGCTGATCGCCGCGGAGGCGGGCGCGCGGCTGACGTTGCCGCCCGCGACGGCGCCGGGCACCGACGGCGACCTGGTGGTGGCCGCCGCGCCCGGCATCGCCGACGAACTCGGGGAACTGCTGGTCCGGGTCGGCGCTACCGAGCCGATTCCGGACCGCTGATCAACAGCGCGCGTTCCGCGCGGCTGGTCAACAGCGCGCGTTCCGCGCGGCGTCGAGCAGCTTGATATCGATGGATGTGGAGTTGCCCGGCGCGGGGTTCTTGAGCGAACGCAGCACTTCCTCGGCGTCGTTGCTGGGCCGGATGTCCCGGAACAACGAGCCGAGCACCAGATCGACCGTGTCGTCGCCGCGCTGATCCTCGATCAGCTCGGCGCACGGCGCGACCAGTTGCACGGATGCGGCGGCCGGTCGGCCGTTGACGCCGAAGCGGATCTGTCCGGCGCATTCCAGGTCGCCGTTGACGTATACCGAATCGTTGCCGTACTGCATTCCTGGCGCGCCGGCGAAGCCGAGGTCGCCGAGCTTGGCGGCGACGTGCGCGGCCTGCCCGCGCTGGTTGTTGGCGTTCAGCACGCGCACCTTGCTCGCTGACAGCGGTGCGGGTTCCACGTCTTCCAGTCGCCCCGCGCCGACCCGCTGACCGAGCGGAGTCGCTTGGGGCGCACCCGGATCCGAGGCGGGGCTCGGTGAGTTGCACGCCATCGCGGTGTAGTCGGTGTCGTGCGTCGTGAGGGCTTTGATCCAGACGATCCCGCTGATCAGAGCGAGAACGCCGAGCATGATGAGCCAGGGCTGCGGGCGGCGGCGCAGGAACGGACGACCTTGCGGATCCGTCGCGCTGCCTTCGGTGATCAGTGAAACCACCAGCACACTCTACGAAAATGTGGCGAGGGCGCGGCGCAAGGTCTCGGTGCGTTCCCCGAACGGTGTCGATTGGCCCTCGATTTCGACTCGTCTGTGTTTTGATTGCGACTTTTGCTCCGGCGTCCGCTATTGTCTGGCGGCCCAGATCGAATCGCCGGTGCGGAAATCAGTGGTCGGTCGCGGGAACAAGAAGGGCATGTCCTGCGTTTACCCAGCGCTATCGGGAGTGGATCGGCACGATCCGCCCTGATAGGCGACCGGTGTACGTGTGACGTGCACCACCGGCGGGGCGGCTTCCGTCGCGGCGGTTCCGGCAGGAATCGGGTGTGAGCGGACCGGTCCGGGATATACGGAGTTAGGACGAGGGGAAGACGACATGGCAACCGACTATGACGCACCGAGGCGCACCGAAACCGACGATGTGTCGGAGGATTCGCTGGAGGAGCTGAAGGCTCGTCGTAACGAGGCACAGTCCGCCGTCGTGGATATCGACGAATCCGATACCGCGGAGTCGTTCGAGCTTCCCGGCGCCGACCTGTCCGAGGAAGTGCTGACGGTTCGGGTGATCCCGAAGCAGGCCGACGAGTTCACCTGTTCCAGCTGTTTCCTGGTCCATCACCGGAGCAGGCTGGCCAGTGAGAAGGGCGGCCAGATGATCTGCATGGATTGCGCCGCCTGATCTCGACGAAATCGAACAATGTGTCAGCCCGCGCTCGGTAGACCGAGCGCGGCAAGGACCCGTTCGGGCCGCCGCGTACTGACCAGCCAGTACGGCGTCGGATCGTCCGGGTCGTCGAGCACGAGCAAAACCATCGGCCCCACCCAGGGGCGATGCTGGACATAGGCGGCGGGGTCGAGCTGGCGACCCAGCGCCGCGCTTTTCGCGGTGGGGGCGACGATGGCCGCGCGGGCCACGAAATTCACCGGCAGATGCGCGCGATCGGCGCGCAACTCCGGTGTCCCGGTCGCGTCCGGCGCCACTTCGACGCGATGTCTGCTCAGCCACAGCAGCACCCAGACCGGCACCGGGAACAGCAGCACGTAGGGCAGCCACGCCCGTAATCCCGGGGCTCCCATGTGGATCTCCGCCGCGAGCAACCCGGTGAGAGCGAAGGCCACGGGCCACCACCACAGCGGCACCCACAGACGCTCCCGGTACAGGTGCGCTTGCTGCTTTTTCTCGTCCGCGGTCATGGGATTGGGCTGGTCCGACACGAGTCAACACTAAGTCACGAGGGCGAACAGCCTACGCGTAGGCTCGTCCAACGTGAGCGCACTTTCACCCATACCCTTGCTGCGGCTGGACCCCGGCATACCTGTGCCCACGCGCGCCCATGCGGGCGACGCGGGCGTGGATCTGTGCACCACGCAAGACGTCATCCTGGAGCCGGGCGAGCGGGTGCTGGTCGGCACCGGTGTCGCCGTCGCGCTACCGGCCGGCACGGTCGGCTTGATCCATCCGCGCTCGGGTCTGGCGGCCAAGGCCGGCCTGTCGGTGGTCAACACCCCGGGCACGATCGACGCAGGGTATCGGGGCGAGATCAAGGTGTGCCTGATCAACCACGACCCGCGCACGCCGATCGAGTTGCGTCGCGGCGACCGGATCGCGCAACTGCTGGTGCAACGAGTGGAGCTGGTGGATTTCGTGGAGGTCGACTCGCTCGACGAGACGACCAGGGGGGCGGGCGGCTACGGCTCCAGCGGCGGCCACGCGAGCCTGACCGCGCAGACGAACGGGGCGGGCCGGACGACCGGCAAGGAGGCATGACGGGAATGTTCGGAAAGAGAAAGAAGTCGAGCCGGGCCGCGGACGACCGATACGACGAGGCGGAGGACTACGCCGACTACGAGCCCGAGTCCGACTACGAGTCCGACTACGAGTCCGACTATGAGTCCGACTATGAGTCCGACTACGACGACGACTTCTACGACGACGCCCCCACCGACGAGCGCTCGTACGAGGGCGTCGACCTCGACGCCGACCGGCCGCACGGCCGACCCGGCCCCTACGACTACGACGAGGTCGCCGAACTGCTGGATTCGGTGTCCGAGCAGCGGCTGGATCTCGGGTCGGTCCTGTTGCCGGTCCCGCCGGGCGGTCAGCTGCAGGTCGAGATGACCCCGGAGGGGCAGCCGCAGGCGGTGCACCTGGCCACCGAGCACGGCCGGATCACCGTCGCGGCCTACGCCGCGCCCAAGACCTCCGGCCAATGGCGGCTGGTCGCCGCGGATCTCGCCGACTCGCTGCGCAAGGACGGGGCCAGGGTGTCGGTGGAGAACGGCCCGTGGGGCCGGGAACTGCTGGCCCTGACCGAGGGCGCCGACCTGCGTTTCATCGGTGTGGACGGCTATCGCTGGATGGTGCGGCTGGTCGCGGCGGGCCCCTCGGGCGCTGCGGACGACGGCAGTCCGCTGGTGAAGGCGGCGCGCGCGATCTTGAGCGAGACGGTGGTGCGGCGTGGCGAGGACCCGCTGCCCGTGCGCGAGCCGCTGCCCGTCGTGCTGCCGCAGCAGTTGTCCGAGCAGCTGGCCGCGGCCCATCAGCAGCAGGTCGAAGCTCAACAGCAGGCGATGGCCGCGCAGGCGGCGGCGCAGACCGGCGCGCAGCCAGTGGTGCCGCGGATGTCGCAGGGACCTCGACGCGGTGCGGACGGCTCGGCCATGCAGCAGCTCGGCCTGAACTGAGCCGACCGAGCCGACGAACTCACTCGAAGGCGCCGAGCCCCGCGTGCCCCAGTATCGCGGGGTCGGCGCCGAGTTCTTCCAGGGTGATCCGGTGCAGGTGGGAGTGCGGGGCCGCCGTCGCCCACTCCTCGGCCACCGCCGCCGGGTGCACCGGGTCGTCGACCGCGGCGACCACCGCGAGCGGCGGCTCGAAGGTGGCCAGCCGCTCGACGTCCGGCCACTTGTAGTCCGCGGCCTCCTCCAGCGCCTGCGGAAGATCCGGCCACTGGGCCCGCCAGGACTGGGTCAGCGCGTCCGCCAGCCACCGCGGACTGCTCGACCGCATGCGGTCGAGCACCGTCGCCAGACCGTCGGCGCGCAGTTGCGCCGCGGTGGCCGCGGCGCTGAGCGCGGCCGGGCAGGCGGCGGTGTCGCTCCCGGTCCAGGCGGGCAGCGCCGCCACGACCCCGACGACGCGATCCGGATGCTCGGCCGCCCACTCCAGTGCTATCGCGGCGCCGAGCGAGATCCCCGCCGCCAGCACCGGTGCCGAATCCGCCGCGGCGTCCAGCGCGGCCCGGCAGCTCGCCACCACGCGGCGCGGGTCCGGTTCCACCGCGACGAATTCCAGTCCGCGGGCAGCGCTGGCGGGCCCGAAGGCGCGCCTGGCGAAGGCGGCGTCGGACCCGGTTCCGGGCAGTGCCACGACGCGAGCGAGGTGTGGGGAGGCGAACATCGGTCCGAGCGTAGCGGGGGTCGCCCGGCCCATCTACAGTGGCGTTGTACGACCACGACAGGTCGTGCGGATCGGATCCCTCACGATGGTGTGCGACCCACGCCATCTGCTCTACGCAGGAGAGCGTGCACAATGTCATCCGCAGCCTCAGGATATTTTCGCCGTCTGGGCCGCAGGCTGACCGAAGACATCGATCAGCTGGATGCCGAAGAGCTGGCCGAGACATCCGAGGCCTCGGGAGCGTGTCGCGCGTCGGAGTGCCGACGCGGTGACGAGGCCACCATGCTCGGTAGGCTCCGCAGCGTCGAAGCGTGTCCCAAGTCCGCAGGCGCCAGCGTCCAGGCGGAGTTCTTCGACGGCACCGACGCCATCACGCTGGTCTGGATCGGGCGTAGGCGCATTCCCGGCATCGAGCCGGGTCGGCGCATCCTCGTCCGTGGCCGGGTGGGCGATCGGGACGGCCGCAAAGTGATCTTCAACCCTTACTACGAATTGCGCGGGAACAGCTGACGTATGCCATTGAGCGACGACAACGCAGGATCGGACGACCGCACCGGGCTCGCCGTGCCCGACCGTGAGGAAGAACGTGCCGAGCAGACCCTCCTCGAACAACTCGGCGGCTTCAGCGGCCTGATCTACTCGACGCTCCCCGTCGTCGTGTTCGTACCCGTCAACAGCGTCGCCGGGCTGACCGCCGCCATCTGGTCGGCTCTCGGGGTGGCCGCCGCCATCCTCCTCTGGCGTCTGGTGCGGCGCGATCCCATTCAGCCCGCCATCTCGGGCTTCTTCGGCGTCGGCATCTGCGCTTTCATCGCCTACCGGATGGGCGAGGCCAAAGGGTTCTTCCTCTTCGGCATCTACACCAGCCTCCTCTACGCCGGGGCGTTCCTCGTGTCCATCCTCGTTCGTCGGCCGCTGGTCGGCGTGATCTGGGGGGTGCTCAACGGCCACGGCTCGGACTGGCGGTCCGATCCGCGCGCGGTGCGACTCTACGACCTGGCCACCACGACCTGGATCGTGGTGTTCGGCGCGCGCTACCTGGTGCAGTCGCAGCTCTACGACACCGACCGGACGGGCTGGCTCGCGTTCGCCCGTATCGGGATGGGCTGGCCGCTGACCGCCGTGGCGCTGGGCGTCACCATCTGGGCGGTGCGCCGGGCTGGTCACCTGCCCACCAAGACGGTGGCCGCGACCGGCTCGGCCTGAGCGTCGGCCCCGCGCCGCCGCCCGGCGAAAACCACAGGGGTGGGGTAAGTCCCACCGCCGAGGTGGGTGGTAACCCACCCTGGGGTGCCTGGTTGCCGTTCCGCGTTCATCAGACGATCTATGCGTACCGAGAACACGCACTGATCGGCAAGAAAGGACTCGGACGTGGCTACCGAGCACAACACCGCGGCGCTGCCCAAGAACCACCATCCCGCTCTCTCGGAGAGCCGGCGGGTATCGGCCGAGTTGGACAAGCTGATCGGCCCGGCGGCCGCGGGCGACCGGCAAGCGATCAGCGAGATCATCCGGATCGTGCACCCGCTGGTGCGCCGCTACTGTGGTGCGCGCCTGGGCAACACGGCCCATCTGCACGTCACCGCCGACGACGTGGTGCAGGAAATCCTGCTGGCCACCGTGAACGCCATTCCGCGCTACCGCGATCAGGGCAAGTCGTTCCTGGCCTTCGTCTACGGCATCGCGGCCAACAAGGTCGCCGACGCGTTCCGCCGCTCGCAGCAGCATCCCGCCTACCCGACGCCCGACGTCCCGGACCGCGCATCCTCCGCGGCCGGCCCGGAGGAGTGGGCGCTGGCCTCCGAACGGCGCACCGCCACAAGGGAACTCATGAAAGTGCTGGCGCCCGCGCACCGTGACGTGCTGGTGATGCGCATCATGCTGGGCTGGTCGGCGGCGCAGACCGCCGAAGCCATCGGCACCAGCCCGGGCGTGGTCCGGGTGATGCAGCACCGGGCGCTGAACAAGCTGCGCGCGCAGCTGAAGCCGGCCGCGTAGTCCCGCGTGCGGCGCTTCGCCGACAACGCATCCGGCCGTGTACGGGGAGTTATGGCCTGATGCCGTGATTGGCGAGTTCCACCCGGAGGTCCTCCTCTGCCTCCACCGAGGTCACGAACAGCAGCTCGTCGTCGCCTTCCAGCGCGTCGTCCGGCTGCGGCACGATCACCCGCCCGCCACGCAGGATGGTCACCAGGGCGGCGTCGCGCGGCAGGGTGAGCGTGCGCACCGGCTTGCCCGCCAGCGCGGTGTCCGCGGGCAGTGTCATCTCCACCAGGTTCGCCTGGCCCTGACGCAGCGTCATCAGGCGCACCAGATCGCCGACAGACACCGCCTCCTCGACCAGGGAGGCCAGCAGCCGCGGCGTGGATACCGCGACGTCCACACCCCAGGAACCGTCGAAGAGCCACTCGTTGCGCGGGTCGTTCACGCGCGCCACCACGCGCCGCACCCCGAACTCGGTCTTGGCCAGCAGGCTGTGCACCAGGTTCGCCTTGTCGTCACCTGTGGCCGCGATGACCACCTCGTAGGTCTCGAGCCCGGCCTGCTCCAGTAGCGCGAGTTCGCACGCGTCCGCGTGCACCCAGATCGCGTCGGGGATCGCGACCGCATCGATGTGCTCGAGCTGACGCTCCAACAGCATGACCCGGTGTCCGCCGCGCAGAAGCTCCCTGGCGATCGAACGGCCTACGGCGCCCGCTCCGGCGATGGCCACTTTCATGTTCAATCCTCGCTCGCTGGGGGCTTGGTGGCCATGGCGACGGCTTCGCCCACGGTGCCGGATGCGGCGGCCACATAGACGATGTCGTCGGCCTGGATGATGGTCTTGCTGTCGGGAAGCAGCGCCTGGCCGAACCGGATGACGAACGCCACTCGGGCCGAGATGGTCTGCTCGAGGTCGCGCACCGTGCGGCCGTACCACTCTTCGTGCAGCGTCAGCTGGGTCACAGCAACCGTTCCGGTCGGGTCCCGCCAGGTGGTGGTGCCGGTGTCGCCGATGAGCGCGCGCAGGAAGCGGTCGGTGGTCCACGGGACCGTCGCGATGGTCGGGATCCCGAGCCGTTCGTAGACGGCCGCGCGCTTGGCGTCGTAGATGCGGGCGACCACCCGCTCCACCCCGAACATCTCTCGGGCGACCCGGGCGGAGATGATGTTCGAATTGTCACCGGAGGAGACCGCCGCGAACGCTTCGGCTCGCTCGATTCCCGCCTTTATCAGCACATCTCGATCGAATCCGACGCCTGTCACCCGCTCACCGGGGAAGTCGGATCCCAGGCGTAGGAAGGAACTGGGGTCCCGATCGATCACGGTGACCTCGTGACCTACGCGGACCAGGGCATGGGCCAGTGACGAGCCGACCCGCCCGCACCCCATGACCACTACGTACACCGTGCAACCTCGTTCCTGAAACCATGGTGTTCGGTCTGATCTGCCGTTCGGTCGAACGCTACCCGTCGAATGATTCCACCGGCCACGTTCCCCCTCCAGCCCGCGAGCAAACCTGCGAGCCACGCGCGCGATCCACCGTGCGGGGGCCTATGCTCGCTCCAGTGTCCAAGTTGACGACGGCAGCGAAGCGAGTGCTGCTGGGCAGGCCTTTCCGTAGTGACTCGCTCGGCCACACACTGCTGCCGAAGCGGATCGCGCTTCCGGTGTTCGCTTCGGACGCCATGTCGTCGGTCGCCTACGCCCCCGAGGAGATCTTCCTCGTCCTCTCGGCTGCCGGGGTGGCGGCGTACCTGTACGCCCCGTGGGTCGGATTGGCGGTCGCCTTCGTCATGGCGGTGGTGGTGGCCAGCTACCGGCAGAACGTGCACGCCTACCCCTCCGGCGGCGGCGACTACGAGGTGGCCACCACCAACCTCGGCCCCAACGCCGGGCTGACCGTCGGCAGCGCGCTGCTGGTCGATTACGTACTCACCGTCGCGGTGTCGATCTCTTCGGCCGCGTCGAATATCGGCTCGGCCATTCCGTTCGTCGCCACCCACAAAGTGCTGTTCGCCGTCGTAGCCATCGCGGTGCTGACCGCGATCAATCTGCGCGGCGTGCGGGAATCGGGCACCGCGTTCGCCATTCCGACCTACGCGTTCATCGCCGGCATGTTCATCATGCTCGGCTGGGGGCTGATTCGGATCTTCGTGCTCGGCGAGGAATTGCGGGCCGAATCGGCCGGCTTCGGGTTGATCGCCGAGCACGAGCATCTCTACGGCTTGGCGTTCGCCTTCCTCATCGCGCGCTCGTTCTCCTCCGGCTGCGCCGCGCTGACCGGTGTGGAGGCGATCAGCAACGGGGTGCCTGCCTTCCGTAAACCCAAATCGCGCAATGCCGCCACCACCCTGCTGATGCTGGGGGCGATCGCGATCGTCTTGCTGATGGGCATCATCATCCTCGCCCAGAAGATCGGAGTCGTCTACGCGCACAACGTCGCCGACCTGACCGGCGCACCAGCCGACTACCACCAGAAGACGCTCATCGCCCAGCTCGCCGAGACGGTGTTCCACGGGTTCCCGCTCGGATTCTTCTTCATCACGGCGGTGACCGCGCTGATCCTCGTGCTCGCCGCGAACACCGCGTTCAACGGGTTCCCCGTGCTCGGCTCGATCCTGGCGCAGGACCGCTACCTGCCGCGCCAGCTGCACACCAGGGGGGATCGGCTGGCGTTCAGCAACGGCATCCTGTTCCTGTCCGGTGCGGCCATCGCGTTCGTGGTGCTGTTCGGCGCCGAGGTGACCAAGCTGATCCAGCTGTACATCGTCGGCGTGTTCGTATCGTTCGTGCTCAGCCAGACCGGCATGCTGCGCCACTGGACCCGCCTGCTGCGCACCGAGACCGACCCGGCGCAACGCGGGCGGATGAAGCGATCGCGGGTGATCAACGCGGTCGGTCTCTCCGCGACCGGAGCGGTACTGGTGATCGTGCTGATCACGAAGTTCTTCGCGGGCGCCTACATCGCCATCTTCACCATGGTCGCGATCTTCGTCGTGATGAAGCTGATTCGCAGGCACTACGATTCGGTCGCGCGTGAGCTGGACGAGCACGAGTGGGACGGCGTGCTGCCCAGCCGCTCGCACTCCATCGTGCTGGTCTCCCGGCTGCATCTGCCGACCCGCCGCGCGCTGGCCTACGCGCGCGCCAGCCGCCCCGACACGCTGGAGGCGGTGACGGTGAACGTCGACGATGCCGACACCAGGGCGCTGGTGCGCGAATGGGAGAAAAGCGATATCACGGTGCCGCTCAAGGTCATCGAGTCGCCGTACCGCGAGATCACCAAACCGGTCCTCGACTATGTGAAGCGGGTGCGCAAGGACGCCCCGCGCGACGTGGTGACCGTGTTCATCCCCGAGTATGTGGTCGGACACTGGTGGGAACAGATCCTGCACAACCAGAGCGCGCTGCGGTTGAAGGGCAGGCTGCTGTTCGAGCCGGGCGTGATGGTGACCAGCGTGCCGTGGCAGCTGAGTTCGTCGGCTCGGGCCAAGGCGCCGGGTGTGGTGAACGCGGCCGGTGCGTGGCGGCGCGGCTACGAGGACCGGACATGACGCTCGCGGAGCATGCGCGATGAACGATCGGCGGACGAGGACGTTCGAGGTGCGGCTCGGGCCGCCGGGGCACGGCGGCTTCTGCGTCGCGCGGCACGAGGGACGCGTGGTGTTCGTCCGGCACGGACTGCCCGGTGAGCTGGTGCGGGTCCGGGTCACCGAGGATCGCGGCGGCTCGTTCTGCCGGGCCGACGCGGTCGAGGTGCTCGAGGCGTCACCGGACCGGGTGCCCGCCATCTGCCCGGTCTCCGGTCCCGGTGGCGCGGGGTGCTGCGATTTCTCGTTCGCCACGCCGACGGCCCAGCGCACGATGAAGGCCGCGGTGGTGGCCGAACAGTTGCGACGGGTGGCCGGTATCGAGCGCGAAGTGCTGGTGGAGCCGATCGGACCCCCGGACGCGGTCGGCGGATGGCGTACGCGGGTACGGCTCGCGGTCGACGCGCACGGCCGCGCGGGAGTACATCGTTATCGCAGCACCGACGTGATCGCGGATCTGCGGTGCCCGCAACCGGTCGCGGGGGCACTGGAGGGAATCGCCGACCGGCAGTGGACGCCGGGCGCGGACTTGGTCATCGCGGTGGACGGTGACGGGATCCGGCACGTCGTCGAGCTGGCGCCCGCCGCCGAGGCCGAGCCGGTCAGCCGGGGCGGGGATCGGCGCGGCCCCGGCGGGAGTGGGCGGCGATCGGAGACCGGTGGTCCGGACCGGCGTGAACGCGCCGGAAGCGGTCGGCGTGAGCGGCCGCACGGCCGCGATCAGCGTGGGGGACGGCGTGGCGGCGGCGGAGCGTGGGCCGGCGCGGACAACCGGCGCGACGGCAGGCGCGAGGCGTCCGCGCGACGTGCCGCGGCGCACGCGGCGCGTGACGAGTGGGTGTTCGGGGGAAGCGGCCGCGCGGTCGAGTACGTGGCGGGCCGCCGGTGGGAGGTCGCGGCGACGGGCTTCTGGCAGGCACATCGCGGTGCGGCGCAACGCTATTCGGATCTGATCGCGCAGTGGTCGGACCTCGGGCCGGGCGGGCGGGCCTGGGATCTCTACAGCGGCGCGGGGGTCTTCGCCGCGCGCCTGGGCGAGCAGACCGGGCGGACCGGGGTGGTGCTGGCGGTGGAATCTGCGCGGCCCGCGGTGGCCGACGGGTCCGCCGCGTTGCGTGATCTGCCCTGGGTGGAGCTGCGGGCGCAGCGGGTGGAGCGCTGGGTGCTCGAGCACGTCGGCGCGGCCGCGCCGGATGTCGTCGTGCTCGACCCGCCGCGCGCGGGCGCGGGCAAGGAAGTGGTCGGCGCGGTCACCGCCAGCGGGCCTGCGCGCGTCATCCACGTCGGGTGTGATCCCGCCTCGTTCGCTCGCGATCTGGGCCTGTACCAGGCCGCGGGCTACCGCCTCGCCGATCTGCGCGCCTTCGACGCGTTTCCCGCCACGCACCACGTCGAATGTCTTGCGTTGCTGCGGCGGTGAGTGCAGGGTCACCGCCATGACCGTGTATGTGATCGCACAGCTGAAGTTCACCGATCGCGCCGCTTACGATCGCTACCAGGCGCGATTCCTGGACGTCTTCGTCCGCTACTCCGGCACGCTGCTGGCGGCCGACGAAGCCCCGCAGACCATCGAGGGCGTCACCGACCGCGAAAAGGTGGTGCTGATGTCCTTTCCCGACGAGCCGTCGTTCCGCGCCTGGGCCGAATCGCCGGAATATCAAGAGATCTCGAAGGATCGTCATGCCGGAGCGGACACGGTGAGCCTGTTGGTGCGAGGTCTCGGTCACGGTTCGTGAACCACCGGACCTCCGGCACGATGGAGGGATGATCCATCACGTCCAATTGTGCTGTCCCACAGGCGCCGAGGACCGGCAGCGTGGTTTCTATGCCGGGGTACTGGGGTGGCCCGAATTGCCGAAGCCGCCGCTGTCGGCCGCGCGCGGCGGCTGCTGGTTCCGTGTCCCGGGCCACGGCGGCCCGGACGGGGAACTGCACGTCGGCGTGGAAGCCGACTTCCGTCCCGCCGTCAAGGCGCACCCCGCGTTCGTCGTGAACATCGATGCTGTCGCCGAAGCGGTCGCAGCGGCCGGATATCCGGTCGTGTGGGCCGATCCGGCGGAGATCCAGGGCCGGCGGCGGTTCCACACCCACGACGCGGTGGGAAATCGGCTGGAGTTCCTCGCCGGTTGAGATCAGGCGGGCCTCCGGTTACCCGGGTCGTCGGACCGCCTGGCCGTGGCGATGTGCCGTCACTCCAGTTGCCAGGTGACGCGGATACCCGCCGAGATTTCGCTCTGGCCCAGTTCGACCGGGATGGCGGCGGCGCGGTAGGCCTCCATGGGCGCGGACAGGGACTGCGCGCGCGGGACCGGAGGGGCAGCGGCGGTGTCCTCGGTGATCTCGATGACCTTGCCCAGCGCCCGCTGCGCACGTTGCGCGTACTGGTCGGCCTTGGCCCGGGCGTTCTCCCAGGCGGCGTCGCGGGCCCGGGTGAGCAGGGACTCCTGGTCGGCGAAGGTGAGGACGAGACCGCCGAGGCGGACATCGTCACCGCCCGCCTCGACGCAGTTGGCGATGACGGTGCCCGGGCCGGGATCGGCTTCCTCGCCGATGTCACGCAACGCGACGGTCAGCGACGTGCTCGCGAGGTAACCCGTGATGCGGTTGCCCTGACCCTCGGTCCATACCGTTTCGGTCTGCACCGACAGTCCGCTGGTGGCGATGTCCGCGCCGTCGACGCCGTCGGACCGCAGCGATCGCGCGACGGCGGCGACGCGCTCGCCCGCCTGCCCATAGGCGAGCGCGACCTTGCTCGCCCGCGATTCGACGGAGATCGTCACCCGCATCAGGTCCGGGGTGGCGCGGGCGGTGCCGTGCCCGTAGGTCGTGACGGCGCCTGCGCGCGAATCGGTCTTCTTGCCCACGGAACTCTCCTCGTCGGTCGCCTGTCGAGCCGTACCGCACCATCGTGCCCGCTTCGATCGCCCGCGACATCGCTTGCTCGGGCCGGCCCACCCTGGCGCCGCATGCCGGGTACCGTATGTCGAGGCTCACATTTCGATGCCATGCGGGTCGGTGTGATCGTTCTCGTGCGGGAGCATCGGCCGCCGCTCCGTAGACTGATGGATCAGATGCGCTATCCGGAGGGAGCTAGTTCAGGTGGGAGTGCTTTCCCGGGTCGACACGCCCGATGATCTGCGCCGGCTGACCGCGCCGCAAGTGCGCGAGCTGGCGGAGGAGATCCGCGAGTTCCTGGTGCGCAAAGTCGCCGCGACCGGTGGGCACCTCGGCCCCAACCTCGGTGTGGTCGAGCTCACCATCGCGCTGCACCGGATCTTCGACTCGCCGGCCGACCCGTTGATCTTCGACACCGGGCACCAAGCCTACGTGCACAAAATTCTCACCGGCCGCAAGGATCAGTTCGACTCGCTGCGCAAGCAGGGCGGCCTGTCCGGCTACCCGAGCCGCGCCGAGAGCCCCCACGACTGGGTGGAGTCCTCGCACGCCTCGGCAGCGCTGTCCTACGCGGACGGTCTGGCGAAGGCGTTCGCGTTGAGCGGGCAGGACCGGCACGTGGTCGCGATCGTCGGCGACGGGGCGCTCACCGGCGGCATGTGCTGGGAAGCGCTCAACAACATCGCCGCCGCCCCGGACCGGCCCGTCGTCGTGGTGGTCAACGACAACGGCCGCTCCTACGCGCCCACCATCGGCGGCCTGGCCGAGCGGCTGACCGCGCTGCGCACCCAGCCCGCCTACGAGCACGCGTTGGACACGGGCAAGCGCCTCTTGAAGAGCATTCCCCGGGTGGGCGAATCGGCGTACTCGATGGTGCACGCGGTGAAGGCGGGCATCAAGGACGCGGTCAGCCCGCAGGAACTGTTCAGCGATCTCGGCCTCAAGTACGTCGGGCCGGTGGACGGCCACGACGTCGTCGCCCTGGAGGCGGCGCTGCGCCGTGCCAAGGACTTCGGCGGCCCCGTCGTGGTGCACGCCGTCACGCAGAAAGGCCGCGGCTACGCGCCTGCCGAGAACCACGTCGCCGACCAGATGCACGCCTGCGACCCGATCGATCCGCTCACCGGCGTCCCGGTCGGCGGTCCGAAGGCGCGCGGCTGGACCTCGGTGTTCTCCGAGGAATTGATCGCGCACGCCGAGCGCCGCGCCGACATCGTCGCCATCACCGCGGCGATGCCCGGCCCGACCGGACTGGCGGCGTTCGGGGAGCGCTTCCCCGACCGGATGTTCGATGTCGGCATCGCCGAACAGCACGCCATGGCCTCGGCGGCGGGGCTCGCGCTCGGCGGCATGCATCCGGTGGTGGCGATCTATTCGACGTTCCTCAACCGCGCCTTCGACCAGTTGCTGATGGACGTGGCGTTGCTGAAGCAGCCGGTCACGGTGGTGCTCGACCGTGCGGGCATCACCGGCTCCGATGGACCGAGCCACAACGGCATGTGGGATCTGTCGGTGCTCGGGATCGTCCCCGGCATCCGGGTCGCCGCTCCGCGCGACGCCGCGACGCTGCGTGAGGAACTGGCCGAGGCGCTCGCCGTCAACGACGGGCCGACCGCGCTGCGTTTCCCGAAAGGCAGTGTCGCCGAGGACATCTCCGCGGTGGAGCGGCTGGACGGCATCGATGTGCTGCGGATGGCCGAGCCGGACGGCGGCTCGGTGCAGGCGGTGCACGGCGACGTCCTGCTCGTCGCGGTGGGCTCGTTCGCGGCAGCGGCCCTGGAAGCGGCGAACCTGCTGGATTCCGAAGGGATTTCGGTGACCGTCCTCGACCCGCGCTGGGTGCTGCCGGTCTCCGACACGTTGCTCAAGCTCGCGGAGAACTACCGGCTCGTGGTCACCCTGGAGGACGGTGGGTTGCACGGCGGCATCGGTTCGACGGTGTCGGCCCGCCTGCGCAACTCCGGGCTGGACATCCCCACCCGTGATCTCGGTGTGCCGCAACAGTTCCTGGAGCACGCCTCGCGCGGTGAGGTGCACACCGAACTGGGCCTCACCGGCCCGGACATCGCCCGGCGCATCAGCGGGTGGCTGGCAGCCCGCTGACGCGGGCGCTCGAGCCGCACCACCCGGGGAATGTTAGACCGACGGTAGCAACGCGGCGGTCAACCGCGGCACCGCGAGTTCCCGCTGCCAGGGCCGGGCGCCGCCGGACTTCAGGAATCCGTCGACGGCGGAGGGTTCGGCCACGTCGTAGTCGGGCAGCCCGTCCCAGCACAGGCGGCGGACCAGGTCCGGCGCGAGCAGGTTCTCCACCGGAATCCCGTGCTCGGCCGACAGCTCGCCCATGGCGGCACGCGCCCGGGCCAGGCGGGCCGCCGCGGCCGGGTCGCGGCGCTCCCAGCGATTGACCGGCGGCGGGCCGTCGAAGGGCTGGGTGAGCGGCGGCAGCTCGCTGTCGGGCAACGTGCGGCCACGCTCGATCGCGGCGAGCCATTCGCGGGAATACCGGCGCTGTCGCGGACCCCCGAACACGGGCAGGGTGCGCAACTGCGCGATGGATCTGGGCTCCGCGGCCGCCGCGGCGATGATCGCGGCATCGGGGAGGATACGGGCGGGCGCCACGTCACGGGCGCGGGCCAGCGTGTCCCGGGCGGTCCACAGCTCCCGCACCACCGCCAGCTGCCGGGTGCGGCGCAGCGTGTGGATGCCCGAGGTGCGCCGCCAGCGTTCGGCCTTCGGCGCGGGCGGATCCAAGGTGCGAACGTGCTCGAATTCTTGTGCCGCCCAATCCGTTTTGCCTTGCTCGTCGAGAGCGGCGGCCACGGCGTCGCGCAGTTCCAGCAGCAATTCGACGTCGAGGGCGGCGTAATTCAGCCACTCGGCGGGCAGGGGACGGGTGGACCAGTCGGCCGCCCCGTGGCCCTTGCGCAGTGCGCGACCCAGCAGACGCTCCACCATCGCCGCCAGCCCGACCCGCTCGAAACCCGCCAGCCGTCCGCCCAACTCCGTGTCGAAGAGCCGGGCCGGGCGTAAGCCGAGCTCGGCCAGACCCGGCAGGTCCTGATCCGCGGAGTGCAGGACCCACTCCAGTCCGTTGATCGCCTCGGCCAGCGGACCCAGAGCGTCGGTGACCGGAATCGGATCGATGAGGAACGTGCCCGCGCCCGCCCGGCGCAACTGGATCAGATACGCGCGTGCCGAATAGCGGAACCCGGAGGCGCGCTCGGCGTCCACGGCCAGCGGGCCGGTGCCCGCGACCAGCAGGGCGGCGGCCGCGCTGATCTCGGCGGCGGTGTCCAGTACCGGTGGCACGCCCTCCGTCGGCGCGAGCAGGGGCGTCGCGACCGAGGGTTCGTTTTCATCTGGTACGGACATGGTGATGAACTTTACGTGCCGACTCGACGGCGCCGCCGTCCTATCGGCGCATATGTGTCGACGGATCGGGCCGGACGGGCCCGGTGGAGCGGGTGTCGGAGGTTCCGTCGCAGGTCACGCTCTGCCACGGGTCTGCTCAGGGGTGATCGCCGGACAGCCCGGGTGGTACGCGCAGCTGGGTGACCCCCGCCGGGGGGAGCCCGGCCGCGTAGGCCAGCACCTCGCAGAACGCCTCCAGATGTGGGCGCAGGTCGGTGGTGACGGGCGTCCACGAGGCGCGTAGTTCCAGCTGATGAGCGCGCGGTGGACCGGCGATGTCCCCGTAACGCACCGAACTGGTCGAGGTCACCGTGCCGCCGAGCGCGGTGAACGGCTCGGTCCGCGACTCCAGTGCGTCCACCAGCCAGCTCCACGCCACCTCGGGTAGCAGGGGGTCGGTGGCGAGCGCGGCATCGATGTCGGCCTGGATGTAGGCGACCAGACGCAGGGTGCCGTGCCAGGTGTCGTCGCCGTCCGGATCGTGCAGCAGGATCAACCTGCCGAAGGCGTCGCCTTCGGAATCGACCGGAACCACGGCGGCTTCCGGATGTTTGACCTCCGCGCCGATGGCGTAGGAGTACGGTGCGAGTCGTTGCGGCGGCCGGATGGGCGCGAGCTCGATCCGAGGGTGCACGGTTGCGGTGCCCATCGCCTCGACCGCGGCGCGAAACTGAGCTGGCTCGCCATCGGGTCCTTCGGTCGGTGCGGCGCCGTCGCGGAAGTCGAGCGGTGTCACGAATGCTGACGGTAGACCTTGTGCACCCGGCGCAGTCGGAGGCGCGCCGCTGTAGGCGATGCGGCGTCGGCGCGGTCATCTCTGTCGCCTCCGCGTCCGCCCCTCCCGCCGGGCCCGCATACGATAGCCGTGATGAGCACTCATACCCGCCGCCGGTTGACCGATGCCCCGTTCCTGGCCGCCGCTACCGGCGCGACGCCCAGCAGGCGTCCGGTGTGGTTCATGCGCCAGGCCGGACGCTCGCTGCCCGAGTACCGCGAGGTGCGGGCGGGCATCGGGATGCTCGAGTCCTGCTTCGATCCGGAGCTGGTGTGCGAGATCACCTTGCAGCCGATCCGCAGGCACAGGGTCGACGCGGCGATCTTGTTCTCCGACATCGTTGTTCCGCTCAAGGCGGCGGGCATCGATCTGGACATCGTGCCCGGCGTCGGCCCGGTGGTCGCCGCGCCGGTGCGGACGGTGGACGACGTGCGCGCGCTGCCCCGGTTGCGCCCCGAAGAGGTCGGTGCGGTCACCGACGGCGTGCGCCTGCTGGTGGACGCGCTGGGGGAGACGCCGCTGATCGGGTTCGCCGGCGCGCCGTTCACCCTCGCCTCCTACCTCGTCGAGGGCGGTCCGAGCAAGAACCACGAGCGCACCAAGGCGATGATGTACGCCGACCCGCAGACCTGGCACGCGCTGCTCGGCGTGCTCACCGATATCACCATCGCGTTCCTGCAAGCGCAGCTGGCGGCGGGCGTCGACGCGGTGCAGCTG
Organism: Nocardia sputi; assembly: GCF_023501985.1. Lineage (NCBI taxonomy): Bacteria > Bacillati > Actinomycetota > Actinomycetes > Mycobacteriales > Nocardiaceae > Nocardia > Nocardia sputi. Next base: position 44,415 of record NZ_JAMFLC010000001.1, on the reverse strand, counting down.
TTCGACTCCTGGGCGGGCGCGCTCTCGCTGGCCGACTACCGCAGTTTCGTGCTGCCGCATTCGGAGCGGGTGTTCGCCGAGATCGCCGACGCGGGCGTGCCGCGCATCCACTTCGGCGTGGGGACCGGCGAGCTGCTCGGCGCCATGAGCGAGGCGGGCGCCGATGTGGTCGGTGTCGATTGGCGGGTGCCGCTGACCGATGCCGTCCGCCGCGTCGGAGCCGGAAAAGCGTTGCAGGGCAATCTCGATCCCGCCGTGCTGTTCGCCGGACCCGCCGCGATCGAACAGCAGGTCCGGCGGATCGCGCGCGAAGCGGACGAGGCGATCACGCTCGGCGCCACCGGGCACATCTTCAACCTGGGCCACGGGGTGCTCCCGGATACCGATCCCGGCGTGCTGACGGCATTGGTGGAATTGGTTCACGAACTATAGGGCGGTCAGCATGGCGATTTCCGAGAACGCGGACGAACCGTCATCGGCGTGCCGTCCGAGCGAGGTCAGCTGACCTGTGCCACGCGCCGGCCCGGAGTACCGGGCGTCCATGGCGCGCTCGATCGAGCCGGGTCCCGTTTCGGAATGGTCGACCCGCCGCCGATATGCAACCGCCGGTGACGAGTGTGTCCCGGGTCATCGGGCGCCGACCGTTCGGTGGTCGCGGTCGCGGCACGCGATACGGTCGAGGCATGCGTATCGCTGTGGTCGGCGGTGGGATCAGCGGGCTCGTGGCCGCTTATCGGTTGCGGACGTCGCTGGGGCCGGACGCCGACGTGCTCGTGCTCGATCGGGCCGATCGGGTCGGCGGCATTCTCTACACCGGTGAATTAGCCGGGGAGCCAGTGGATCTCGGGGCCGAAGCGTTCGTCGGCCGACGGCCGGAGGTGCCCGCGCTCCTGCGTGAACTCGGTCTCGAGTCGCAGCTGGTGACCCCCGCCGGTCTCCGGCCGCTGGTGTGGTCGTCGGGGACGGCGCATCCGCTGCCCGAAGGGACGCTGATGGGTGTCCCGGCGAATGCCGAGTCGATGCGGGGGCTGGTCGACGACGCCACGCTGGCACGGATCGCCGCCGAGCCCGACCGGCCTCTGGCTTGGGAGCCGGGCTCCGATGTCGACGTCTACCGCCTGGTCGCCGACCGGTTCGGCGCGCAGGTGGCCGAGCGCAGCGTGGATCCGTTGCTCGGTGGTGTGTACGCGGGCAGCTCCCGTTCCATCGGCGTCCGCGCCGCACTGCCGACGCTGGCCGCGGCCCTGGACGACGGTGCGCCCAGCCTCACCGCCGCCGTCGGCGCCGCGCTGCCGCCGCCCTCGAACGCGCCGGTCTTCGGCGGCATTCGCGACGGTTACCGGGTGCTGCTCGAGGCGCTCGCCGAACGGTCCGGAGCGCGATTCGTCACCGCGACACCGGGGACACGCCTGGCCAAGGGCTTGCGTGGCTGGGTGGTGGACCCGATCGGCGCCGTGGACGCGGTGGTCCTCGCCACCCCGGCGCCGGTGACCGCACGGCTGTTGAAGGCCGTCGCCCCCGGCGCCGCTGCCGAACTTGCGGGTGTCGAGTTGTCCTCGTCGGTCGTGGTGGCGCTCGCGCTGCCCCGCGAGACATCTCTCCCGCAGAACTCCGGAATTCTGGTGGCCACCGGAGAACCGCTGCGCGCCAAGGCTTTCACCTTGTCCAGCCGTAAGTGGACACATCTCGCCGAGCGGGAAACGGCTGTCGTCCGGGTGTCTTTCGGCAAATTCGGTGACGACTCCCCGCTGTCGTGGCCGGATACCGAACTGGTCACCGCCGCCACCGGGGATCTGGCTACCGTCACCGGAGTCGCCATCGAACCGGTCGCGGCGGTGGTGCGGCGCTGGCCGGGCGGCCTCGCCCAGTACGCGCCCGGCCACACCGCCCGCATCGCGGTCGTCGAAGCCGAGGTCGCGACGCTCGACGGACTCGCCGTGGCCGGTGCGTACCTGCACGGCGTCGGCGTACCCGCGTGCGTCGCCTCCGGTACCGCCGCCGCGAACCGTATCGCGGCGCGAGTCGGCGCGGACACAGCGCACTGAGCTACCCGGGCCGAGCGCCGCGACCCATCCCGCCGAGCGTGCGTCGCGCACGGGTGGCTGCCCAGCGGATCGCGTGCTGCCGGACGAGTGGCACGATAGGGCTATGGCGCGACTCGACTATGAGGCTCTCAACTCCACCATCCGCTACCTGATGTTCTCGGTGTTCCAGGTGCAACCCGGAGTGCTGGGCGAGGACCGGGACGCCGCGACCAAGGAGGGCAAGGCGTTCTTCGACGGCCTCGCCGACCGTGACGTCGTGGTCCGCGGCATCTACGACGTGGCGGGAATGCGCGCTGACGCCGATTTCATGATCTGGACGCACGCCGAACGCGTGGAGGACCTGCAAGCCGCTTACGCCGACTTCCGCCGCACCACCGAGCTGGGCCGGGCCTGCGCGCCGGTCTGGAGCAATGTGGCGCTGCACCGTCCCGCCGAGTTCAACAAGAGCCACATCCCGGCGTTCCTGGCCGGGGAGGAGCCGGGCGCTTACATCTGCGTGTACCCGTTCGTCCGGTCCTACGAGTGGTATCTGCTGCCTGATGAGGAGCGCCGCCGGATGCTGGCCGAACACGGGAAGGCCGCCCGTGGCTACCCCGACGTGCGGGCAAACACGGTCAGCTCGTTCGCCCTCGGCGACTACGAGTGGATTCTGGCCTTCGAAGCGCCCGAGTTGCACCGCATCGTCGACCTGATGCGTGATCTGCGGGCTACCGACGCCCGGCGGCACGTGCGCGAAGAAATTCCGTTCTTCACCGGTCCCCGCCTGGAGATCGAGAAGCTGATCGCCGCTCTGCCCTGAGGTCCTGGCGAACTCGCTGCCGTGTGCAATCGCCGGTCGGTAGACCGGCGGTAGCGGCCGACGACGCGGGCGTTTGTTCCGGCGCGCTGCAGCGGTCCGCTCCAGCTCGGACTCCCGGCTCGCCTGCCGGGAGTCACCTGGTCGGCAGCCGATGCGGCGAGAGCGCGTATCGGCGTTTCAGGTGGTCCGGTCACACCCGTGCCGCTTGCCCAGAGTTTTCGGGGCATGCGCCGAGCCCTACGGGCTACGTACTCTGCCGGTGAGCGTCGGGTCGTTACTCCGCTGCGCTGTCCGAGGGGTGCAGTCGCAGGGCGATGGAGTTGATGCAGTAGCGCTTGTCGGTGGGCGTGCTGTAACCCTCGCCCTCGAACACGTGTCCGAGGTGGCTGTGGCAGTTAGCGCACAGCACTTCGACACGGTGCATGCCGAGCGAGTCGTCCGACCGGAGAATCACCGCGTCGGACTCCGCCGGATCGAAGAAGGAGGGCCAGCCGCAGTGCGAGTCGAACTTCTCGGTGCTGCGGAACAGTTCGGCGCCGCAGGCGCGGCACGCGTAGACGCCTTCGGTCTTGGTGTCGGTGTACGCACCGGTGAACGGCCGCTCGGTGGCGGCCTCGCGCAGCACCGCGTATTCCTCGGGGTCCAGCTTCGACCGCCATTCCTGCGGCGAGAGCTGGATCCGCGGTGCGGGCAGAGACGTGTCGGCTTCGGAACTCATGGCTCCACGCTAATACGATCCTGCTCCGCGGGCGTCGAGCTGTTGGGTGCCTCGGGTGTTCCAGCCGTCACGCCCCCGTCGGACCCCGGGACCGGTCGCTGCGGCGCGTCGCCGCGTGGGTCCGGGGCGGATTTCATCCACACGGGATCGATGCCGAACGGCAGCCTGCCCTCGCGCCGCGCGGCCAGATAGCGCTCGCCGAGCACGCAGAAGACGACGATGAGCAGCAGACCCCAGCCGAAGGTGATGCGCAGGTACTCCAGGTTGCGGCCGATGTGCTGCCAGCGGTCCGACAGCCACTTGTCATAGCTCATGAACCCGAAGATCGCCAGCCAGGCAGGCCAGTTGCGCAGCACCGAATTGCGCAGCACCACCGTCATCAGGAACGGGAACAGCATCATCGAGTAGTACATCTGTCCCAGCGAGCTGAGCAGGAACGAGGCGGTCAGCAGCACGCCGGAGGAGGTGCAGACGAAGAACAGTTCGTCCTCGCGGTAGTACCGGTACAGCAGCCACAGCGAGATCAGCACGAGCACGCCCAGCACCACGCGCATGCCCCAGGTCAGCCACGGCGGCAGGCCGTAGTACTCGCCGTTGCCGACGATCGCGCTGTTGAAGTAGTCGCGGGACTCGAAGATGTAGGGCGCGGTGCGACTGAGGAACTTCTCCGGGTCCTTCGACAGCGGCCAGGCGATCGCGGTCAGCGCCACCGGCACGCCGATCGCGGTCACGAACACCTTCCATTGCCCGCGCACCAGCGCGATCAACAGCAGTGGAGCCAAGGTCGGTTTCACCGCGATGCTCAACCCGAGCGCCGCGCCTGCCCAGAGGTCCCTCCGTTTCAACAGCAGGTGAATGAAGATCAGCTCAGCCAGCAGCACACAGCCGTTGACGTTGGTGAACACCAGCGTGTTGATCACGGTCTCGGACATGAACATCGCCAGCAGCAGCGCGGGTGCGGCGACCGAGTTCAGGGTGTACCGGAACAGCCGCAGCAGCAGATACCACGCGATGAGGATCGCGATCGCGTTCAAGGCGATGAACAGCCACCGCGACTTCTCGTAGTCGATGGCCGCGATCGGAGCGATCAGCAGGGTGCCGCTGGGCGGGTACAGGTAGTGCGGGTCCACCGAGTCGAAGTTGGCGGTGTAGACCGGCCGCCCGTTCAGGAAATCGAGGGACGCCTGGTAGACCGGCTTGTAGTCGTCGGTGATGAAACCATTGACAGCCTTGATGAAAACCCGGTTCAGCACCGTCATGACCGCCAGCGGCCAGAGTGCGAACTTGATCACCTCGGCGGTGGTGCGAGCGGTGCGGGGCTCGAGCTGTCGAAGGAACACTGGGGCACGGTACACCGGATCGGTTACCGGCGGTTGCCGGGACCTGCCTGACGCCCCACCCGAGCGGTTGCTCGGCCCCGGCTCAGGCCGGGCAGGCGGTGCCGTCCGCCGGAAGTTTGCCGTCCTTCAGATAGTCGAGCACCGCCCGCTGCGCGCACCCGGAATGGGTGGACACCGGATGGCCGAAACCCTGCCAGGACAGCGCCGCGTGCCGGGCGCCCGCCGAACCGAGTGTGCCGGTCACCGACGATTGACCGCCGTTGCCGACCACCGGATCGGCGACCCCGCCGAGCACGAGCACCGGAATGCCCAGCTTCTCCGGCAGCGGAGGTGCGGTCGACACCGGCCAGGCCGCGCACTCCATCAGCGCGATCGCTGCCGCTTTGCCGAAAACGGGATATTTGCCGGCCCACGTACCCGCCAGTTCCGTGGCCTTGTCCGGCGTCGGCGGCAGCTGCGTGTCGGTGCACCGGTTGACGAACTGGCCGTCGCTCTCGATGGCCGCGGCTTCGCGTGTGATCAGGTTGCTCACCGGTCCCCGGTCACCGCGCGCTGCCGCGGCGAGCGCGTCGGACAGCTCGCCGACCCGGGTGGCCTGGTCGGCGCGCGGACTGCCGAGGAAGCCCGACAGCGCGGTGAGCAAAGCGTTCGCCGAAATATCGCCCAGTCCGCCGGTCCCGGCTCGGTCCACCAGGTCGGTGACCGCGGCGCGGGGGTCGGCGCCGAGCGAGCACCCCACGCCGACGCAGCGCTGCGCGAAAGCGGTCAGCGCCGCCTCCGCGCCCTGCACGGCCTGTTCGGCGCGGGTGACGGAATCCGTGCCTACCGGTTCGGGCGAGTCGAGCACCAGCCGGGCGAGGTGGTCGCCGTACTTGCGTGCGTAGCTGAGCGCGACCTTCGCGCCGTTGCCGGTGCCCAGCAGCGCGATGTGCTCCACCTGCCACTGCCTGCGCAACTGCTCGATGTCGTCGGCGGCGTGCGGCGCGTCGAAGGTGCCCTCGTAGGGCTGCAGGAAGTCGCGGCAGGCGATGGTGCCGTCCTGGCTCAACTTGGTCATGCGCGCCACCGGATCGCCCGCGCCGGATTGGGCATTGTCGGCCAGGCCGCGGCGGATCTCCGGCGGCAGGCAGTCGATCGGTTGCGAGCTACCGATGCCGCGCCGGTCCACCGCGACGATCGGGCGGGCGGCCAGCAGCGCGGAGGAGGCCGGGCCCGCGGCCAATCCGGCCAGGGTGGCGGACGAGGAGCGATCCGAACCCGAGGTGAGCACCAGCGGCGGCGCATCGGCAGGCGTCTGCGCCAGCCGGGCCCGCATCGCGCCGGCCCGGAAGTTGCCCAGCACGGCGCCCGTCGAGTCGATCGGGGTGGAGTATTCGGCGCAGTCGAGCACCAGCCCGGCGGGGGCGGGGCCGAGCCCGAGCTGGTCGAGCGTCGGTCGAGTGCACTCGCGCCAGCTGAGATCGGTCTTGGGCAGCTCGGCGTCCGGCGGGGGAGCGGGCGCCGCGGATGTCGTCGCCGTGCCCGCGACCGGCGGGCGCTGCACCGCGACACCGGGACGATCCGACGGTCCCGCGCCGCAACCAGCGGTCACGATCGAGAGGGTGGCGGCAAGCACGGCAGCCCGAGTCCAGCGCATTGCTACAGCCTGCCAGGTTCGGGCGGTTCTTTCATCGACGGGCCCACCGGGTGAGCATCGTGCCGTCGTCGTCCAGCAGCACGTGCGCGCGCGTCATGCGGAGGCGGAACTCGTGCGCCGACAGCGAGATTCGCCGTGCCGCGCCACCGACCAGCAGCGGCGCGGTGGTCAGGCAGAGTTCGTCCACGACGTCGGCCTCGAGCAGTTCGCCGAACAGGTGCGGGCCGCCCTCGGTCAGCACGCGCAGCAGGCCGCGTTCGGCGAGCACGCGCAGCAGTGCGCTGGGTGTCACCACGATGTCCCCCGCTTCGATCACCTCGGCGCCCGCGTCCGCCAGGCGTTGTTTGCGATCGGCGGGCGCGGTGGCGGTCGTGATGATCAGCGGCGGCACCTGGGTGTCGGTGAGCAGGCGCGCGCCGGGGTCGAGCGCCGCGCTCGCCGTGACCACCGCGATCGGCGGCGGCGCGCCCTCGGGATGTCCGCCGATGCCGCGTTGATGGAACGCGCGGCGGCGCCCCGGGTCGGTGCGCGCACCGCCGTAGTTCTCCGCGCGTACCGTGCCCGCGCCCACCACGATCACCTCCGCCAGTTCGCGCAGCAGCATGAACACCGTCCGGTCGGCCGGAGTGCCCAGCCCTTCGGTCAGGTTCCCGCTGGTGGCGGCGCCGTCGATGCTGGAGACGAAATTGGCACGGACCCATGGCGCGTCGAGTTCGGCGGGAAACGCGTACAAGCGCGCGAGGTCGTCCGGGCTGAGCCCTGTGAGCTGGATCGCATTCTGGCTACGCTGCATGAGACCAGATCACACCACGTCTCTAGGCTTCGTCCATGCAAGAACGCCTCGTCGATCGTCACCCGGAGGTCCCGGCCGATCAGCTCGTCGCCCAGATGGTGCCTCCGCCCATGTTCGACGAGGTGAGTTTCGCCTCCTACATCCCCGATCCGAAGGAACCCAGCCAGGCGGCCGCAGTCGGCAAGGCCGAGGAGTTCGCCGGGCAGGTCGCCAAGATCAGCAAGGCCGCGCACAAGAAGAGCTTCTTCGGCAAGAAGAAGCAGGTCAGCGGTGCCGGGCTGTATCTGGACGGCGGGTTCGGTGTCGGCAAGACCCACCTGCTGGCCTCGATCTTCCACAGCTCGCCCGCGCCCAAGTCGTTCGGCACGTTCGGCGAACTGACCAACCTGGTGGGCGCGCTCGGCTTCGCCAACGCTCTCGAACGGCTCTCGGGCAACAGCGTGCTGTGCATCGACGAGTTCGAGCTCGACGATCCGGGCGACACCATGCTGGTCTCGCGCCTGCTGACCGAATTGTCCGCGGCCGGTGTCTCGATCGCCGCCACGTCCAACACCTTGCCGGGCCAGCTCGGCGAAGGACGTTTCGCCGCCCAGGATTTCATGCGCGAGATCAAGAAGCTGGGCGCGATCTTCGAGGCGGTGCGCGTCGACGGGCCCGACTACCGCCACCGCGATCTGCCGCCCGCGCCGGAGCCCACCGCGCCGGATGTGCTGGCCGAACGGGCGGCGAATACCCCTGGTTCCACGCTCGACGAGTTCGACGCGCTGCTGAAGCACCTGAGCACGCTGCATCCGTCGAAGTACGGCGCGCTGATCTCCGGTGTGTCGTCGGTGTTCGTCTCCAACGTGCATCCGGTCACCGATCAGGCCGTGGCGCTGCGGATCGTGGTCCTGGCCGACCGGCTCTACGACGCGAGCGTTCCGGTGACGGTGTCGGGCGCGAAGCTCGACCAGATCTTCTCCGCCGAGATGCTCGAGGGCGGTTACCGCAAGAAGTACCTGCGCGCCATCTCCCGCCTGCTCGCGCTGTCGCGGTTCGAGGTCCCGGCCTAGCGCGGCGGTTCGGCGGGAACGCAAGCACCGCGGACACGATGATCGGAGTAGCCGGATGACCCCTCGTTTTCGTGCCCCCGTCGCGGTAGCGGCTGGTCTGGCGGTCGCTTTCGGGCCGGTAGCGGCCGGGGCCGCGGCCGACCCGCCCGCGACCCCGGCCGCCGTAACCGATCCCGCACTACACCTGCAGGGCGTACAGAACGCCCGCGATATCGGCGGGTACCGCACGACCGACGGCCGGATCGTGCGCACCGGACTGGTGTACCGAACCGGGCAGTTGAATCACGCGACCGCGGATGACTCTTCTGCGCTGACCGACCGCCGCGTGCGCTCCGTCCACGATCTGCGCACGGTCTACGAGCGCGTGCTCGGGCCGGACCGGATTCCCGCGGGCGCGACGCCGTACTGGGCCGACGTGATCGGCCAGGCTCCGCCGGAAGTCGTGGCGACCGCGCTCACCGGCGGCGAGGGGCTGTATCGCGCGTTCATCACCGCGCCCGGCGCGAACGAGGCATTCGCCTCGGTGCTGCGCGACATCATCGGCTCCGACGGGGCGGTGCTGTTCCACTGCACCGCGGGCAAGGACCGCACCGGCTGGATGGCGGCGGTCCTGCTCACCCTGCTCGGTGTCGATCGAGCCACCGTCACCGAGGACTACCTGCTGTCCAACCGGTTGCGCAACGCCGACCGAAACGACCCGCTCAACGGTGTGCAGCGCGCCTGGCTGGATACCGCCTTCGACCAGGTGAACCAGACATACGGGAGTTTCGACGCCTACGTCCGGGACGGGCTGCGGCTCACCGACGGCGATCTCTCCGTTCTGCGAGCTCGTCTGCTGGGCTGAGCGCGCCGCCGCCGGAGGCTCACTGCGCCGGACGGCCACCGTATCGCGCACTACGATCCCGGCATGACGAAGTTCGAGACATGGGACGGCCTGAATCTCAATTACCGGCTCTGGGAGGGCGAAGGCATCCCGGTCGTGCTGCAACACGGAGTGGTCGCGGACACCAACGCGAACTGGATGAGCACCGGCGTGGTCGGCGCCCTGCAATCCGCCGGGCATACCGTGGTGTCCCTGGACGCGCGCGGCCACGGGCGTTCCGACAAGCCGCACGAGGCCGCGCGGTACTCCTGGCGGGCCATGGCGCGCGACGTGCGGGCGCTCTACGACGAACTGGGCTTCGAGGAAGTCGTGCAGGTCGGATACTCGATGGGCGGGGTGATCTCACTCATGGTTGCCGCCGCCGACCAGCGGGTGCGGCGGCTGGTCGTCGGCGGCATCGGGTCGGGCGTGCTGGACTGCGGGGGCGTCGACCGCCGCGTGATCGACCTGCCCGATCTCCAAGCCGCGATGACCGGAGACGGCTCGGGCGCGTCTCCGGCGGCAAAGATGTTCCGGGTGCTGGCCGACGCGGTGAGGGCCGACGTGGACGCCATGCACGCGGTGGCGACTGGGCTCGACGACCGCCCCATCGCGACCCTCGCGGACGTCACCGTGCCTACCCTGGTGCTGGCCGGCGACAACGACCCGTTCGCTGCCGAACCGGAGCGACTCGCAGCCGCCCTGCCCGAGGGCAGGCTCGCTGTGGTGCCCGGCGATCACCTGATGGCGGTGGTGGCTCCCGCCTTCCACGCCGCGCTCGTCGATTTCCTGCGCTGAATCCGGCCTAGAAGACCAGCCGCAGCACGTAGTCGTGATGCAGCTGGTTGCCGACGAGGAACGTCTTCGTGCCGACCTCGGCGAAGCCGTGCTTGGCGTAGAAGCGCTGGGCGCGGACGTTCTCCTGGTTCACGCCCAGCCAGACACCGGGATAGTGTTCCGCCCGCGCCCAATCCAGCGCGGCCCGCATCAGCGCGGTCGACACCCCGCTGCCGTGATGACCGGGCAGGACATACATCTTGCTGATCTCCACCGCCGGGTGCAGCCCGACCGACTCGGCCACCGCTGGGTCGGCCGGGTCGCCCGTGACCAGCATCGCGTAACCGACGATGTCCTCGTCGGCGACGGCCTTGAGCACGACCCGGGCCGGATCGCTCAGATACTCCCCGAAGCGTTCGCCCGACAGCGCCTCGCTGACGAAGACAGCGATGTCGTCGGGCGTCGCTCCCGGTGGACAGGCGAGTGGGAACGTCGCCGCCGCAACGTCACTGAGGGCTTCGGCGTCCCACAGCCCGGCCCGGTCGACGATGACGGGAAGGTTGCCCATGCCTTTATCAGAGCACACGTGCGACAGGCCGCTAACGCCGCGTCGCCTGCGCGGTCGCGGTAGCCGCAGCGGTAGCCGCCGCTGTGTTCTCGGGCGCCGCACCGACACGGGCCGACGGACAGGCGCCCTCGCACGATCCCGTGGCCTCGGTGGGATGCGGAGGGCCTACGGCGGCACCGGGACGAGCGACGCTGCGATTGGTTGCGGGCGACAAATCGGGCACCTACATCCGGGACATTCCCGTGACCGACCCCGGGCGGCCGACGCCCGTGGTGTTCGACCTCCACGGTTATCTCGAGCCCGCCGAGCTCGAGCCCGCCGGCAGCGGGATCAGCATGCTCGGCGCAGCCGAGGGGTTCGTGACGATCACCCCACAGCTCGAGCAACCGGGCTTGCCGCGATGGGACTTCGGCCAGGGGAGCGGTGACGTCGCCTATCTGTCCGAACTCATCTCACACGTCGAGTCGTCGTTGTGCGTCGACAGGCGCCGGCTCTATGTCACCGGCCTCTCGATGGGAGCCTTCACGACCTCGTCGCTGGCCTGTCAGCTCTCGGATCGGATCGCGGCGGTCGCTCCGGTGGCCGGTCTGCAGGACTTCGCGTGGTGCCGTACCGAACGTCCGGTGCCCGCGATCGCCTTCCACGGCACCGCGGACCCCATCGTCGCCTACACCGACGGCACGGGTCCGAACGCCCGGTTCCTGCCGTCACCGGACGGCTCGGGGTCGGTCGTGGAACCGGATGACGGCACGGGGCGCCCGAAGATCGACCGACCGCATCCCGGCGCAGGCGACGGCGTGGGCGCGCCGGAACGGTTGCGCGGCAGACCCGGTACAGCGGCAGATCGCTCCCGACGTGACGCTGGCGAGTTACCCGTGCCCGGCCGGGGCCACGTGGAGCTCTACTCGATCATCGACGGCGGGCACACGTGGCCGGGTCATCCTTCGCTGGCGTCGCCCGTGCCGTTGGTCGGCACCACCACCACCACGTCGATCAGCGCCGACCAGGTCATGTGGCACTTCTTCCGGGCACATCCGCTGGCAGGTCCGATGCGCCGCTGATCGTCACGCCCGCGACGACAACAGCGGACCGGCGAGCAAGTCTTCGATGCGCTACCGGGCCGACCAGCGTCCTACGGCCGGGTCGGCGGCGAATACGACGGCCGTCGCGATCCGGACGCCGAACAGGGCTCCGGTGCTCGATTCAGCGCTCCGCGTCGGCCGAACTCGGACGAATTCGCGATTCGGGCGAGCGCCGGCACGGGCGCGATCGAACTCACCGGCGCGTGGTAGCCGGGCCGAAGCGACGGCGCGCATCGCATCATGCCGCCCAACCTGATCGGCGACACCGTGCTCGAACTGTTGACCGAAACTGGTGCTGGTCTCGGTCGCGTCGGCCAACCACGACGAACGGCGGTTCGCCGCGCCCGCTACGTTCGATCCGGCCCGCGGCGCGAACGGCCACCTGGCCTTCGGCCACGGCATCCACTACTGCCTCGGCGCCGGACTGGCCAGGCTCGAGGCCCGCGTCGCGCTGACCAGGCTGGTCCGGCGCTATCCGCTGCTGCGTCCCGCCGTCGACGAAGTGGATCTGCGGTGGCGGGAGACATCCTGATCCGCGGCCTGCTCGAGCTTCACGTTGTTGCCGTGAGTGCGCCCGCAGCGCGCTGAAGAGCGGATTCGGTCGACCGACTTTGCTCCGCGCCGCTGGCGACGTAGTCTCCTGCGCATGACAAGCGGAAGCCGCATCGGGATCGTCGGTGCGGGTATCGCAGGTCTCGCCTGCGCGAAAGTGCTGAAACAGGAGGGTTTTCCGGTCGAGATATTCGACCGCACACCCGATGTCGGTGGCGTGTGGAGTGCGACCCGGCGATACCCGGGCCTGCAAACGCAGAACTCCAAGGACACGTATCACTTCTCCGACTTCCCGATGCCCGCGGACTACCCCCGCGTGCTCGACGGGCAGCACATGCAGGCCTACCTGGCCGCCTATGCCGAGCACTTCGGGCTGACCGAGCATCTGCGGTTGCGCACCGAGGTGGTCGCCGCCGACCCGGTGGACAGCGGCTGGTTGCTGGAAATCCGCGACGAGAGCGGAATCCACCGGGCCTCCTACGACCACCTGGTGATCGCCAACGGCGTGTTCAGCGACCCGGCGATGCCGGACTACCGCGGCGCCGACTGGTTCCGCGCGGCGGGCGGGCGGCTGTGTCACTCCTCGGAGTTCACCGATCTCGAGTCGGTGCGCGGCAAGTCGGTCGTCGTGGTGGGCTACGGCAAGTCCGCTTGTGACATCGCCGCCGCGGTGAGCGAGGTCGCGGCGTCCACCTCGGTGGTGGCCCGGCGGCTGTTCTGGAAGATGCCGCGCAAGCTGGCGCGGGTCATCGACTACGAACGGCTGATGCTCACCCGCTTCGGCGAGGCCCACTTCCACTACCTACGGCCCCGCTGGATGGATCGGTTTCTGGACGGCCCGGGCGAGTCGGTGCGGATCAGCAATTTCGATCTGATCCAGGAGTTGGTCACCAAGCACTCGCACCTGCGCGAACTCGGCCTGGTGCCCGGCGGGCGGTTCGAGGAGATCGCCGAGAGCACCATCAGCCTCGTGAGCGAAGGCTTCTACGAGCAGGTGGCCAACGGCCGTATCACGGTGCATCGTGACACGACGATCACCGAGTTGGGCGGCGGCCCCAAGGCGGCGCCCGGGGTCCGCCTGTCCACCGGTCAGGTCCTGCAGGCCGACGTCGTCGTGTGCGCCACCGGCTTCCAGCAGCGCGTGCCGTTCCTCACGCCGTACACCCAGCGCAGGCTGACCGACGAGCACGGCAATTTCCGCCTGCACCGACAGATCCTGCCGTTGGAAGTCCCGAATCTGACCTTCGCCGGTTACAACTCCTCGGCGGTCAGCACGCTGAACGCCGAAGTCGCCGCGCACTGGACCGCCGCGTTGCTCACCGGCAGGATCGACCTGCCGGCCTCCGACAAACTCGACGAGCAGATCGACGCCCGCCTGCGCTGGATGCAGGAGCGTACGCACGGCCGCCACGCCCACGGCGCCGCGGTCGTCCCGTTCTCCATCCAGAACATCGATGAGATGCTCGCCGACCTGAAGTTCCGGCTGCCGCTGCGCACCCGTGCGGCACAGGTGTTCCGCCGGATCAAGCCGGAGTCCTACCGGGGATTGGCCACCCGCCGCAAACCAGTGGCCGGGCCGGTGACGCACCCGGCGGCCCCGATCGATGCGGAACTGCTGCCGTACGAGGGCGACAGCGGGCGGGTCAGCCACTGAGTCCTCTTCGTGGCTGACCGGCGGCTGTCCGTGCGCCTTCCAGGTCGCGCGGTGGACGGGACGGAGACCTCGGTCCGAGGCGCGATGCAGGGTGCGTGGGCGACTGCGAACGCTGCGTGCGCACAGTTGCATCGACTGCCGAAATCGACCCACGCCGATCGACAGGGCGGTATGCGGCCCTCGGGCGACCGACTCCAGCGCGGCATGGTTGGGCGCACGAGCCGTCCCGAGTTGTCGCCAGGTAGCGGCGCACGGGCTGGTAGACGCTGTGGTGCAGTGAATATCCGCAGGTCACCGGAGGGTCAGGTGTTCGGTGGGGCATCGCGCTCGAAGCGACGTCGCGCTCGGTTGCGGAGTGTCGCGCCGAGGACATGCCGGTGCTGCCGCTCGGGAGGAGACTCGCCCCGGGTTGTCGCCCGCGCAATGCCGGGGCCGGCGGTTTGCGTTGGCGATAATCCAAGGGTGGAAGCGCTGGACATGAATCTGCTCGTGGCCCTGGACGCGCTGCTGGACACCAACAGCGTCACCCTGGCCGCGCAGCGCCTACACACCTCCCCGCCCGCGATGAGCCGGACGCTGGCCAAGTTGCGCGGCGTGCTCGGCGATCCATTGCTGGTGCGCGCGGGTCGCAACCTGGTACCGACGCCACGCGCGCTGGAATTGCGTTATGAGGTCAGCACGCTGGTCGAGCAAGGACGCGCGCTGCTGACGCCGCGCGACGATCTCGACCCCGCGGCACTGCGCCGGACGTTCGCGGTGCAAGCCGGTGACATGGTGCTCACCGAACTGGCGGAGCCCCTGCTGTCGGCGGTCCGGGCGCAGGCGCCGGGCGTCACGCTGCGCTTCCTGCCCGACACCCTCGAGGGCACCGCCGCCCTGCGCGACGGACGCGTCGACCTGGAAGTCGGCGTGATCGACCACACCGACCCGGAGACCACCGTGCGCAGAGTGCTCACCGACCGGGTGATCGGAGTGGCCGCCGCGGACCATCCACTGGTCACCGATCGCGTCACCGTCGCCGCGTACGCCGCCGCGCCGCATCTGAGCATCTCGCGCAACGGCCGTTCGCACGGCCCGATCGACGACCGCCTGGCCCTGCACGGCCGCACCCGGCGGGTGGTGGCCACCCTGCCGACGCTGACCAGCGCGCTGTTCGCGGTGCGCGGCGGCAACCTGGTCTGCCCTGCGCCTGCCATGCTGAGCGCCGCCACACTACCCGCGATGGGATTGAGCGCGTTCGAGATACCGCTGCCGCTGCCCGAAGTCGCCATCGGGATGGCGTGGCATCCGCGTAACACCGCCGATGGGGGGCATCGCTGGCTGCGCGATCTCGTCCAGGAGATCCTGCTGGGTTCGGCGGCTGCGGCGCGCCCCCCGAAGCGGCGCCGCGCCAAAGCCGGTCAGGACACCGGGGGCGGGCTGGAGAGCCGGTAGTCGGTCGGCCTGCGCTGCGCGTCGGTGCGCTCGGACTGATATCCGTTGACGGTCGAGTCGAAGACGTCGGAGCGGCCCAGCGGAGCCGCCGCCGTGCGCTTGAGTTCGTCCAGCATGGCCTGCAGTTTGTCCACGTGTGTGTTCTCTACCGGGGTGCGGTGTTCCTCGCCGGCGCGGTGCGCTCCGGTGAGGCCCGTGCCCGGGGCGTCCGCAGCCGCCCCGTTCTCCGGGCCGCTGTGATTCGTGGTGGCGGACGCGACGATGCTTTCGTACGCGGCGTTCTCGCCCGCGGAGTACGAGGCCGATGTGGTGGCGGGTTCGCGTGCCGCCGTGGACCTTTCCTGCCCCGCACTCGGATCGCGTGGCGTCGGCGGTGTGAACGGGGATAGGGGTTCCCGCGGTGTCGCCGCGGTGAAGGTCGGCTCGCGCGACGGAGGGGCAGTGAAATTCGATGCCGGTTCGCGGGGCGCGGAGACGCTCTGCTCGGAGGTGGAATCCGGTTGCAGCGCGGGCTCGCGAGGCGGCGTGAAGCTCGACCGCGCAGCGGAATTAGGTTCCGCTGCCGCGTGCACCGGCTCCCGCGGTGTGCTCGTCGGCCGGGCGCCGTTGCGGAAACCGGCTGGCTCGCGGGCATCACTATTCCGCGCCGCGAACTCGGCGCCGCCGCGCTCGGACTGGCGCGCGTTCGCCCGTCCCTCGGCTGCCCGGGGCAGCGGTGCGGCCGGGCGCTCCGGCGCCGCTCGCCGATCCTCCGGCGTGTGGTCGTCAGCGGATTCCAGGCGCTCCACTCGCGTATCGAGATTCGAGATGTCTTGTCCGGCACGGAAAGCCCACGCTTCCAGCTCGGCCAACCGCCCTTCGACGCTCGGTTCGCCCACCACGGCCGGTGCGCCATCGATCCGGGCCGCCACCGCGTCCAGCTTCTCGCTGACCTCTCGGAGAGCCGACGCGATACTCGACAGCATCGCGCCGATCGACTCGCCGGTCTGCTGACCGTGCTCCATCCAGTACCTACTTCCCCGTATCGGCCCAGCTCGCACTCGGCCGGACGATTCTATCCGCCCAGTTGGGCATCCGCGGCTCGCGAAGAATCGGCGGTAAACCGATCCGAGACCTGATCGATGCAGCCTAGGCCCCCGGAAATACCCCCACGCAGGCGGATTACGCGGCGACCCGGTTTGTCCGGAAACCATGCCGACGCATCTGATCGATCATTATCCGCCCGAACCGCGCCGTCCGCGAGTCCGCGCTCGCCGTCGCCGCGAGGCTCGGCGTTGCGCGACCCGGTGCCGGTGCGGCGGGCTGGAGACCGTCGAACTCTTCACCCCCGGGCGCGTCGCGGCGGCGGCAACGGTCAATTCGCCGATACCGGAGTGTCCGGTTCCGTCCGGGTGGCATGATGAAAGTCCTTGTGCCGCAAGATGCGACGCCGACCCCAGCGACAGCCCACGTGCGTGGCACACCCGAGCGCGGGGTGAACGGGGCTGGCGAGGTAGCCGAGTCTGACGCACTCTTGATCTATGGCGTAGGTCGCCTGGCCTGCGGTGGTTTGTGCAGGGGAGTGGTCGCGTGAGAACGAAGCAGCGGGCGGAGATCGCCTGCGGGCGCCGAGCGATGCTCGCCGAGTTGGGTATCGGAGAGGCTTCCGGCCGTACACGTGGGTCGAAGTCCGGCTACGCCTGCGGGTGCCCGGAATGTTCCGCCGCGCAGTGGGATATGCAGCGGCTCAAGTACTGGTTGTGCGGCAGGCTGCTCGCCTACGGGGCGGACGAAGCCGAAGTGGATGGGCGCATCGGAACACTGCCGGTGGACGTGGATTGGCGCAAGGGTGATCGGGTATACGCGATCGAGGTGCGCAGCGGTCCGCTCGAGCGCGCGCTCGCCCAGGAGCACACCGAGCGGCTGCGTGCCGCGGGCTGCACGGACGTGTTGTGGCTGTGCCCACCCGGATACTGGGTGCCGTACCTGCACGCGCTGGGCATCTCGGACTTCGCGCCCGTCGCCTGTGAGTACCGCGCGGTCACCGGCGTGCTGGACACCGAGCACGCGATGGCGGCGCCGCGGCGTGACCCGGTCGAACTGCGCGAGTTCCTCGCCGGCTGGGTACGCGGCGAGTACGTCTGGGGCTATCGGGATGAGAAGACAGGAGGCTGGGCCACTGTGACCGACTGGGAGTACCACACGAGGACGCAGGCCACGGTCATCGCCCGGCAGCGCCAGGAACTGGTCAACCAGCGCACGGCGCTGGCGGTTGCCCGCAAGTCGTTGCGGGACAGGCAGAAGCACTTGCTGAAGCTGACCACGCGACTGGAACGCGCGGAGCTGGCCGCCCAGGAAAGGGCCGATGCCCTCGCCGCCGCCCAGCGCACGATCGCCGATCACGATCGGCTGGACAAAGCCCTGCGCAACACGATCGCCAACCTCGAGGTGACCATCGGCCGCTGGCAGCTGATCACCATCTGCGCGATGCTGCTGATCGTCACGTTCCTGGCGGCGGCGATGGTGGTGCGCTGAGCCGGAACGGCGCCCGGTCCCATCGCCATTCGTGGCGCAGCACCAGCGCGAGGAAGTCCAGCAGCTCCAGGCCGGTCTTCGCGCGCACCTCGCGTAGCGCGGCCCAGTGCACCGGTCCGCGCTCGACGAGGCTTCGCAGCATCTGCTCGCTCGTCGCGCCGACCGGGCGCGCGCGCAGATCCGGGACGCCGATGCGGCTGCCGGTCCAGACCAGCCAGCCCCAGCCGTTGGCGTGCGCGTGGGCGCGACCGGCGGCCGCCTTCACCCGGTTGACGTGGAAGCCGACGTGGCCCAGCGGCGCGACGTCGATCAAGACCGTGCGGCCGTCGGTGAGGCGGGCGACGATGCTCGGATAGTGCAGCCGCCGCGCACCGTCGAAGTCGTAGCCGACTGCCGCGGGTTGCTCCTGGAACGTCTCGACTCGGCCGCTGGCGTTGAGGATCCACAGCAGCCTGGCCTCCAAGCCGGAGTCGAACGGCACGTCGCGGCCGACCTTGTCCAGGTAGAAGCGGCCGCGGCCGTCGTCGTCGCTGTCCACGGTGCGCGCGGAGACGGTGGGGACCGCGGCGGCGGCGCCTGCGCCCGGCCAATCGACCTGCTCCAACCAGGGATCGAGCTGACTCGTCGCGCGCGGCTCGGCGTCGTGCAGCTTCGCCAGGCGACGGTTGGTCTTCTTCTGCCAGGCGGCGATGCGCTGGGTGACGAACCCGGCGATCCGCTTCGCGTCCTCGGCGGCGTGCCCGGCCAGCCGCAGCTTCAGGTACGACAACTCGGTCGCGGCGATGTCGGTGTCGGTCGCGTACGTCTCCACCAGCAGCGCACGCACCAGTTGCCGGTCCATGGCATCGAGCGGATAGCGCGCGGACAGCACCGCGGCGGCGCGATGCCCGGACAGCTGGGCCGTCCGGATCATCTGCCCGACCGCTTTGGTGTGCAGTTGCCGCACACGGTCACGGGAGAGGTCGTAGCGCGCGCCGATCCGAGCCAGGGTTTCGGGTTTTTCCCCACCGACCCCGAGCCGAGCGGTCAGCAGGTCGCCGTCCTTGGCCTTCCGGTCGGCTTGCAGTGCGATCAACTCGCCGAGCACCTCGTTGACCTCCTCGAGTTCGAACGAGATGTCATCGCGCAGATCGAGCGACTCGGGATCGTCGTCATCGGCTCCCTGCGCGACCTCCGCACTGATCGTCACGCGACAACCCCCTGACTCGGCTCCGGCACTGTGCGGCACAGCGTATCCCCACCCACCGACACTGATCCCTGCCGCGGCCGCACCGCCGAAATGCGCGCCACACGACTTTCGACGCGTTGGGCTCGGCGAGGCAGTCTCGGCTGACAGCCACAGCGGCAATGTTTCCCGTGCTCGCAATTCTCGGTCGAGGCGGCCGAACTGGTCGTGGGTGATCTGCTCAGGCTTCGACGGCGCCGACGTGGGCAGGCCAGTCCTGGCGCGCCGCCCAGTCGCGCACGGTGGTGGCGCCGGGGGTGACCACCGCTGGATCGGGTCCGGGTGATGGAGGTGTTCCCGGAGGCGGTGGGGTGTAGCCCCCGCGATACCCTCCGCGGCCTCGGCCCCCAGATGCGGGGCCAGCATCCGCTCGTAGGCGGCGGGGGTTATCGAGTTCCATCGCACCGAGTGTCCCAGGGCAGCGGTGAGTTCGGCGGCGACCTCGTCGCCCGTCAGTGTTCGCGGGCCTGCCACGATCTGGAGTGGGGGAGGAGCTTTCGACGTGATCAGGGCGGCGACGGCCGCTCCGAGATCGTCCAGTGCCACCCAGGGAACCGGCAGTTCCCGCGGGAGCGGGTAGGCGACTTCCCCCGCCCTGACAAGCGGAGAGGACCAAGGGGCCGAGAGGTTTTCCATGTACGTGTGGGCCGGGGCGACCACCGTGGCGACACCGGCACTCCGGGATAGTTCGGCGGACACGAGTACGCGGGCGTCCACGAAGGGCACACCGACGGCCTCCCTCGGCACCACACTGCCCGCGTTGAAGATCGCCTGCCGCACCCCCGCCTCCCGGAGCCCGGCCAGGGCCG
The DNA here is from genome assembly GCF_023501985.1 of Nocardia sputi. Taxonomy (NCBI): domain Bacteria; kingdom Bacillati; phylum Actinomycetota; class Actinomycetes; order Mycobacteriales; family Nocardiaceae; genus Nocardia; species Nocardia sputi. The sequence continues at coordinate 24,555 of NZ_JAMFLC010000001.1, read as the reverse complement.
CCCGGGCCTGCCGGATGGCCGGATGGCCGCGAACACGAGCGGCAACTGGACGATCACCGCGTCGACGCCGCGGTACACGGCTGCCAGCGAGCCGGCATCGAGCAGGTCGGCCCGGACCGGCTCGGCGTCCGGGTGCAGCCGGGAGGTCGAAGTATCGCGGACTATGCCACGCACACGGTGTCCTGCCGACAACAGTCCACGGACGATCGCGGCTCCTTGGGTGCCCGTCGCCCCATGGACGATCACGGTTGAACTGTTCATGTCGGCGACGGTAGTTTCCGTCATGAAGCAATACCCAGAACGTGATATAGGTTCCCTGTGGAAACTATCGGCAGCGAGCAGCTCGAACGGCTGCACAGTGCCCCGCCGCGGGGCTGTGGCATCGAGCGCACGCTCGAGGTCCTCGACGGGAAATGGACGACGCTGATCGTCCGGGAGCTGCTGTCCGGACCGAAGCGCTTCGGCGAGCTGCGCACCGCTCTCGGCGCTCCGAGCGCCAAGACGCTCACCGACCGCCTCAGAGTCCTGGCACACCAGCGGATCCTCACGCGCACCGTGCACGCCGAAGTGCCGCCCCGCGTGGTCTATGAACTCACCGAGGACGGGCGAAGCCTCAGCGAGGTCTTGTACGCCATGCTGAAGTGGGGCGAGGAGCCCCCCTCGCCCCGCAGTGAGGTCACTGTGCTCTCGGGATGACTCGGTGGCTCTACAGCGATGTCTTTGCACAACCGCCGCGTGCAACCGACGCAGTTCTCGGTCAAGACACCACAAAGGTCAAGACACCACAAAGGCCCGGTGAAAACCGGGCCTGAGCTGGTGAGACGGTGGTGCGCGATACTGGGATTGAACCAGTGACCTCTTCCGTGTCAGGGAAGCGCTCTCCCGCTGAGCTAATCGCGCGAGGTGGAGACGGGAATCGAACCCGTGTGCACGGCTTTGCAGGCCGTTGCCTCACCACTCGGCCACTCCACCGCGCAAAGGGGGACGGCGTAATGTTGCCTGGCCCTACCTCTCGAGCGGATGACGGGATTCGAACCCGCGACCCTCACCTTGGCAAGGTGATGCGCTACCAGCTGCGCTACATCCGCATTTTGCTTCCCCGGGGCTCGTTTCCGGCCTCCGTGGTGCGAGACAGAACATTAGCCGACGCTCGGTGAAAGGTACAAATCCGCAGGTAGAACGGGGGAAATCTGGGAGGTTGCGTACTGTGACGCCGGTGGCTCATGTGGTGGATGGGGGCGTAGAGGCTTCCAGTCATCGATCCGACGATCCGATACGGTCGGCCGCAGGGATCGAAGGGGTGCTGATCGCATACTCGCTTACGGCACTGTGCTCCGGCGGGTCGGATCCGAGGCTTCGGAGTGAGCCCCCTCTCGCGGGCGGGACCTCGTCCGCCGCCTCCCTGTCCGGATGGCGATTTGGTGAACCGCGGGTGGCGCGTGCTAATGTTTCGTCTCGTCCGGAGGGCATCCCCGAGCCCCCGGAAATTGTCGGGTCTCATAGCTCAGCGGGAGAGCGTCCGCCTCACACGCGGAAGGTCGCTGGTTCGATCCCAGCTGGGACCACACACAGTGCGAGGCCGGTGCAGTATTGCCCGGCCTTCTTTGTTCTCCGAGCCGATCGGCCCCGTGGGTTTCGTGGTGTCGGCGATCTGTATCGAGTCCCCGGTGTGGCCCACGTCTCTCCTTGTGCTGTGACTTGGGTCACATTATGGTAGCGGTTGTCCCCATCTGGACCGGAAACCTTTTCAAGCGCTTTGCGAAGTCTTTACTATCAATCCGACCGCTGCGTCACGGGTCGCGCTTCCATCGAGGGAGGGCGGCTCGGGCGTCGCCCGCCGCTCGCTTTCGATGCCAAGAACATGTTCGACCGATGAACCGGGGCCACGATCTCGGCGAAGGAGAAATATGTCCCCCGACACCGATCCCGTACCACGGACGTCGTCGCACGCAGGCATGCTCGGTCGTCTGACCGGAACCGGCCGTTGCTCGGCCTCCTCGGCCGCGGTTTCCCCTGTCGCCCTGTGTCTTTGGCATGCGGGTTCCTCGCCGACCGCGCGTGCGTGCGCGAATACTTCGGCGGCACGGCGCATTTCGCCGAACTGGGCTGCGTGTGGAAGTTCGCCGGTGTCACTGGGCCGCCTGGGTAAAGGTACTTCCGGCACTGCCTCGATCGAGCCTCGGCGGCGCACCGGAATCCGGGAAGGGTCTGTCATGACGGGCGACCCCGCCCGCCACCACGGGCGCGCGACCGTGTTGCACCCGCACCTCCGGCGCGACCTCGATTGCTTATTCCTCTCCTTTGCGGTTACGCAAATCGCGCCCAACACCGTCGCGGGCTGCGGGCAGGGTGACCTGCGCGCCGTCCGCCCGGTGTGCGATCCGGTGCGTGAGGGAAGCCGGATGTCTCGGTGGAGGCGGTCTCCGCCCACGCGCTGCGCGTGTGATCGAGGTCATGGTCGCGGGGAACGCGGAGGTCGACGGTGGCGCGCACCGGATCGCGGCGGAGCCTGCCTGACCCGGTGATGTGCGGTAGGTCACGGTGATAACGACGAGAGGACGGTGGGGAATAACACACAATTTCTTGAAGTTCTCAGGCTTTGCTAAGTCTTTACCAATACACTTGTCCTCGTTTACATCTCGACTCATCGCTGTGTCGGGACTGCTTCACCGCGAGATGCCGGTTCGCGGTCTTGTGCCCTGCTGGACATGTTGATCGTCAACCGACCTCGGCGAAACAGCCGAGTCGGCGAAGGAGAGTCATGGCTATCGATCACGATTTAGCCCCGCCACTGTCAATGCCCGCACCGGCGGGCCCGGGCCGCAGTTCCGGACCGCGGTCCGACCGCTTCACCGATATCCTGCGCCACGATGTGCCCGCCTCCATCGTGGTTTTCCTTGTCGCGCTGCCGCTTTCGCTCGGCATCGCGATCGCTTCCGGAGCCCCCGTCGCCGCGGGGCTCATCGCCGCCATCGTCGGCGGCATCGTCGTCGGGCTGCTCGGTGGCTCGGTACTCCAGGTGAGCGGCCCTGCCGCGGGCCTCACCGTCGTCGTGGCCGAGACGATCGACCAATTCGGTTGGCGCCTCACCTGTTTCATCGTCGTGGCAGCGGGTGTCCTGCAGATTCTGCTCGGGCTCAGCCGTGTGGCCAGAGCGGCGCTCGCCGTGGCGCCCGTGGTGGTGCACGCGATGCTCGCCGGTATCGGCATCACGATCGCGCTGCAACAGATCCATGTGCTGCTCGGCGGTTCCTCGCACAGTTCGGCCTGGCGGAACATCATCGAGCTGCCCGGACAGCTGATGTCCCTGCACGGCGGCGGCGCGTTGATCGGCGCGGTCGTGATCGCGATCATGGTCGGCTGGAAGTACCTGCCCGCCAGGATTCGCGTGGTGCCGGGGCCGCTCGCCGCGGTGCTCGTGGGCACGGTGTTGTCGCTGGTCCTGCCGCTCGGCGCCGAGCGCATCGTGCTCGACGGCTCGCTGTTCGACGCCATCGGCCTGCCCGCGCTGCCCAGTGGTAACTGGTCGGCTCTGGTCCTGGCTATCATCACCATCGCCCTGATCGCCAGCGTGGAGAGCCTGCTGTCCGCGGTGGCGGTGGACAAGATGCACACCGGCAAGCGCACCGACTTCGACCGGGAGCTGATCGGCCAGGGCTCGGCGAACGTGCTGTCCGGCCTGCTCGGCGGTCTGCCGGTCACCGGCGTGATCGTGCGCAGCGCCACCAACGTGACGGCGGGCGCACACAGCCGCGCCTCCGCGGTACTGCACGGAGTCTGGCTCTTGGTGTTCTCGGTGGCCCTGGTCTCGGTAGTGGAGCAGATCCCGAAGGCCGCCCTGGCCGGTCTCCTCATCGTGATCGGCACCCAGCTGGTCAAGCTGGCCCACATCAAACTGGCCCAACGCACCGGTGACCTGCTGGTCTACGTCGTCACGGTGCTCAGTGTGGTGTTCTTGAACCTGCTGGAGGGCGTGCTGATCGGCCTCGGCCTGGCCTTCGGCCTGCTGCTGTGGCGGGTGGTCCGGGTGGCGGTCAAAGCCGAACAGATCCCGGGCACGCAGCGCTGGCTGATCACCATCGACGGCTCGGCCACCTTCCTCGCGCTGCCGAAACTGTCGGCGCAGTTCGCGAAGATCCCCGCGGGAGCCGACGTCACGGTGGAGATGACGGTCGACTTCCTCGATCACGCGGCATTCGAGGCGGTCGAGGAGTTCGCCCGCCAGCAGGTGAACAGCGGAGGCAGCGTCGACTTCGTGGAGATCGGTGGGGCCAGAATGGCCCAGGCCACGGCCAAACCGCCGGCGCGGAGCTTCGCGCGCTCGGTCTGGGACGACATCCTCGGCCCGTGGCGCCGCGACGAGGGGCACAAGAACCCGGTCGCGGCAGGCGTCGCGGCCTACCACCGCAGCCACGCGCACGTCGTGCGGCCGCACCTGGACGAGTTGCGCGACAGGCAGGACCCGGATTCGTTCTTCCTGACCTGCTCGGACTCGCGGATCGTGCCGAACATCATCACCAACAGCGGGCCGGGCGACTTGTTCACCGTGCGCAACGTGGGCAACCTCGCTCCCGCAGAAGGTGACGCGTCGGTCGAGGCCGCGCTGGTGTTCGCGCTCGAACAGCTGAACGTCCGCTCGATCGTGGTCTGTGGGCATTCCTCCTGCGGTGCGATGAAGGCGTTGCACACCGGCGCCCAGGTCCCCGGCGTGGACGCCTGGCTCGCCCACGCGCAGCCGAGCCTCGAGCGGTTCCGCGCGGGCCATCCGGTGGCGGCGGCGGCTCGGGAAGCCGGCTTCGGTGAGGTCGATCAGCTGGCCATGGTGAACGTCGCGGTGCAGCTCGAACTGCTGCACCGGCACCCCGCGGTGCGCAAGGCGATCGCCGAGCGCGGCGTCACGGTGTCGGGCCTGTTCTTCGACATCGCCAGTGCCCGGGTCGTCGAGGTGACCGAGAACGGGATCGCGCACATCGATGACGCGGGACATCAGCCCGCTCGCGAACTGGTGTGATCGACCGGTGATCCCGCCCGGGCGGCCCGCCGCCCGGGCGGGATCACCGTGTCCGGGGGCGTGGAGCGGGATTCGGTGGGCCGGATTGCTCGTACCCTGGGGAACGTGACCGCAGATCTGGAAACGAGCTCTGCCGACCGGCCGACCCGCTGGCGCGCCTTCCGCGCCGGGCTCGAACGACGGCCTACCCTGTATCTCGCCTACCGGATCGTGGTCGCGGTGGTCGGTGTCGCCGTGCTCGCGGTCGGCGTTCTCGCGATCCCCTATCCCGGTCCCGGCTGGGCGATCGTGTTCGCGGGGCTCGGCATCCTGGCCACCGAATTCGCTTGGGCGCACCGCGTATTGACCTGGCTACGGGACCGATACCGGCAATTGATGGCCTGGTACTCCGGCCAGGGGCGGGCCGTGCAGGTGGCAGGTGCGATCGGCACCGCGGCGTTGGTCGTCGCGACGCTGTGGATTCTGGGAACCTTCGGGCTGGTCGGTAGTTGGATCGGAGTGGAATGGGAATGGCTGCGCAGCCCCCTGCAGCGGTGACCACCGTCGCAGGGCGCATGCTCACCCAGCCGGACTGGCTGGCCGCGCGGATCGCGGAAATGGGCCACTCCTGGGGGACCACGTCGCCGCGCATCGCGGGCACGCTGTGGTGGTGCATGGTGGCCTCCGCTCTGGTGGAGCAGATCGCGCGCGCCTACGCCTACGACGAGCACGCCCCCGAACCCGCCCTGGATCGGATGGAGTGCGAGGTGCGCCCGGACGGTGGTGTCGAGCGGGTGCGCATCCCGGCGAACGATGGTCCGCGGGCAGGCAGCGCCGCGGTGCTGCGTGAGACGCTCGCCGCCGTGATCACGCCGGTCGCCGAGGTGTCCGGTGCCGCAGTCCCCGCCCTGTGGGCGATCACCACCGATGCGATCGGCAACCGGGCGCTGGATGCCGGTTCGCCGGACGCAGGCGCACGGCTGGCCATCGACATCGGTGGCAAACTGCCTGCACCGCGGTTCGTCGAAATCGGCGGGCGCACCTTCGTCCGGCGCATCTCCTGCTGCCTGGTGTTCGAGGTCCCCGGCTGCCAGATGTGCACGAGCTGCCCGAAACGCCCGGCCGCCGAACGAACGGCACTGCTCGCGGACCTAGCCGCCGGGGGCTGACGTACTGCCGGGGACAACTGAACTCCTGCACATACGGGTAACTCGCCGCATATGCCCGTAACTCGAGCGTCACGGAGGGGACTCGGACGCAAACCCCACGCCACCTGACCGGTACGGCCTAAAACCCGGAGGCGCGGGCGAGCGCGGCGGGACAGTAGCATGGTCGCGCCGGGCGAACATGCGATCGGCCACCGTCCAGCGGGACCCCTCCCGCACACGAGAACGCCAAGGAGAGCGCAGCCGTGACCACCTCAGCCCCCATCAGCCCAGTCGCCCTCGTCCGGGTGCCGGCCGGGACGACGGCGGGCGCCGCGGTGCGCGAGGCGGGACTACCCACCAAGGGCCCGGAAACCGTCGTCGTCGTCCGGGCCGACGGTGAACTCAAGGACCTGTCCTGGACCCCGGACGAGGACGTCGACGTGGAGCCGGTGGCGGCGAACACCGACGACGGCCGCAACGTCATCCGCCACTCCGCCGCGCACGTGCTCGCCCAGGCGGTGCAGCAGGAGTTCCCCGGAGCGAAGCTGGGCATCGGCCCCTACATCAAGGACGGGTTCTACTACGACTTCCGCGTCGAGCGGCCGTTCACCCCCGAGGATCTGGCCAAGCTCGAATCGCGGATGAAGAAGATCGTCAAAGGCGCGCAGCGGTTCTCCCGCCGGGTGGTCGAGGTCGACGACGCCAGGGTCGAGCTGGCCGCGGAGCCCTTCAAGCTCGAGCTGATCAGTGACAAGTCCGGGATCGATGACCCGGAGGTCATGGAGGTCGGCGGCAAAGAGCTGACCATCTACGACAACCTGGATCCGCGCACCGGAGAGAAGATCTGGGGCGATTTGTGCCGCGGCCCGCACATTCCGACCACCAAGTTCATCCCGGCCTTCAAGCTCACCCGCAGTTCGGCCGCGTACTGGCGCGGCGACCAGAGCCGCGAGGACCTGCAGCGCATCTACGGCACCGCTTGGGAGTCGCAGGAGGCGCTCGACGAACACCTGCACCTGCTCGCCGAGGCCGAGCGCCGCGACCACCGCAAGCTGGGTCTGGAGCTGGACCTGTTCAGCTTCCCCGACGAACTCGGTTCCGGCCTTCCGGTGTTCCACCCCAAGGGCGGGATCATCCGCAAGGAACTGGAGGAGTACTCGCGCCGCAGGCATGTGGCGGCGGGTTACGAGTTCGTCAACACCCCGCACATCACCAAAGGCCACCTGTTCGAGGTCTCCGGCCACCTGGACTGGTACCGCGACGGCATGTTCCCCGCGATGCACCTGGACGCCGAACTCAACGAGGACGGCACCGTTCGCAAGCCCGGCCAGGACTACTACGTCAAGCCGATGAACTGCCCGATGCACAACCTGATCTTCCGCGCCCGCGGCCGGTCGTATCGGGAGCTGCCGCTGCGGCTGTTCGAGTTCGGCTCGGTCTACCGCTACGAGAAGTCCGGCGTGGTGCACGGCCTGACCCGGGTGCGCGGCATGACCCAGGACGACGCGCACATCTACTGCACCAAAGAGCAGATGCACAGCGAGCTGACCGACACGCTGCGGTTCGTGCTGGATCTGCTGAAGGACTACGGCCTCGACGACTTCTACCTCGAACTGTCCACCAAGGACCCGAAGAAGTTCGTCGGCTCCGAGGAGATCTGGGAGGAGGCCACCGAAACCTTGTCCAAGGTCGCCTCGGCCTCCGGTCTCGAGCTGGTGCCCGATCCCGGCGGCGCCGCTTTCTACGGCCCGAAGATCTCCGTGCAGGCCAAGGACGCGCTGGGCCGCACCTGGCAGATGTCGACCATCCAGCTGGACTTCAACCTGCCCGAGCGCTTCGACCTGGAGTACACCGCCTCCGACGGCACCAAGCAGCGGCCGGTCATGATCCACCGCGCCCTGTTCGGCTCGATCGAGCGATTCTTCGGCGTGCTCACCGAGCACTACGCGGGGGCGTTCCCGGCCTGGCTCTCGCCGGTGCAGGTGGTGGGCATCCCGGTCGCGGAAGCGTTCGCCCCGCACCTGGACCGGGTGATCGAGCAGTTGCAGGACGAGGGCGTTCGCGCGCAGGTGGACCGTAGCGACGACCGGATGCAGAAGAAGATCTTCAACAACACCGCGCAGAAGGTGCCGTTCATGCTGCTGGCCGGTGAGCGCGACGTGAACGCGAACGCCGTGAGCTTCCGCTTCCGGGACGGCACCCAGGTCAACGGTGTGCCGGTCGACGACGCGGTGGCCACCATCGTCGCGTGGATCGCCCACCGGGAGAACGCGTCACCGACGGCCGAGGGGTTCGAGATTCGATCAACGAACAAGGGTGGGGACCCGGCATGAGCGGTCAGTCCCGGAGGCGGCAGCGCAGCGTGACCACGCAGGGCCCCGCTCGTGCCGCCAGGAGTTACAGCATGAGCGGTCAGTCCCGGAGGCGGCAGCGCAGCGTGACCACGCAGGGCCCCGCTCGTGCCGCCAGGAGTTACAGCATGAGCGGTCAGTCCCGGAGGGGGAGGGACACGGCATGACCGAGCGTACGGTGCCGGACGGGCTCGCGGATCTGGACGCGACCTCGGCCGAGCCGGGCAGCATCGTGGACACCGGCGCCGGGGAACCGGACCGGCTGCTGCGGCTGTGGACGCCCTACCGGATGTCCTACATCGCGGAGGCTGCCACGGGCCCGAAGGATTCGACCGGCCATCCCTTCACCGACATCCCGAAGATGTCCGACGAGGACGGACTGGTCATCGCCCGGGGTGAGCTGGTGTACGCCGTGCTCAACCTGTACCCCTACAATCCGGGGCACATGATGGTGGTGCCCTACCGCAAGGTGGCGAACCTCGAGGATCTCACCGAGGCGGAGAGCGCCGAGCTGATGGCTTTCACCCAGCAGGCGATCCGGGTCATGAAGAAGGTGTCGCGGCCGCACGGGTTCAATGTCGGGCTGAATCTCGGCGGGGTAGCGGGTGGGTCGCTCGCCGACCACCTGCACCAGCACATCGTGCCGCGCTGGGGCGGTGACGCGAATTTCATCACCGTCATCGGCGGGGCGAAGGTCATGCCGCAACTGCTGCGGGAGACCAGGGCGCTGCTGTCGGCGGCCTGGAAGGAGGCGTAGATGAGCGCCCGGGCGGAGTTGCCGTGCTGAGCTTCTTCGGCCGCGAGACGTTCGCCAAAGCGACGGCTCCGCTGGGCCGCGCACTGGTCGGCACGGGACTCACTCCCGACGCCATGACGCTGATCGGCACCACTGCCTCCATCGCCGCAGCGGTCACGCTCTTCCCGACCGGACACCTGTTCTGGGGAACCATGGTGATCTGGCTGTTCGTCATGTTCGACATGCTCGACGGTGCCATGGCCAGAGCTCGCGGCGGCGGCACGAAATACGGCGCGGTACTGGACGCCACCTGCGACCGGCTGGCCGACGGCGCCATCTTCGCCGGGCTGGCCTGGTGGGCAGTCTTCCACGAGCAGCACAAACCGCTGTTCGCCGCGACGCTCGTCGTCCTGGTGACTTCGCAGGTGATCTCCTACGCCAAGGCGCGCGCCGAGGCCAGCGGACTGTCCGCGGACGGGGGCCTCATCGAGCGGCCCGACCGGCTGATCATCGTTCTGGTGGGAGCGGGGTTCACCGGGATCGGCGGCTACTGGGGCATCGAGTGGCTCACCTACGCCGTGCACGTGGCTATGTGGATCCTCGCCGTGCTCAGCATCGTCACCGTCGTGCAGCGGGTGCTGGCGGTGCGCAACTCGCCGGGTGCGCGCACCGTGATCCCGGCAGGGCAGCCGCAGAGCCCGAGCGCGGGAACCCCGGGCACCACAGGACTTCCGTCGTGATCTCACCCAGGTACGGACGCCGACCGATCGATGGTGGCGTCGGGGCATTCGTGACGACGGAGTGTGGACCGGCAGCGCGGGAGTGCGAATGACCATCGGGGAGCGGCTCGCCGCCACCGGATACGCGGCGGGCTGGCGGCTGGTGCGTGCGCTGCCGGAGCCGACGGCACGGCGGCTGTTCGAGTGGGGCGGGGACCAAGCGGCCCGCCGCGCCAATCGGGAGTTCCACGCGGGCGGCCCGCCGAACCAGTTGCGCCGCAACCTGGCGCGCGTGCTCGGCGTGCTCCCCGCCGACGTGCCGGACGAGCTGATCAGCGCCAGCATGCGGTCGTACGCGCGGTACTGGCGGGAGGCGTTCCGGCTGCCCGCGATGGACCATTCCACGATCGACTACTTCGTCGACGGGTTGCCGTACCTGGACGCCGCGCTGAAGGAGGGGCGAGGCGTGGTGCTCGTGCTGCCGCACTCCGGCAACTGGGATATGGCGGGTGTCTGGCTCGTGCAGCACTACGGGGCATTCTCCACCGTGGCCGAGCGACTGAAGCCCGAATCGCTGTTCGAGCGGTTCGTAGCCTACCGGGAGAGTCTCGGCTTCGAGGTCTTCCCGCTGACTGGTGGCGAGCAACCGCCGTTCGTCCAGTTGGCGGCGCGCCTGCGGCAGAACAAGATCGTGTGCCTGATGGGTGAACGCGACCTCACCGGCAAGGGCGTCCCCGTCCAGTTCTTCGGTGAGCGCACCTGGATGCCCGCGGGCGCGGCGAAATTGGCCGCCGAGACGGGAGCCGCGTTGATTCCGGTGCACGCGTGGTTCGAGGTCGATACCGACGGCCGCGAGAACTGGGGCCTGAAAACCGAGGCGCCGCTGGACGTTTCCGTCGGGGTGGCCGCGGCTACCCAGGCGCTGGCGGACCGCTTCGCAGCGAATATCGCCGAGCACCCCGCGGATTGGCACATGCTGCAACCATTGTGGGAGAGCGATCTCTCGCCCCGGCGGCGCGCCATGATCGCCGCCGCGCAGGCGGGGCTCAAAGCCGAGCAGGGAGACGTATCGCCATGAAGATCGGCATGGTCTGCCCCTATTCCTTCGACGTCCCCGGCGGGGTGCAGGCGCATGTGGTCGAGCTGGCGCGGGTGTTCATCGAACGCGGACACAAGGTGAGCGTTCTGGCGCCCGCGTCCGACGAGACCCCGCTGCCGGAGTTCGTGGTTTCGGCCGGCCGCGCGGTGGCGATCCCCTACAACGGGTCGGTGGCCAGATTGTCCTTCGGGCCCATGGCCTACACCAGGATTCGCCGGTGGATCGACGGCAACGACTTCGACGTGTTGCACATCCACGAGCCGAACGCGCCGAGCCTGTCCATGCTCGCGCTGAAGATCGCCGAGGGCCCGATCGTGGCGACTTTCCACACCTCGACGACGAAATCGTTGGTGCTGAGTACTTTTCAGGGCGTGCTGCGGCCGTATCACGAGAAGATCTCCGGCCGTATCGCCGTTTCCGAGCTGGCGCGACGGTGGCAGGTCGAAGCGCTGGGCTCGGACGCGGTGGAGATACCCAACGGCGTCGACGTCCCGGCGTTCGCTCGGGCGCCGATGCTGCCGGGGTACCCGCGCCCAGGGGGGACGGTGCTGTTCCTGGGGCGTTACGACGAGCCGCGCAAGGGCATGGAGGTGCTGCTCGGCGCGCTTCCCGAGCTGGTGCGCAAGCATCCCGATGTCGAGATCCTGATCGTCGGCCGCGGGGACGAGGACCGGTTGCGCCGCGAAGCGGGTGAGCTGTCCGTTCACCTGCGCTTCCTCGGCCAGGTGTCCGACGAGGAGAAGGCTTCGGCGATGCGGAGCGCGGACGTGTACGTCGCGCCCAACCTCGGCGGCGAGAGTTTCGGCATCATTCTGATCGAGGCGATGGCCGCAGGCACCGCGGTGGTGGCCAGCGAACTGGACGCCTTCCGCCGGGTGCTGCGTGACGGTACGGCGGGCATGCTGGTCCCGGTCGGCGACCCGGCGGCCCTGGCCGCCGCGCTGCACGCCGTGCTCACCGACGAGGTGCGCAGGGAGGCTCTGGTGCGTACCGCGACGCAGGTGGTCGGCGAGTACGACTGGCCGGTGGTGGCCGAACAGATCTTGCGTGTCTACGAGACGGTGACCATCGGCGACACGAGAGTGCGGGCCGCCGGATGATCACCTTTTCCGCGACCACCGTTCTCGTTCTCGCGCTGATCGCCGCGGTGATCGTCGCGATCGGTCTGTGGGCCTACTCCACCGCCAACCGACTGGACCGGTTGCACGTGCGGTCCGATCAATCCTGGCAGGCACTCGACGCGGCTCTGGCCAGGCGGGCGGTGGTGGCTCGGTCGGTGGCCATGGCGATCGCGGGGCCGGTGTCCGATCCGGCCCGGTCGGAGCAGGCCAGAAACCTCTCGTCGCTGGCCGACCGCGCCGAGCGCGCCGGTCGCGCCGAGCGGGAGACGGTGGAGAACCAGCTGTCCTCCGCGCTGTCGGCGGTCGATATCGGCACGCTGCGCCCACAGTTGGTCGCCGAACTGGCCGACGCCGAGGCCCGGGTGCTGATCGCCCGCCGCTTCCACAACGACGCCGTGCGCGACACGCTGGCGCTGCGCACGCGGCGTCCGGTCCGCGTCCTGCACCTCGGGGGCACCGCCCCGCTGCCGTCGTACTTCGAGATCACCGAGCGCGCCACTCCCGCGGCATCGACCGGCCTGGCGGTGGACACCATTCGTACCACCGCGAGGATCGTGCTGTTCGACGAGAACGACCGGACCCTGCTGATGCGCGGCAACGACCCGAAGACGCCGGAGGTGTCGTTCTGGTTCACCGTCGGCGGCGGCGTGGAGCCGGGGGAGAGCCTGCGCGTCGCGGCGGTGCGGGAACTGTACGAAGAGACCGGGTGCCGCGCCGACCCGGCCGATCTGCGCGGGCCGCTCTGGCGGCGGGTCGCGGTATTTCCCTTCAACGGCGAGCTGATCCGGTCCGAGGAGCTGTTCTTCGCGCTGCGGGTGCGTGGTTTCGAACCCTACGCGGCGAATCCGACCGCGATCGAACGTCGTTCCATCACCGGCCACAAATGGTGCACCGCAGCCGACATCGTCGCGCTGGATCGCGGCGGTGAGACCGTGTACCCGTATCACCTCGATGAGCTGCTCGCCGAAGCGGCCGAGGCGGCGTCGGGCACCGCTGATCCCGAGGTCCGCTCCATCCGCTGACGGGCGCGAGAACCTGTGATGTGTTTCACGATCGTGATACCGTCGCGATGATTCGAGACGCCAGAGGGTAGTGCTGTCAGGGGCGCATGCGTTTTCGGCGTCGTGGTTCTGCTGACGGCGGGGCCGTTCCTGCTCGGTTGTGGAGGTAGTTGCTTCATGTCGTACCTGCTGTTCGATTTCCTGTTGCCGCTGATCGGCCCGGCGGCCGCGGAGTACTGGGCACATTTGCTGGTGGTCGGCCCGCTGTGACCCGCCGCCCGGCGGCGGCCGGGCAGGCCAGTGCGTCGCCGGGACGGCACGGCTGCCGAGCCCTCCCGGCGTAGGGGCGCCAATAACCGAGATCACACCAGGCCAGTCCACTCCAACTGGCTATCAAGTGGCCTTTCCCGGCCGCCTAGAATCGTGGCGTTCGCATCCGAGCGATCGATTGGCGCACATGCCTGGAGGAGTTTGCCGTGACCACGCCCGAGACCACCCAGACCGTCGGCACCGCCCGCGTGAAGCGCGGCATGGCCGAGATGCTCAAGGGCGGGGTGATCATGGACGTCGTCACGCCGGAGCAAGCCAAGATCGCCGAGGACGCCGGCGCGGTCGCGGTGATGGCGCTGGAGCGCGTGCCCGCCGACATCCGCGCCCAGGGCGGCGTGTCCCGCATGAGTGATCCGGACATGATCGATGGCATCATCTCCGCGGTCTCCATTCCGGTCATGGCCAAGGCCCGTATCGGCCACTTCGTGGAAGCGCAGATCCTGCAGAGCCTCGGCGTGGACTACATCGACGAGTCCGAGGTGCTCACCCCCGCCGACTACGCCAACCACATCGACAAGTGGAACTTCACCGTGCCGTTCGTCTGCGGCGCCACCAACCTCGGCGAGGCGCTGCGCCGAATCACCGAGGGGGCGGCCATGATTCGCTCCAAGGGCGAGGCCGGCACCGGTGACGTGTCCAACGCGACCACACACATGCGCAAGATCCGGCAGGAGATCCGGAGGCTGTCGTCGCTGCCCGAGGACGAGTTGTTCGTCGCGGCCAAGGAACTGCAGGCTCCCTACGAGCTGGTCCGGGAGATCGCCGAGACCGGGAAGCTGCCGGTCGTGCTGTTCACCGCGGGCGGTATCGCCACCCCCGCCGACGCGGCGATGATGATGCAGCTCGGTGCCGAGGGCGTGTTCGTGGGGTCGGGCATCTTCAAGTCCGGCAACCCGGCTCAGCGCGCCGCCGCCATCGTCAAGGCCACCACCTTCTACGACGACCCCGATGTGCTGGCCAAGGTGTCACGCGGGCTCGGCGAGGCCATGGTCGGCATCAACGTCGAAGACATCGCCCAGCCGCACCGCCTGGCCGAGCGCGGTTGGTGATCGCGGGCCGGTAGCGTCTGCCGCGTGGAGTTGCGGCAGTTGCGGTACTTCGTGGTCCTGGCGGAGGAGCTGCACTTCCGCCGGGCCGCGGAGCGATTGTTCATCTCGACGCCCACACTCAGCCAGCAGATCAAGGTGCTGGAACGGGAACTGGGCGGTCCACTGCTGGTCCGGGAGCCGCGCGTGGAGCTGACGGCCGCGGGTGCGGTGCTGCTGCGCACCGGCAAGACCGTGCTGCGCGCGATGGACGAGGCGGTCCGGGAAACGAGGCGCGCTGCCGCCGCGGGCGCCCCGGTGGTGCGCCTGGGTTTGCTGAACGGTGTCCCGCCCTGGCTGCCCACGCGCATCGGCAGCCTGCTCACCGCCGCGCTGCCCGGCGCCCGCCTGGTCCTCACCGGCGGGACCACCGCCGATCAGGTGCGCTTGCTCGATGACGACGAAGTCGATCTCGCCTTGGTCCGCACACCGGTGAACCTGCCCGAACGCTTCGCGCAGCGCCCGGTCGCCCGTGAGGAACTGGGCGTTGTGATGTCGGCGCGGCATCCGCTCGCGGGCGCGGCGCTGCTCGATCCGGCGGATCTCAGCGGGCAGGAGCTGATCTTGTTCGCGCGTGAGTCCGCTGCCGGTCTGCACGATTCGCTGCTGCGCGCGCTCTCCGACCACGGCGCCGGAGTGCGGCTCAGCGACAGCGCGATGGGGCATGCGCAGATGCTCGCGGTCCTGCCGTCACGGCCCGACGTGATCGGGCTCAGCTCCTCGCGTGCGGATGGACTACCCGGTCTGGTCTGGCGGCCGCTACGCGGCGCGCCGCTGGTGGTGACCTACGCCGTCGCCTGGCGCGCAGTGGTGCGCGATCCGGCCGTCGGGGTGCTGATCGCCGCCCTCGCACGCGAACTGCTGGCGGAATAGGCCGCTCGTACCGCTTCCGATGCTAGGTTCGACTCTCATGGCGACCAAAAGGTCGCCTCATGGTTCCCACAATCACGCTCAGTAGCTTCGCCATTCGATGGCCATCCCGGCCACGCGCCCTCTCACCGTCGGAAAGATCCGAGCGCAAAGGACGAACAGTTGAAGCTTCCCACGACCGGACGTATCGCAGTCGCGAGCCTGGCCTTCGCGGCCGCCCTCGGCCTCGCCGCCTGCGGCGACGACGCGAGCGACTCGCCCACGGCGACCCGCACCACGGCTGCCGCCTCGCCGACCGGGAGTACACCTGCCCCGCCCACCGTCGACGAACTCAACGCCCTGTTGCAGCGGGCCCTCGACCCCACGGTGCCGAATGAGCAGAAGCTCGAATCCGTGCAGGGCATCGAAGCCGACCCGGCGCTGCCCAACCGGCTGGCCGACGCGTTCCGTCAGGCCAACGCCACGGCAGTGGTGACAGGTGTGACCGTCTTCGGTGACAGCGTCAGCGCACAGGCCAAGTTCACCATCAACGGGCAGGAGAACCCGGTCGACGTTCCGTTCGTCCTGGACGGGGGCAAGTGGAAGGTCCAGAAGGCCTGGGCCTGCCAGGCGCTGGCCAACCTGAATCAGCAATCCCCGGCCTGCGTCCCCTGAGAGTCGGAATCGGCCCGGCGCGTGGGGCGGTGATATCGGCGCCGTCGCGGGTGCCGGGCCGAGTCCATTCGCTGCCTGCGGTGTTAGTCGGCGGCTAAGCCGTATTCGGAAGTGCTCCATGGACGCTCGACCCACGGCGATGGTGGGCTGGGGCCATGACTTCGAGCAGTACGACATCCGAACGTGTGGTCATCGTGGGCGGCAGCTCAGGCATGGGCCTGGCGCTGGCGGCCGCGCTCGTCGCCGAGGGCGCGGAGGTCACCATCGCGGGCCGTTCCGCCGAGCGGCTCGCCTCGGCGGAGCGCACCCTGCCCAAGGGACCGGGCACGGTGCGCTCGGTCGTCGCGGACATCACCAGCGAAGCCGACCTCGAGCGTTTGTTCGCCGATCCAGAGCCGGTCGATCACGTCGTCACCACGGCGGCCGACGTCACCGGCGCCTACCAGCCGCTGGCCCGGTTCGACGCCGACCTGGCCCGAAACCTCGTCTCCGCCAAGCTGATCGGCCCCACTCTGCTCGCCAAGCACGCTCGTGTGGTACCCGGCGGCTCGGTGACGTTCACCTCCGGCGTCGCGGCGTACCGGCCCGCCCCCGGCGGCGCCATGGTGGCGGCCGTCAACGGCGCCCTCGCCTCACTGGCCTACGCTCTGGCCCTCGAACTCGGTCCGGTCCGTGTCAACGTGGTCTCACCAGGGTGGGTCGACACCCCGATCTGGGACACCATCGCGGGCGCCGCGAAGACCGAACGCCATCGGCAGCTCGCGGTGCGCCTGCCCGTCGGACGTATCGGTCGTCCCTCCGATATCGCGCAGGCAATGCTCGGCGTGATGCGCAATCCCTTCATCACCGGCACTGTCCTGCACGTCGACGGCGGGCATCGCCTGGTCTGACGCCTGGACAGGCGGAGTGGGGAGAGCTCGAGCAGACGATGGGATGTGGGTCATCGTCACCGGCAGGCGTTGAATTCAGCATTCGGATGCAACGGCGGGGCGAAGGCAGCCCGGTGAACGCTTGTCACCCCCAGAATCACATATGGCTACGTTCCTATGCGCATCTAACTATCAAAGTCCGATCGATCACACACCGGTTCGCTGACTATTATCCCGAGAACTGCTAGGAAGGGAGGGTGCCCTAGCTCGCCGGACTGTCGATTCGAAGCGCAGGGCGATCAGGGTGGTCCCAACGGACGAAGAAATCCGGGGTGTACGGGTTCTCGGCGTCGTGCCGCAGCAGGGCGGGGATGGTCCACTGCGCATCGGGCGGAGTGTTGCGGCGGAGCGCGGCTTCGGACAGGTCCAGGCGGAGGCTCACGTCGACTGCGAGGTGTCGGCCCGCGAGCATCGGACCCGCGAGGACGATCGTGGTCGCGGGCGGCGCCGTGCGGATCGCGGCGCGCGCGGAGCGGTCGGCTGCTTCGTCCCAGAGCGCGGGCAGCCACCGGCCGTGCCCGCGCAGCGCGTCGACCACTTCGCGGCGCAGCGCGGCGTAGTCGAACCACGCTGTGCGATAGGACATCTCGTCGGTGCGGCCGAACTCCATGCGCAGTGAGGCAGGTCGCACGTAGTCGTGCAGGGAGACCACCTCGGCGGACCGGCCCGCGTCGCGCAGCGCCTCGACGATCCGGTCGGCGAGGGCCGCGGGCTGGGCGGCGTCCGCACCGTCGACGGCGATCACCGTGTGCGAGCGCGCGGTCAGGACGGGCTGGATCACTTGCTCGACAAGGCCGTCGCGGGTGATCGGCAGGAAGCGTGGCACCCGTCCATCTCAGCAAATCGCGACCCCTGGGCGGCCAGGGAGCGCACATGTTGCCGAGCGTTCACCGGCGGCCGGACGGCGCCCCCATCAGTGGCCGGGATAATCTCAGCGCATGGCGACAATCGAAGAGGCGCTGGAGATAGAGCGGCTCGAGCGGGACATCTTCCGTGGCGCGTCCACCAAGACCCAGCTTCCGCGCACGTTCGGCGGCCAGGTTGCCGGCCAGGCGCTCGTGTCCGCGGTGCGGACGGTGGAACCGCGGTTCCAGGTGCACTCGTTGCACGGTTACTTCTTGCGTCCGGGCAATCCGCAGGAGCCGACGGTCTACCAGGTCGAGCGCATCAGGGACGGCCGCTCGTTCTGCACCCGGCGCGTGACCGGCATCCAGGACGGCGCCGCGATCTTCACCATGTCGGCCTCGTTCCACGTGGGTGACCAGGGCCCCGAGCACCAGGACGTCATGCCCGAGGTCCCGATGCCGGAAGACCTCCCCGACGCGAGCACCACGATGAGCCCCGAACGGTTGTGGGAAATGCGCGAGTGGGAGCACTGGGACATCCGCATGGTCCCGCACGAGGACGTGTCCCGCCGCGATGGCGTGGTCTCCCAGCAGCAGGTGTGGTTCCGCTACCGGCACCTGCTGCCCGACGACCCGCTGGTGCACGTGTGCACCCTCGCCTACATGAGCGATATGACGCTGCTGGGCTCCTCGAAGGTCATCCATCCCGACGATCCCACCCAGAACGCCTCGCTCGATCACGCGATGTGGTTCCTGCGCCCGTTCCGCGCCGACGAGTGGCTGCTCTACGACCAGTCGTCGCCGTCGGCGGGCTTCGGTCGCGCCCTCACCGGCGGCAAGATCTTCACCCGGGAGGGCACGCTGGTCGCGGCCGTAGTCCAGGAAGGTCTCATCCGCACGCTGCGCGAGGGCTGACCGCTCGGCCGCGGCGACCGCCGTCGCGCACCGGACGGCGACCGTGAGCAGGCCCACATCGGCACGGCTCGTAAGCTTTCCAGCGTGAACGCTACCTCGGTCGCCGCGCCCGACGCCGACACCGGACAGACGCGCTCCCGTCCCGCTGTCGGTGTGCTCGCGCTGCAAGGCGACGTCCGGGAGCACGTCGCCGCGCTCGAGCGCTGTGGCGCCGAGCCCGTGCTGGTGCGGCGCGAGTCGGAGCTCGCCGCGGTGGACGCGCTGGTGCTGCCCGGCGGGGAGTCGACGGCGATCAGCAAGCTGCTGGAGGCCTTCGAGCTGCTGGAGCCGCTGCGCGCCCGGCTGCGCGACGGGATGCCCGCGTTCGGTTCCTGCGCGGGCATGATCCTGTTGGCCTCGGAGGTGCTCGACACCCGCCCGGACGCCCGGCACCTGTCGGGAATCGATATGACGGTGCGTCGCAACGCGTTCGGCCGTCAGGTCGATTCCTTCGAAACGGATCTGCCGTTCGCCGGCCTGACCGGCGGTCCGGTGCGAGCGGTGTTCATCCGGGCGCCGTGGGTGGAGCGGGCAGGTGAGGGCGTCGACGTGCTGGCCACCGTGCCGGACGGTCCCGCCGCGGGCCGGATCGTCGCGGTGCGGCAGGGCAATGTCCTGGCCACGTCGTTCCATCCGGAGGTGACCGGCGATCTGCGGGTGCACGAGATGTTCGTGGAGATCGTCCGCTCGGTTTGACGCACGCGGCCACGCGGGGGTGGAGTAGGCCGCGAAGCCGGGCGCTTTGCACGGCCCCGGTGGACGCCCGAGTAGGCTGGGGAAACTGTCCGCCCGGCCGTGCCGGTACCGTACACACGACCAGACGTGCCATCGACCTGAAGGAAGTAGGGAATGAGCGGCCACTCCAAATGGGCCACCACCAAGCACAAGAAGGCTGCGATCGACGCGAAGCGCGGCAAGCTGTTCGCGAAGTTGATCAAGAACATCGAGGTGGCGGCCCGGACCGGTGGTGGTGACCCGGATGGCAACCCGACGCTGTACGACGCCATCCAGAAGGCGAAGAAGTCGTCGGTCCCCAACGACAACATCGAGCGCGCCCGCAAGCGCGGCGGCGGTGAAGAGGCGGGCGGCGCCGACTGGCAGACGATCATGTACGAGGGCTACGGCCCCAACGGCGTCGCCGTGCTGATCGAGTGCCTCACCGACAACCGCAACCGGGCCGCGGGCGAGGTGCGGGTAGCGATGACGCGCAACGGCGGCAACATGGCCGATCCGGGCTCGGTGGCCTACCTGTTCCACCGCAAGGGCATCGTCACCCTGGAGAAGAACGGTCTGTCCGAGGACGACGTGCTGATGGCCGTGCTCGACGCGGGCGCCGAGGAGGTCAACGACCTCGGTGAATCGTTCGAGATCATCAGCGAGCCCGGGGATCTGATCGCGGTGCGCACCGCGCTGCAAGGCGCCGGTATCGACTACGACTCCGCCGAGTCCGGTTTCCAGCCCTCGGTGTCGGTCGCGGTGGATGCCGACGGCGCCCGCAAGGTGATCAAACTCGTGGACGCCCTCGAGGACAGCGACGACGTGCAGAACGTCTACACCAACGTCGACATCTCCGACGAGGTGCTTGCTCAGCTCGACGACTAGTCGATCAATCGCGCGTAGTACTCCTCCATGGCGGGATAGTAGTGCGCGAAATCGGGGCGGTCGCTCTGCGCACGGGCCGCCCCGAGCATGTCCAGGTAGTACTCCCAGCCGGGGCCGATATGCGGCACCTGGGCGATCTCGGTGTCGGTGAGCAGATGTTGAGTGAAGCGCAGCTCGGTGGTTCCCGCCGTCTCGCGCAGCGCCAAGTCCAGCCGCCAGCAACCGTGGTCGTCGATGGCGGAGACAGCGAGGCGGTGCGGTGGTTCGCAGGCATCGATGCGCAGCTCCATCCACGGCTGCCCATCCTCGAAAGCCAAGTGCACTTTGACGGTTCGTCCGGCGCCCGCCTCGCCCTCCCACGGTCCGAACCAGCGTGCGGTGCGGTCGGATTCGGTGACGCTGGCCCAGACGTCGTCGATCGGTGCGCGGTAGGTGCGGGTCAGCACCAGATCTCGGCCCGTATCGGCGGGAAACAGCTGTCCGGTGGGTCGCTTGGTCATGCGGTGTCCTTTCTCCATTCGGCGGGGCCGTGCGTGGTGACGCTGCGCTGCCGCCGTTGTGTTCGACCGCTCACGCGGTGTTGTTTTCTCGAGTGAGCGGGCCCTGCGTGGTGACGCTTCGCTGCCGCCTCCGGGCTTGACCGCTTACGCGGTGTCCTCCCGAATGGTGTACTGGTCACCAGAGCGGCGCTCGCGTCTGGCCCGGTACACCTCGGTTTCGAGTGCGTCGAGGTGGTGTGCCCAGGTAGCTGGTTGCCGGAATCGCTCGAGCCACTCGGTGAGCGCCGAGAGCGGTCCGGTGTCGAGCACGTAGAAACGCTCTCTACCGACGAGTTCGTCGCGTACCAGCCCGCTTTCGCGCAGGACCCGCAGATGCCGGCTGACAGCGGGGCGACTGATCTCGAAGTGCCCGGCGATCTCTCCTGCGGTGCGACGGGCGTTGATCAGTAGTTCCATGATCTCCCGGCGCACCGGATCGGCGATCGCACCGGCTACCTTGTCCACGACAAAAGCGTAACCGCTTGGTTACGCTTTTGTCCATAGCTGTGCGAGTCGGATTCGGTCAGAACTTCGCGACCAGGGGGCGCGTCACCGCCGCCGGAACGGGAAGGCGGAGCTCACTCGGCGATCTTCGTACGATCGCACCACTCGTACACGCGCAGTCGCCCTTGGGGGGTGTCCTGTTCCCGCTGAGTCACCTTGAAATGCTCGTATCCGCCCCGGTACGCGACCTTCAACTCCACTCCGGGCGGGGTGATCGGGACGATGCGCGCGGGCAGGTCCTGCGGCCCGCCTTCGAGGACAGCTTTTGCACCATTGCTCATCCTCGGATGGTAGAAGCGCGAACGCCCTGATCGTGGCAGATTCAGGGCACGGTGAGTACCAATTTGCCGACGGTTCGCCCGGTGTCGCCCAGCGCATGCGCTTTCGCCGCATCCGCCAGCGGGAAAGACCCCGCGAGCGTGGGACGCAGGGCGCCGGATTCGGCGAGTCCGGCCAGGGCGCGCATACCGGCGTGATCGTGTTCGACCAGCATGCGGACCGCGCGGACACCGAGCGCGTCGGCCTCGGCCGCGAGGTCGGCCGGACCGAGGGCGCGCAGTGTCACCAGCAATCCGCCCGGGCGCAGGGTGCGCAGCGAGCGAATGCTGTTGTCGTCATCGATCGAGTCCAGCACCACGTCCACGTCGCGAACCGCCTCGGCGACATCGGTGTCGCGGTAGTCGATCACCTCGTCGGCGCCGATTCCACGAAGGAAGGCATGGTTGGGCGCGCTGGCCGTACCGATGACGTAGGCGCCGCGCGCCTTGGCGATCTGCACCGCGAAGTGGCCTACGCCGCCCGCCGCGGCGTGGATCAGCACGCGTTGTCCCGCGCCGAGCTCGGCGGTGTCGACCAGCGCCTGCCAGGCGGTGAGTCCCGCGAGCGGGATCGCCGCCGCCTGCGCGTGGTCGAGGACGGCCGGTTTGCGGGCGAAAGCGCGGGCCGGGCCTGCGACGTATTCGGCGCAGGAGCCGTGGCCGTGCGGGTAGGGGAGCATTCCGAACACCTCGTCGCCGGGCCGGAACAGGGTGACGCCGACGCCGGTGTCCACCACTTCGCCGGAGACGTCCCAGCCGAGGACGAACGGCGGCTCCGGCAGGAACAGTCCGGCGTCGGCCCGGTGGCGCCAATCGGTCGGGTTGAGTCCGGCGGCGCGCACGCGAACCAGGATCTGGCTGGGCCCCGGGACGGGTTGCGGGAGTCGTACTTCGGTGAGCACCTCGGGACCGCCGAGGGTGTTCTGGCTGATCGCGCGCATGGTGGCGGTGCTGTCGATGTCGGTCATGCCTGTCAGCCTGCCCCGGGTGAACGGCGAGGGAAATGGCACGATTGCCATTCTTCGATATGATCGTGCCATGGTGGACGGGGCCGCACTGCATCGAGTGGTCGTGCTGGCATTGGATGGGGTGTATCCCTTCGAGTTGGGTATCCCGAATCGGGTATTCGGTAGCGCTGCGGGCAGATACGAGGTGAGCACCTGCTCGGTCGACGGGCGTCCGGTGCGCAGCGCGGCCGATTTCGATATCGCCGTCGCGCACGACAGCCGGGCCTTGCGGAAGGCCGACACCGTCGTGCTGCCGGCCTGCGATATAGCGACGGCTGTCTCCGGCACGCTGCCGGAGCCGGTGCTCGCCGCGTTCGCGCAAATTCGTCCGGGCGCCAGAATCGTCGCGATCTGCACCGGCGCCTTCGTCGCCGCGGCCGCGGGCCTGCTCGACGGGCGACCGGCCACCACGCATTGGAACCAGGCCGGTCTGTTCCGGCGCGCCTTCCCTCGGGTGCGTCTCGACCCGGACGTGCTCTACGTGGACGACGGGGACGTCCTCACCTCAGCGGGCGCGGCGGCGGGACTGGACGTGTGCCTGCACTTGGTGCGGCGCGATCACGGCAGTGCCGTCGCGAACGCGGTCGCGCGCCGCTGTGTCGTCCCGCCGTGGCGCGAGGGCGGCCAGGCGCAGTACATCGAGCAGCCGGTGCCGCCCGCGACGTCGGCGGGCACCGCCACGGCCCGGGAATGGGCGCTGGAGAACTTGCGCTCTGCGCTGACCGTCGACGAACTGGCGGTCCGGGCTCGGATGAGCAAGCGCACCTTCGCCCGGAGGTTCCGCGACGAGGTCGGCATGAGCCCGGGGCGCTGGCTGATCCAGCAGCGGGTCTTCCGCGCCAGGCACCTGCTGGAGACCACGGACCTGACCATCGATCGCATCGCGGGCGAGGTCGGTTTCGCCACCGGGACCTCGCTGCGGCAGCACCTGGTCGAGTCGATCGGGGTGTCACCGCAAGCTTATCGGCGTACGTTCCGTGCGCGTGCCGCCATGGCGGAGAGCCGGACGATCGTGGCGTGATCCGCGCGAACCCGCCGGTCGGCTCGGCCTTCGCCCGCACGACGCAACCGCGCTGACGGGCCGACTCACGGCGCCGCGAACCGTGCGCGGGGCAGAATGCCAACCATGGTCGAACTGGTGCTCGTGCGTGGCGACATCACCGAACAAGAGGTGGACGCGGTGGTGAACGCGGCGAACTCGTCGCTGCTCGGCGGTGGGGGAGTCGACGGCGCGATCCACCGTCGCGGTGGCCCGGAGATCCTGGCGGATTGCCGCAGGCTGCGTGCGTCCCACTATGGCGGGGGACTGCCGACCGGGGCGGCGGTCGCCACCACGGCGGGACACCTGCCAGCGCGGTGGGTGATCCACACGGTCGGCCCCGTGTGGTCGGCTACCGAGGACCGCTCCGCCCTGCTGGCCTCCTGCTATCGCGAATCCTTGCGTGTGGCGGACGAATTGGGAGCGCGGACCGTCGCGTTCCCCGCGATCTCGACGGGCGTCTTCGGCTGGCCGATGGACGACGGCGCCCGAATCGCCGTCGACACGGTTCGGGCCACCGAGACGGCGGTGTCGGAAGCGCGGTTCGTCCTGTACGACGAGCGCGCTCACGCGGCGTTCGCGCGGCATGTGGTGAGGAACCGGTGACGCCGCGCCAGGGTTTTCAACGCGCTGAGCACCGCACGTGCGATCGGATCGGTCTTGTCGGGCCGACAGGATGCCAGCGCGGTGATCAGCGCTTTGTCGGTCAGCTTGC